>CAZWAM010000045.1:5016-18331 GCA_964631855.1 uncultured bacterium | reverse complement strand
TCAACCAGCGAATCTTGACGCCCGCCGCCCCCTCGGCGTCGACGTCGTCCTGGCGCACGTCCTTATAATCGCGTACTAACATCGGTCCTCCTGAGTTGGCTATATTATTGTCCGTCGCGGGTTAACTTACCCTTGGCGAACACCCTCCCGCCGGCAATTTAACGCATTTTACCGTAATCTCCCGTTCGAGCTAGGAATCCGCGGTGATTACAACATTAATCTTTTCCGAACGACCAAGGCCGATAAATGAAATTACTACTATGTACGTAACGTGGTGCCGTTTTACCTTCTCTCGGCTCTTCCGGGGCCACCCAACCGAAGACGAAAGGCGGGTTGCCAAGCGCGTAATTATACCCATATTTCTTCGCGATAGATTTCGTTTCCCACGTCTTCGTATCGAGCGCTACCAACTCCCAATACAGGCTCTTCTCTGTTTTCTTGAAATCGTTGAAATGCTTAGCGAATAAAAAATGGCCGGAATACGGACTTACGGTATTGGTTAACTCATAAAATACTCCCCAGCCGTTTTCAGGTTTCGGAATCGCGAACTCCGCCTCGCCCAAGTCGCGGTGCGGCGGCCGGATAAAAGAAACGTAATGAAGCACAAAAGCGTTTTCTCTACCTTTATATCCCTCTACAAGGAAACCTTCTTCGTCGCTTAGAATTAGAGGTAAAGTCGGCGCAGAAAAATATCGGATTATTAGTTCGGTGTCTTTCAGCGAGAAAATTCGTCCCCGTTTAATAAATCGTAGTCCCCTGTGAGTGCCGACGTATATACCTCGTTCCGAAATAGCGTTGACCCCTATGTAAGAACCTTTATAGGTTACGTCGTAATCCTCCACCGTCTTCTTATCTAGGTCTATAATAGCCAACGTTACTTTCAGCTTGAAAGCCTGAAGGCCAAACTTGCCTTTATCTTCCTCCTCGAGCGGTAGCGGGTCGTTACAAGTTAGATAAATCGCGTTACCCCATTCGTCGTAAACGCTTCTAAACGGGTATACCGGTACTACGTACGATTGCCTATCCTTTAATCTATATTCGCCGCCCGGTTTTCGTCTATCCAACATATATACTTCGACTTTAGGGCCTTCGCCTTTATTGAAAGGTATGAGCGCACACCCAACGATTTTACCGCCATCACTGGAAACCGATAATCCCGTATGACTCCTCAATGGAAGAGGGAGACGACCTACTTCGCTTTCGGTTTGGCTCGCCAAGTCATAACTATAAATAAGCGCCTCGGTCCCATCGTCCGTTTCTTCCCTGAGAACGTAATAAATAGTACCTTTCAGGTCCTGGGCGGCCCCGTCTATGCCGCAAACGGGCGCCGGATTCGCGCCAAGGAGCGAAGCGAGCAGGCCGGCCGCTATCGCTCGTCCGCCCTTTACACAATTCCCCATAATATCAACCCGAGTTATTTGAAGGTTTCGGTACCTCGTTACAATCCGTCGCGGATTTTCACCAGCGCCGCCAGGCCCGCTTCCTCCGCCTCCCGCGCCGCGCGGAGCGCCTCGGCCGCCTCGGCCCCCCGGCTCTCGTCCTGTATATGCTCCGACTTCAGGCCGTGGAATGGGAACAGCTCGGCTACTTTCTTCAAGTTCTCGGCCACGACCTCGTAATTGGCTATCGCCTCGTCGAACGGAGCCGCCGGCCCGCCCAGGCGTTCCTTCGCCTCTTTCAGGAACTCGACGGCGAAGTGCCGGCACTCGTGCCAGACGGCGGCGTTGTAGGCCGTGCCGAATCCGTCCGCGTTCCCCGCCTCGAGCGCGCGTATCCAGTTGTCGAAGCCACCGAGGCCGGCCTTGTACTTCGGGAAGACCCACTTAGCGGGGCTTTCCGCGAACTCGAGCGCGAACGCCAGCGCCTCCTTGACCGTCGTCCGGTCGTCCGCGGCCTCGCCTTTTACGAGCGAGTACATCTCGAGAACGCCGATGTCGCTCTCGCCCAAGTCCCGCCAAGGCTTCGGGCCGGCGCCGTCGCCGCAAAGCGGCCCGGAGTAATAATACCCGACGTCGTCGTAGCCGTACACGACGTAGTACTCGGGGATATCTAACTCCCAGCCGTACGTCGGGAGGTCATTATCGAGTGCGAGTTTCGTGTTTTCCCAGATAAGCTTCCGCTTTTCCTCGAAATCGCTGTCGCCGCGCCTCGCGGTCATACCGCAAGTTTTGTACCCCGCGTTCTTCCCCAGCGTACGTAGCATTTCGGTATTCCAGGCCGTCGGCCCGCTCGGGCAGACGACGTCGTGGACGTTAATTATGAAGGCGTGGCCCGTCGCGCCGAAGAGCCACGCGTCGGAGACATCGAGCCCCAGGTAATCCAAGCAACCTTTGACGCAACCCAGGTACGAGACCCACCGCGGCGTCCACTTGAGGTTTTCCAGCTCCTTTTTCACTTCGCGCACCTCCGGTTTGAGTTATGACCCGATTTTAAATCCGGATAGAATATAAGCGCCCGCCCCGGTTACTCCGGCCCGGCCTTCCGGGCCGCGAAAGCGACGAGTTCGCCCATCAGCTCCACCGGCGGCCCGGGGAAATCCGGGCGGGCCGAGACGTCGCCGAAGCCCGCGTCCCTTAAAAGCACCCGGTACTCCTCTTCCGCATACCCCTGGAATGTCTGGGCGTGGCGGCTGACGTCGCCGGTCGCCGCGTCTATTACGTAATACCGGGTGGTAGTGGTCCCGCCCGCCTCGTCCCAGAAGTTCTCGGTTAAACGAACGTACGGCCGGTCCGAGAACAGGCCGGCCTCTTCGGTGCGCCAGGTGGAAGGCCCGGTGCCGATGAGCTTAATCATCTCCCGGGGGTGAACCTCCAGGAGAAATATGCCGCCGGGCGCCAGCGCCCGGTAAACGTTTTCGAGGATGGCCCGGCCGTCCGCCGGCCGGAACGTATTGAACTCGCCGTAGATGAGCAGAGCCAGGCCGAAGCCGTCGCCGTACCCCCCGGCGCGGATGTCCCGGCGCAGGTACGCGGCGGCCGGGCCCTCCCGGCGCGCCTCGGCCTCGGCGTAGTCTATCGCCGCCGGGGAGTAGTCGATCCCCACGCACTCATGGCCGAGGCGGGCGAGTCGGCTCGCGTACAGGCCCGGGCCGCAGCAGAGGTCCAGGACCTTCGTCGCCTTTCCCGACAATAATTCGTTGTGGACCCATTCAACCTGCTTGTCGATCGTCTCGAGCCGGCGGCTGGCGGCGTCGTGCTCTTGGCTTAGATGCTCGGCCAACATCCGCGCGCTGAACGCCGGGTCGCTCCAGGGGATGTTCTCGCCCTCGGCCCAGGGCTCCGGCGGAACCCGCCGCCCGATTATGTCCCGCACGTGCACGGGGAAATTTACCATAACCCGGCGCCGCAACCCAAACATATTTTCCCGACGAAAAACCGCGGCCCGAAGGCCGCGGTAACTCTCGTCCGCGTTAACCTTTAAATTTAGAAATTACCGAACTTGAACTGCAACGTATACGTAACGCCAGCCGGGTCCTCGTCGGCCAAACCGAGAATTAGACGCCGCCCTCTTTAGTCTTAGGAATCCGGCCTATTATATCTCGGGCGCCGGGGAGGTGTTCGCGCTTCGAAATCCAAAAGCTCAGCGCGCGGTATTTCCCGGCCTTCTTTTGGTACGAGCCCTCCCAGAACCTGAACTTTTCGACGGCAAATGTCGCCTCCGGCTCGAACAAGGCCCCCGCCGGCGGGTGCACGTATACGCGGAGGCCGCGGCGGGTCACGTTGAACGTCAGGAACTCGCGCCCCGCGGAATAAAACGACAGCGCTTTGCCGTCTTCCACTTTGACGTCGTCTATCCTCGGCCCGAGGATGTCGACGACGTGGTCAAATAGCTCGCACAAGGCCGCGGTCGCCTCCGCCGAGGAAAGCCTTTCGGCGCTCTCCCGCCAAAACGCCTCGCCTACAAGACCCGCCAAACGCTTACCGCCCACGGCGACCTCCTACTCCAAACCTTTTTAAATCGGTTCGGCTTTTCTTCGTAACCCAACCTCTCGTAGAACTCGTGCGCGCCTCCGCGCGGAGGCGCTTCCTTCGCCTCTTGGCCCGCCGGACGATGCGCGGCAGGCCGAAGATAAGGTGGAGGTAAAATGACCACCCCGGGAAACCTATGCGCAGGCCCTTCTTGGCGACGGCCCAAATTTGACGGCCCCCGAAGAACTCCGAGCTAATTTGCTTCACGATCCGGTTAATATCGTCCGGGCCGTGCCACTTCGAAAATACGCGGTTGCCCTCGCCGACGTAGTAATCGTCGCTCTCGTCCACGAGTCGCGCCAGGCCGGAATACTTCTCGTACCGCAGCCGGTTGGGGCTTATTAAATCGAGGCCTATCTCCCGGGCGAAGGGGACGATCTGGAGCATCTCCTCTTCCGTCTCGCCCATAAGGCCCACGATAAAATAGCCGTTGGTCAATATATTCGACTCTCGCAGGGCCACGAACGCGTTCCTCGCGTCCGCCGTCTTAAAGCCCTTGTTCAGCGACTTCAGGCTCTTGTCCTGGGCCGACTCCAGGCCGATCATCAGCAGGCGAAACCCGGCGCGGTACATCTTCTTCAGGAGGGCGGGACGGTTCGCGATCGTGATCCGCGCGTTGGCCAAAAAGATCTTATGCAGCTTCGCCTCTATTATGAGGTCGCATATTTCCTCCACCCTTTCCATATCGACGAAGAAGTTGTCGTCGACGAACGCCACCACCCGGGCGTCGATTTCCTTAAGCTCCGCGAGTACCGACGCCGGCGAACGCGCCGACCAGTCACGCTTTTGGCCCAGCGGGTTCGTTTTGAACGAACAAAACTCGCAATTGAAGGGGCACCCCTGCGAGCTCACGAGCGAGTCGAAGCTGTACCCGAGGCCAACCTTCTGGTAGCTGATCTTGTACCGGTAGCGCCGTCTCTTCCGATTCGGATACAACGTGTCGGAGACGGCGGCGAGGCAGCGGTTGGCGTTGTGGACGACGCGGTCGCCGTCGCGATAGGATAAACCATCCACGTTCGCCGGCGAGCCCGCCTGGACGAACTCCCGGAGCGTCTCCTCGCCGTCGCCCCGCACGATGACGTCGACATTAGGACACCGCTCGAACAGCTCCTCCACGTTCTCGGTGGCGAACTTGCCGCCGACGACCGTCGTCGCCTCCGCCGGCAGCGACCGTATCACCTCGCACACCGAGTCGTACTCGTACGGCCAGTTCACGCTCACGCAGAACAGGTCCGCGCCGCCGCCCACGACCCCCTCGAAATCCTCCTCGTAACGTAAATCCACTACGCAAATGTCATCGACTAGGTCCTCCACCGCGGCGGCGACGTACTCCAGGCCGAGCGGCGGGAAGAACTCGTATACGGGTACCTCGTGGCAGTAGGGGTATATGCATACGACGTTTCGGTAATTCATCGTCTTCCTTTCGAACAATGCTTGAACCCCGGCCTCCGGCGGCCCCGTTACTCGAGCACCTCGCCGTCCGCCAAGCGGATGCGTATCTCGCGGAACTCATCGGCCCCGTCCGGGCTCACCCCGCCCGTTACCACCTTCAATACGACGACGCCCGCGCCTTCGTCGAAGTAATGCTCGCCGCCCCACCACCGCGAGCTGACGGTATGCGGCACCGCGGCTATTTCATCCGCGGCTAAGAGGTCCTCGAGCCCGAACGTACGGACCAGCTCGCCGCCCGGGCCGTAGATGACGACGACGCTCGAGCCGTAGCCGACCCTCCCCCAGTCGTCGAACGTGACGACGTACTCGCCCGCGTCGGCCACGAGGACTTTGTGGGGCGCCGAAGGGTTGGCGAGCTCGCGGGACCACAGCTCCTGCGCGTCGCGCGCGGGGAAAGCCCGGTACAGCGTGCCGCGGGCGGGGCTCGAGCCGTCGCCCGGGACGACGTGCAAAAAATATTCCCCGTTCGCGGCGTAGTAGTCCTGCTCGGTGGGGGCGAGCCAGGAGTCGGCCAAGACGGTGCCGGCCTGTAACGCCGCGAGTGCGGCGACTAAGTTCAACGCGTTATATACGCGACACATCCCGAAACTCCTTCGGGTCACAACCTCCATAATTAACAGCGCCTCGAGCCGCCGTCAAGGTTATTTTTCGTTCGCGCTAAGAGGGAAAATAAAAACCGGCCGCGAGGGCCGGTAAGGAAAAAGCGGAACCGGGATTATTCTTCTACCGTAATAGTAACTTCGTACGGCACAAAACCTTCCTTAGTAGCCGTAATGGTTATTTCGCCTACGGTGTCAGTATCGATATCGAATGATATTAAACCGTCGGCGGCGCTAGTGTAGGCTTCGTGCACCTCACCTTCTTTATAAAGGCAAACGACGGCATTTTCGACAGGGTTTGATTCGGCGTCAAGTACTTCGACGTGTACTGTGGACGCCCCCACCGCGACCGAAGACTCGTGGTAGGCTAAAAAAGTGGTTAAAGGACCCCTACGAATACCCATAGAAGGGTCGCCGAGCAATAGGTGTTTGCGTACGCAATCTAAAACGTCGCCGCCAATTGCGTACCTACCAGGACCGCTAATCCAACAAAACGCCTTTACTAAATCACCTTTCGCGTGGTCGAGCGCCCTACCAACGCGCCTTCCGTAAGGCCCCCTTTTTTCAGGGTAAACGCCTTTAATAAAGAACCCGTCGAAATAGTTCGCCTTAGGGCGAACGCTTTTTGTAGTTGCTCCTATGGATGCAACGGCGCGCCATAACCAATAATCGGCAAGGCAAGTATGGTACAAATCGGCGTTACTACAACAACCATTAAAAACGATAGGCGTTTTATTCCCATTTTCAAGTTCAGCAATATCGCCAGAGGTCCAACTTTCTCCTGCGAAATTCCAGTTTGCCCAAGACCAGAAGTTACCGTGGCCTGTATAGTTAACTAAGCCGCAACCCGCATTAATTCTAGCCTTTAAATCTGCGTTCCGGTTATCGGTCCCGTAACGTTTATGAAAATAAATTGGGTCGCCGCCGTATGAATAACGTGCGATATCATCTTTACATTCAATAAAATCGAAACCCGGTGTACGTAAAAAGTGACGTTCCTTATGTGCGACGGATAATATATTAGCGGGCCATACTCCCGGTTCGACGCCGTTATTATAACCTATGATACGATTTAAAATGTAGCTTAGGTTTGATGTCGAATGTCCTGGAATACGGCCTACGGAAATATCGGGCAGGCAATCAAAACCGTAAATACAAGCATAATAATGGTCGGACGGTACGTTAGGGTAAGTACCCCACCTATTTTTCCTTGGATATATGAAAGGGGGTATATCTTCAAAATCGCCCACTAATAAAACGAACTTCAGATCGTACCCTTCCCACGTTTTCCGTATGTAATGCCATATGTTAGACGTAACGGGGTGACCCGGTATTTCGGGTATTTCGTCAGTCTGGATAATAAAACAAGAAATGCCGTGTTTTTCCAACCAATTCTTAAAAGGTAATAAAGGACTTTTTAGTTCGGGAGCGGTAATAATTAAATAATCCCTATCTCCCAAATCCCACCCGGTCTCCGGTAAATCTAAAAAATCGTAATTAATAATAGATTCCTTGTACATTAATGCGTAGTCTTGTTCTATAGGGTAGTCGGGGTCTTCCTGGGTATTATCGTCGGAAGTCCCAGCGTAAATCAATTCATATTTTATATAATAAGTTACTTCGATGCTATTCTCCGACGGAGAATATTTTACGGGTATGAAACCCGGCGCCGTTACGCGGAGGTCGCGCCATAATTCGGCCCCTGCCAACACCAGCGTACTTTCGGGAAAAACGGCGTCGGAATTATAGAAATCCTCGTCAATATAGAACTCCCATTCGACGTCGGTATCAGTCGGTTTTTGGGTAGGGAATACGTTATACCCTTCGAAACTCGTTGTCGTAGAATCGATTATATTTAAATTAAAATCTTTCATACCCGGTATCGCTACAAGTTCTGAAATGAAAGGTACCGAAGGAAAACCCACGTTACCCGTATTAAAGTAACCCGGTATTTCGATTAACTGGTAAACGTCTCCTTCTACGTCAATATCCTCGACCCACATACTGGGTACAGTAATTTCTACCACCGTGTGGTCGCCATCCGATTCCAAAACGTTAACGGTGGGCGGTTCCCCTTCGGTTTCCGCCGGGGGAAACATAACCCACGTAGCCGCGAAAACCGGCGTAACGGTTGCTAAGAATAAGAAAAATACCCTTTGCATATTCGTAAACATTTCTTCTCTCCTCCGGTTATTTTGTTAAAGGTTGACGTACTTTTTATAAATACCGAAATATTCTCTACTTCCGTGAAATGCTATCCAATCGCCCTTGGGGCTCCAAGTAGGGTCCACGGCGGCCCAGTATCTTTCTCCCCGGGGCGCACCGACGAACTGGGTCGCCCGGCCGGTAGCAGGGTCCATTAAATATAAATCGAAATTTTCGCCTAACTTTCTTACGATAGCGAGCCGCTTACCGAACGGGTGCCAGGCCGCGTCCATCCCTTCGATGACGAACTCGTTCCTTTTCTTGTCCTTGATATTTACGGCCCAAATTTCAAATCTTTCGCCGGGCAGACGTTTCGTGTAAAAAACGTTTTCGCTGTCCGGGCCCCAGTCGGGGTCGGATACGTCGCCCGGCGACACTAATTCTATCGTTTCTCCTCCCGCGGCCGGCACGATACAAATAATTTCGGCGTGCGTTACGAACTTAGTATAAGCTATGTACTTTCCGTCGGGCGACCAAGCAGGGTCGCCGGCGTGTTCGTCCAAAAATAAGGTCGTACGGCCTCCCGGGAATTCCGCCTTATAAAGTTTTGTTTTCTCCTCCGTCCACTCGTAACCCTCGAAAATAATCGTCCCGCCGTCCGGCGACCAATCCAGGTCGTAAACCTCCATCTTCGGCTCGGGTTTAATATCCCCCTTATTATTCCCATAGGGGTCACAATAATATATATAAGGGCCAAAACCGACCGCTATTACGTCCTTGGAACTCCAAGACGGCTCGCCCCCTACTTCCAGCAAAACCGGAATGACGCCGTCGGCCTCAGGTTCTTCGCCGCCACAACCCAAAACAAAAATCAAGCATACCGTAAAAAGTATTCTATACATTTAACAATATCCTTTAATATTAATTATATAACATAATCGCACGCCGTTGTCAAGTATTTTTTTATAGTTGCGCAAATAAGTCATATTTATAGCTACGTTTCCGCCCATTTAACGCACAAATAATTGAGCTTTTTTACAATAAATTACGCTCCTTCGCCGCGCGCTCCAGGTCCTCGCGGAAGGCCGGGTGGGCGACCTCGACTAGCTCCCGGGCGCGCGCCTGCAGCGATTTGCCGTGCAGCGACGCGACGCCGAACTCCGTCACGACGTAGTGCACGTCGGCGCGGTTGGTCACGACGCCGGCCCCCGGCCTGAGCTTATCCACTATGCGCGACACCTCGCCTCCCTTGGCGGTGGAGCGCAGCGCAATAATGGGCTTGCCGCCCTTCGAATACGCGGCGCCGCGGATGAAGTCCACCTGGCCGCCGAAGCCCGAGTAGATGCGCGTCCCGATGGAGTCGGCGCACACCTGGCCGGTGATGTCCACCTCGATGGCGGAGTTGAGCGCGACTTGCCTCTCGTTCTGGGCAATGACGAACGGGTCGTTCACGTAATACGTCGGGTGGAACTCGAAGACCGGGTTGTTGTCGATGTACTCGTTGAGGCGGCGGGTCCCCAGGATGAAGCCGGCGATGACCTTGCCGCGGTGCAGCGTCTTACGGGCGTTCGTAACGATGCCGTTCTCGATGAGGTCGATGACGCCGTCGGAGAACATCTCGGTGTGGACGCCGAGGTCCTTGTGGCCCTCGAGCGAGGCCAGGACCGCGTCCGGAATCTCGCCGATGCCCATCTGCATCGTGGAGCCGTCCTCGATGAGCTCGGCGACGTATTGGCCTATCTTCATCGCCGTCTCGGAGATCTGGCCCGCGCCCGGCATCTCCTTGAGCGGCTCGTCGACCTCGACGATATGGCTGAGCTTACGCACGTGGATGAACGAGTCGCCCAGCGCCCGCGGGACCTGGGGGTTTATCTGCGCGATTACGCACTTGGCCTTCTCCGCGGCGGGCTTCGTAACGTCGACGCCGACGCCGAAGGAGCAGAAGCCGTGCTCGTCCGGAGGGGAGAGGTTGCACAACACGACGTCCACGAGATAATAGCCCTCGAGGATAAGGTTCCCTATTTCGTATAAATAAATAGGTATATACTCGGCCCGCCCCTCGTTCACCGCCTCGCGGGCGTTGGGGCCGGTGAAGTAGGCCATGTGGCGGAAGTGCGGCGCCATCTCCGGGGCCATATACGGCGCGGGGCCGAAGGTCAGCAGGTGCCATACTCTAACGTTTTCCAGCTCCGGCGCCCGGGCCGTCATCGCCTCGACGAGCGAAATAGGCTCGGCGCAGCCGGGGTGAACGTGGACGTGGTCGCCCGACCCGATTACCCTGACCGCCTCCGCCGCGGTCGTCCGCTTCGTCTTATAGTCCTTTATCCAACTCATGGCCTTACCTTACCCCCCGCCGGGGCGGCCCGCTAAGCCCCGATGACGTCCTCCACGGGCGTGTACTCGAGGTTAAAAAGGTCGCACAAGCGGGGGTGGGTGCAAGCGCCGCCGTAGAAATAAATTCCCTTACGCAGGCCGGCGTCCCGCGTCGCGGCCTCGACGACGCCCAACGCCACCACTTCAGCCAGGTACGGCTTAAGGTTGTTGTTGAATGCATACGAACAGGTACGAGGCACCGCGGAAGCGATGTTGGGAACGCAATAATGAGTAACGCCGAATTTCTCGAATACGGGGTCGACGTGGGTCGTAGGCCGGCTGGTTTCGCAGCAGCCGCCCTGGTCGATGGCGATATCCATCAGGACGGCGCCCGCCTTCATCGAACGGACCATCTCTTCCGTAACGAGCATCGGCGGCCTGTCGCCGTGCACGTACGCCGCGGTAACCAGGACGTCGGTATAGGTGCACGCCCGGGCGATGTTGGGGGGTTCCGCCATATGGGTGATTACCGCCGGCACGACGGCCTCGGCCCGCCGGAGATTGACGACCGAGCGGTCGAAGAGGTGGGTTTGAACGCCGAGCGCGGCGAAGGACTTCGCCGCGGTCGTCCCGACGTTGCCGGCGCCGACTATGGCCACCGCGGCCGGCGGGATGCCGGGGAGGTTGGCGAGCGCTACGCCGCGACCTCCCTCGTAGTAGGACAAGTACCGGCCCGCGATGCTCGGCAACATATGACCCACGAGCTCCGATATTATCTTCATCACCGGGAACTCGCCTCTCTCGTCCTCGATTATCTCGTAGCCGAACGCGACGAGCTTCTTCTCCATCATCGCCCGGACGGCTTCGTCGACCCGCGCGCCCAGTTGGACGGCGCTGAACACTACGGTGCCCTCGCGCATCAATTCCACTTCGCCGGCCGTCGGCGGCTGCACCTTGGCGACGGCCTCGGCCCGCCCGTAAACCTCTTGCGGCGAAAAGACCACCGTCGCGCCGACTTTCTCGTAATCCTCATCCGAAAAGCCGGCGTCCGCGCCCGCGTCCTTCTCCACGAAGACGCGATGGCCGTCTCGCGTAAATGCGTACGCGCCCATCGGCGTAACCACTACGCGTGTCTCCGCGGACGTCTGCTCTTTGGGAATGCCGATATCCATAAACGCTTCCTCCCGATAGTGTCGAAGGCCGCCTTACAGATTTTTTCCTTCTCACTTTATAATATGTCAGCCCCGTGCGTCAACCTTAATCTCGACGACGTTCGCGCGGGCCATAAATTTAACGCTGCCGTATAAAAACGCGGACTTTGTGTTGGATTTCACTTGACACTCGAGCCGGGGTATTTTAAAATATAAGAGCGGTTTTTTACCGGGCACCGGGAGCGCAGGCCGACGCGACGGCCAACGGTTCACGCTTGCCCTTTACCGTAGGTCCTTACCGAGCGTAAAGCCGCTCGCGAAGGCTCATTCCCCTAGCCGGGGCGTGGGCTTTTTTATCGTGCTCTATATAAACTGCGAACGATGACTATATTTAAGATCGATCCCAACTTCAAACACGAGGTCGCCGCGGAGCCCGGCGGCGAAGATATAAAGTACTGCTTCGCCTGCGGCACGTGCACCGCGGCCTGCCCCGTGCGCGCCATCGACGAGCGCTACAACCCGCGCAAGATCATCCGGATGATCCTCTTGGGCCTGCGCGACCGCGTCCTCGACGCCGACTTCATCTGGCTCTGCTCGACCTGCTACTCGTGCGAGGAGCGCTGCCCGCAGGGCGTCTCCTTCGCCGAGATAATAACCGCCGTAAAGAACATAGCCGCGCGCGAGGGTAAGCTGCACCCGGCGTACGTGACCCAGCTCGAGCTCCTTAAAAAATTCGGCCGCCTCTACGAACTCGAGGAGTTCGACAACAAGAAGCGCGCCAGGATGGGCTTAGCCGAGCTCAAGACAAGCTGCGACGAGGTCGGGAAACTGCTGGGCGACTAAGTTCCAAATTTTCTATGAAAAAAAATTACGCCCTCTTCCTCGGCTGCACGATCCCGCTCCGCGGCCGCCAGTACGAGAAATCGGCGCTCGAGGTAGCGCGCCTCTTCGGCGCCGAGCTCGAGCCACAGCAGGATTTCGCCTGCTGCGGCTTCCCCATCAAGTCCGCCACGCGGGAGGGGACGCTGCTGTTGGCCGCGCGCAACCTCGCCGTCGCCGAGGAGGCGGGTTTGGAGGTCCTGGCGCTCTGCTCGAGCTGCACCTCGGTCCTGGCCGAGGCCGCCGAAGAACTGGCCGAGGACGACGACCTCCGGAAAAGGGTCAACGAGAAGCTCGCGAAGGTAGGACGCAGGGTAGAGAAGCCGCCGCGCGTCCGCCACTTCGCCCGGTGGCTCTACGAGGAGGTCGGGCCCGAGGGTATAAAGGAGAAGGTAGTCGCGCCCCTCTACGACTTCCGCTTCGCCGTCCACTACGGCTGCCACTACCTCAAGCCCTCCTGGGCCTTCCACGACGTCGAGGACCCGGAGGTGCCCCACTCCCTCGGCGAGCTGCTCCGGGCGACGGGGGCCGAGGTCGTCGCGTATACCGAATACAAGAAGTGCTGCGGCGGCGCGCTGCTCGGCATCGACGAGGAGCTCTCGCTCAAAATTGCCGGCGAAAAGCTTACGCGCGTGAAAGCGGCCGCACCGGACGGCGTCGTCCTCGTGTGCCCGTTCTGCGCCGTGATGTACGACGACAACCAGAAGAAAGTGGCGGCACAGCTCGAGCAGGAGCTGGAATTGCCGGTCCTCTTCTTGCCCCAGGTGCTGGGGCTGGCGTTCGGCCTTTCAGCCAAAGACGTGGGCCT
>CAZWAM010000045.1:0-4916 GCA_964631855.1 uncultured bacterium | reverse complement strand
GGCGCGGTGATGGTGGTGGGCGGCGGCGTCGCGGGCGTGCAGGCCGCGCTCGACCTCGCCAACGCCGGCGTCAAGGTCTACCTCGTCGAGAAGAGCCCGGCCATCGGCGGCGCCATGGCCCAACTCGACAAGACCTTCCCCACCAACGACTGCTCGATGTGCATCCTGGCGCCGAAGCTCGTCGAGGCCGGCCGCCACGAAAATATTGAAATCTTAACGCTCGCCGAGGTAGAGAAGGTCGAGGGCGAGCCGGGCCGCTTCAAGGCAACGGTACGTAAGAAACCGCGGTACGTAGACCTCGCGGCCTGCAACTCGTGCGGCGATTGTATGGCCGCTTGCCCGCGGCTGGTCTACCCCGACAAGGTAGCGATCGAAATCGGCGATTTCACCGTTCGGGTTAAACGGCTTTCCGTGGATAGTCGGTTCGCGGGCGACGAATAAAGGAGATCGGGCGTTGGCTACCGCAATTAAACGTTCTGCGAATTGGGAACAGGCGGAAACGATCATTGATAATTTCAAGCGGAATCCCACTACCCCCACTATGCTCTTACAGGATTTGCAGGAGGAATACAATTACATTCCGGCGGAAGCCTTGGAGATGGCGGCGGCCGAGCTCGGCATCCCGTTCGCCCAGCTCTACGGCCTCGCCACCTTCTACCGGGCGTTCTCGCTCGAGGCCCGGGGCAAACATAAGATCAAGGTGTGCTTGGGGACGGCGTGCGTCGTCCGCGGCGCCCAGGGGGTCCTGGAGAGGTTCCTGCGGGAGCTCAAGATCGACAGCCCGGGTACGACCGACGACGAGTTGTTCTCCCTCGAGGTCGTCAACTGCGTCGGCGCCTGCGCGTTGGGCCCCGTCGCCATCATCGACGACGAATACTTCGGCGACTTGAACGCGCCCAAGATCAGAGACGCCGTCGCCGAGGTTAGAAGACGCGAAGCGGAGGAGAACGTAGAGGTGTAATGGCCACTAGAATCGAAACCGTAAAGGACCTCGAGCAGCTTCGCACGGAGATCGTCACCGGCCGGGACCCGGCGCGAAAAATAGTGAGCGTCTGTGCCGGTACGGGATGCCAGGCGCGCGGGTGCCAAGCGGTGGCGCTGGCGGTCCTCTCGGAACTAGAAAAGGTCGGTCTAAAAGAAACGGTCGACTTCGTCACCACGGGCTGCCACGGCCTGTGTGAGAAAGGGCCCCTCGTCCTCATAAGGCCCGACAATATCTTCTACCAGCGCGTCAAACCCAAGAACGTCCCCGAGATTATCGATAAGACGGTCGTGGGGGGCGAGGTGATCGAGAAGTTCCTCTACCGCGACCCGGCGACGAAGAAGAGAGCCCTATCCGAGGAAGATATCCCGTTCTACGCCCACCAGCAGCGCGTCGTCCTCGAGGGCAACGGCCTCCTCGACCCGGCCTCCCTCGAAGACTACCTGGCCTTCGGCGGCTTCGCGGCCCTCGCCAAGGTTCTCTTCGAGATGACGCCGGAGGAGGTCGTCGACGAGATAAAAAAATCCGGCCTCCGCGGCCGGGGTGGCGGCGGCTTCCCGACCGGCCGCAAATGGGCTTCAGCCCGCAAGGCCGAGGGCGACGTAAAATACGTCATCTGCAACGGCGACGAGGGGGACCCCGGCGCCTACATGGACCGGTCCATTCTCGAGGGCAACCCGTACATTGTCCTCGAGGGCATGCTTATCGGCGCCTACGCCGTCGGCAACGTGGACACCGGCTACATCTACGTCCGCCAGGAATATCCGGGGGCGGTCCAGCTTCTGGAGATGGCCGTCGGGGCCCTCAGCGACTATGGCCTGCTGGGCGAGAAAATTTTGGGTTCCGACCTGACCTTCGACGTCAAGATCAACCGCGGCGGCGGGGCGTTCGTGTGCGGCGAATCCACCGCCCTTATGGCCTCCGTCGAGGGGAAGCGCGGCGACCCCAGGTCCAAGTACGTCCACACGGTCGAAGTGGGGCTGTGGGGCAAGCCGACGGTCCTGAACAACGTCGAGACCTGGGCCAACGTCCCGATAATATTAAACCGCGGCGCGGACTGGTTCGCCTCCATCGGGACCGAGGGCAGCAAGGGTACCAAGGTCTTCTCGCTGGTCGGCAACGTCAAAAATACCGGCCTCGTCGAGGTACCCATGGGCATAACCCTGCGCGAGATCATCTTCGACGTCGGCGGCGGTATTACTAAGGACCGCAAGTTCAAAGGCGTCCAAACGGGCGGCCCCTCGGGCGGCTGTGTCCCGGAATCGCTCTTGGATATGCCGGTGGACTTCGACGAGCTGACCAAGGTGGGCTCCATGATGGGCTCGGGCGGCATGATCGTCATGGACGAGGACACCTGTATGGTGGACGTCGCCCGTTACTTCCTCAACTTCCTGGGCGAGGAATCGTGCGGGAAATGCACGCCTTGCCGCGAAGGCGTCCGCGTCATGTCCGAGACCCTGACCCGCATCACCCGAGGGGAAGGCGAAGAGGCCGACATCGAGCTATTAGAGGAAATAGGCCTCGGCGTCCAACGTAGCTCGCTATGCGGCCTCGGCCAGACCGCCCCCAACCCGCTCCTCTCCACCATCAAATATTTCCGGGAAGAATACGAGGCCCACATCCGCGACAAGAAGTGCCCCGGCGGCGTGTGCAAAGCGCTCATCACCTATGCCATCGACCCGGAGAAGTGTACCGGCTGTACGCTTTGCGCGCTGAATTGCCCGGAGGATTGCATTGCGGGCGAGAAGAAGGAAGTGCACGTCATAGACGCCGCGAAGTGTATCAAATGCAACACGTGCTACGAATTGTGTAATTTCGACGCGGTCCTGCGGCAGTAGCCGGCCGCGAATGAGCATAAAAAGATGGTCAAGATAAAAATAGACGGCCACGAGCTCGAGGTGGAAGAGGGGACCACGGTCCTTCAGGCGGCCGAAGAGCTAAAGGTCCGCATTCCCACCCTCTGCCACTGCGACTACCTCGAGCCGTACGCCTCCTGCCGCATTTGCTCCGTCAAGGCGCAAAACCCGGAGGGGACCTGGGAGCGTTACGTCACGGCGTGCAACTACCCCGTGTGGGACGGCCTCGTCGTCATAACCAACGACGACGACGTCCACAGCGTCCGTAAGCTCAACGTCGAACTTTTGATGTCACGCTGCGAGCCCGGCGTCGACGTCCTCGACGCGCTCGCCGACGAATAC
Organism: uncultured bacterium; assembly: GCA_964631855.1. GTDB lineage: Bacteria > RBG-13-66-14 > B26-G2 > WVWN01 > WVWN01 > WVWN01. Next base: position 1,736 of record CAZWAM010000045.1, on the reverse strand, counting down.
GGCGTAGACAAAGCCAACCCCCGTTTCGGCTACGGCGAAGGCCGGTGCATCATGTGCGGCCTTTGCGTCCGCATTTGTCAGGACCGCGTCAAGGCCTACGCCATAGACTTCGCCGGCCGGGGACCCCAGCGACGCGTCGCCGCGCCCTATCTGAAACAATCCGAGGACTGCATCGCCTGCGGCGCTTGTTACAACATCTGCCCCACCGAAGAGATAAGAGCCTTCGACCGCCTCGAGCGCAAGGTGCTCCACCGGGATCTGACGCTGGCCACGACCAAGGCGATCTACGTCCCCATCAAGCAGGCGGTGCCCAACGTCCCCACCGTCAACGAGGAAACCTGCATCCACTTCCATATGTTGAAAAAAGACGTGGACGCGTGCCGCATCTGCGAGGACGTCTGCCCCAAGGACGCCGTCGACCTGGACGCGAAGGAAGAAATCGTAGAGCTGGAGGTGGGCGCCATCATCGTCGCGCCCGGCTTCGAGAAATTCGACGCCGCGCTCAAGAGCGAGTACGGCTACGGCCGCCTACCCAACGTCATAACCTCGGCGGAGTTCGAGCTTCTGAACCGCGGCGACGGCCTTACCGACGGCCATATCCTGATGGAGAACGGCGAGCCACCCACCTCCATCGCCTTCCTCCAGTGCGTCGGCTCGAGGGATACCACCGTAGGCCGCGGCTACTGCTCGTCCGTATGTTGCATGTACGCGACGAAGGAGGCCGTCATCGCCAAAGAGCACGACCCGCGCCTCGAGCCTACGATCTTCTTTATGGACATGCGGTCCTTCGGCAAGGAGTTCGACCGCTACATCGAACGCGCCGAGCACGAGTACGGCATCCGCTTCGTCCGCAGTCGCATCGACAGCGTCGAGCGCGAAAACGGCAAGTTGATTTTGAAATATGAGAACGAAGCCGGCGCTTTCGCGCGCGAAGAATTCGACTTGGTCGTCCTCTCCGTCGGCCTTACTGTCGACGACGATACGAAGGCGATGCTCGAGCGCCTCGGCCTGGAGGCCGACAAGTACGACTTCGCCGCCTCGCCTCCTTTCCACCCCACCGACACCTCGCGGCCGGGGGTCTTCGTCGCGGGCGCCGTCGCCGGGCCCAAAGACATTCCGGAGTCGGTAACGCAGGCCTCCGCCGCCGCGGCCCGGGCGGCCGCCGCCGTCGCCCCCGCCCGGTGGACCGAGACCACGGAGGCCGAGTTCCCGGCCGAGCGCGACATCGCCGGCGAGCCGCCGCGCGTGGGCGTCTTCATCTGCCGCTGCGGCATCAACATCGGCGGCGTCGTGGACGTGCCGTCGGTGGTGGAATACGCGGCGACGCTGCCCTACGTCGCCTATACCGAGCGCAACCTCTTCACCTGTTCCGAGGACACCCAAAAGCTCATCTCCGAGAAAATTGCCGAGCACAACCTGACCCGCGTCGTCGTCGCGGCCTGCACCCCCCGCACCCACGAGCCGCTCTTCCGCGCGACGCTCCGCGACGCCGGCCTCAACCCCTACCTCTTCGAGATGGCCAACATTCGCGAACACTGCTCGTGGGTGCATATGAAACAACCCGAGGAGGCCACCGCCAAAGCCAAAGAGCTCGTGCGCATGGCGGTAGCGCGCGCCGTTGACCTCTCGCCTCTTACGGATATCGAATTGCCCGTCACGCAGACGGCCCTCGTAATCGGCGGCGGCGCCGCGGGCATGACCGCGGCCCTCGCCCTCGCCGACCAGGGCTTCGAGAC
>CAZWAM010000044.1:14282-18452 GCA_964631855.1 uncultured bacterium | reverse complement strand
TCTTCCAATTCGCCGAAGGGCGGGCGGCCGTACGCCGCCGTTTCGTCGGCGGCCGTTGCCCTGCCGCGGGCGTCGCGGCGCACGGCCGCGCGTTCCGGCCCCGGCGCGGCCACTTTCTTTTTTTCGACTTCTTCCCTTACGGCGGTCAAAGGCGGCGCGTCGGCGGCGACGATGCCAAGTTCTTTCGCGACTTTCGGCGTTATCGCTGCACGGCCGGCGGCCGGTACTTCGCCCGGGAGCGGCGCCGGCTCGGGCGGCGTCGCCGCCTCAGCCAACGGCGGTGCGGGCTCTCGCGCACCCCGTTCGTAACGTAAGGGTGCCCGCGTCTCTTCCGCTGCGGCGCGGTCCTCCTTCTCCGCGGGCGGCGCGACCTTGCGGGCCGCGGGGGTCTCGGCCGGTTTGGGAGCGCTTGGCGCCCAAACGTTGAAATATAACACGCCGACGACGATGGCGGCCGAGACGGCCGCGGCCACGGGTGCGAACGCCGGCGCCCGCAGCCAACGCCGCAACGGGAAGGACGCCTTTTCGGGTTTGCCGGCCGCCGCCTCGCTCCTCAGGGCCCGCTCTACGCTGGCGGCGAAGGACGGCTCGGCCTTCGCGAGTTCAAAAGCCGCCATCAGCCGGTACATTCTTTCCGTCTCGGCGAGGGCCTGCCGGCAGCGGGGGCAGCCGGCGAGGTGGCGCTCGAGGGACGCGCGGTCGCGCTCGTTTATGGTCCCCAGCGCTCGTTCGCCGACGAGTATCTGCCATTTACGGCAAGCGCTTTTTTCCTCTTCGTTTGCCATTACGCTGAGCCCGCCTTATGTAACATAGGCTTTCAATGCCCCTTTTAGTTTTTGTATCGCGTGGAAGAAATTGGCTTTCACCGCCCCCTCGGTTACGCCCAAAGCTTCCGCGATTTCGCGATGGGTCATGCGCTCGAAATAATGGAGTATGAATACCTCCCGTTGGCGGCGCGGCAGTCGTTGGATGGCGCCGTCGATGGCTTCCCCCAACTCGGAATTGGCCGCTCTATCCGCGGGGTTGGGGTCTTTGGCCGCTATGACCGGCGCCACTTCCTCGAAGTCGACTTTGCCCGTGCGGCGTTCGCGCCGTAAGTGATTGTGCGCGGTATTCGCGGCGATGCGGTACAGCCAAGTATATACGCTGGAATCGCCTCGAAATCGCTTTAAGTTTCTGTAGGCTTTAACAAAAGCCTCTTGCACAACGTCTTCCGCCGCGGTTCTGTTCCTGACGATTCCCAAGGCTAAGCCGAAAAGGCGGTCGCGGTAGGTTTCCACTATAATGCCGAACGCGTCGCCGTCGCCGTCGCGGGCCCGCCGGATCACTTCCGCGTCCACGACTTTTTTCGTGGTTTCCCTACCGCTTGTATTGGACGCCATAACGCCCCGAAAAGTTTAGCCGCTGAGGAAGTGGATTTTATAAATACTCAACCTCGGATACGCTATCGCCGTGACGCTAATCCACCGGCCGCGACTGGGGTTGAGGTTCCAGGATTTTAAGAATTCCAATTGGAAGACTTTGCCCTCGTCGCGGTAAAAGCCCAGCCGTTCGGGGAGAGGGATTATATCGGGCGAATCTATCCCCATCATAACGACGTAATCGGCATCCTTCTTTTTGAGGTACCGGCTTACGGTCTTCGTGCGGAGGTATTTGTCTGCGTCGCGGTCGAGCAAGCCGCCGATGTCGATTGTGTAACGGCCTGCGTAGTAGCCGAATATGCCGATGTCGAAGGCGGCGACGCGCGCGTCTTCCGGGAGGTTTTGGGCCGTCCATTTGCCCGCGGCTTCGTGCACCGTCGTGATGTGGTGTATATTGTCGGCGTACATCACTCGCCAGTGGAGATAAGAACCGATGGCGGAGACGAAAGCGGCGGCTAAAAATACGTACGGAATAATTTTGAACGGCCTTTCTTTAATCCAGCCGAGGACGAGATGAGCCCCGAATACTATTGCTATCGCGAGCAGCGCGAAGTTACACCCCTCGTACCTGCCGGCGGTGCCGAAGTTGGGTAGGATGAGGCCGTAAAATACGTTGTGAAGGACTACCCAGATTATGAAGAAGGCGAACCCCGCGTTCAGCCGGCGGCGTACGAGTTGGATGACGGCGGCCCATAGGCCGATTTGACTGAGTACCGTGGGGTCGGTAAGTATTTTCACGGCGTTGGATAAATCGTTTTGCCCGAACATCCATACGTGGATGTAGCGGTACCAGTAAAAGGCTAAGACCAGCGGGCCGGTCCATACGATGTGCGTGTCGGGGTTTACCGAGCCCAGGTAAAGCCAGTGGCGGCCGAAATAAGTTGTGGGGAACGGGACGCCCGAAACTACCCAATTTTGGATGACGAACGGCGCGTTGAACAAGAGCGGCATCGCTACGTACCCGACGAGCTCGCCGGCGTAAGGCCGCCTGCTTTCGCGGATGAGCGTAATAACCCACCACGCGAACAGCATCGCGACGAGCAAGGCACCCTCCGGCCGCAGCGGGACCGCTGCCGCCCCGGCGAAGCCGGCTACGGCGTGGCGGCCCCGGCCGAAGGCCGCCGCGGCCAGCGTCGCCAGCGCGAAAAACAACGACGTCTCCATCCCCGATACTGAAAACCACGTCACCGGCCCGAGGAGGGTGAAGAGACAAGCGGCCGCCGTCGCCCACCACCGCGAGCGGCCGGGCCAGATGCCGAGGACCAGCCAATATACCGCCCCCACCCACAATACGTGGCTGGCGGCGGTAAGGGTTACCGCGGCCGCGCGCGGCGGAAGGTGGAGGAAGTGCGTCTCGCTCAGGACCATAGTCCACAACGGCGCCGTGACGCCCGTGGACCTTTCGCCGGGGTTGTACTCGTAGCGTCCCTCTTGGGCCAGGTTTCGGGCGAAGACCTGATGAATCCAGGCGTCGTCCGAGGGGAGGTTTAGCCCCTCCGCCGGGATCACGGTTGCTAACCAGATGATGGGCGCGAGCGCGCCCACGGCCAGCGCCACGGCCAGCGGGAGCTTCTTATTTTCAATCGTCGTTTTCATTACTCCCGTCTTACGCGCAACGGCCCTATTTGCCGCTGCTCGTATTTCCCGCCGGAGGGCGCCGCGCGTTCGGGAACGGCCCGAGATATGGTTACGGCGGCGGCCCGGCGGTAAGGGTAAATTGTCATTCCCCGACGTCGCTTAATTGCTCGGCAGCGCGCTCGAGGTTTTCGCGCCGGGCCATTTGCCGGACGTCGGGTTGGTCGGGGTAGACCTCCAGCGATTCTTGGAGCACGGCCTCCGCGGCGTCTACATCGCCCAAATATAAATAGGTAACTCCCTTGTTCGTAAGGATTTGGGCGTAATGGAGCCTGAAAGCCTTGTCGCCTACGCCTTTGCGCGGAAAGGCTTCCAGCGCCCGTTCGTAGAAGAACAAGGCTTTTTTATAGTAGCCGTTGGCGACGTGTATGTTCGCCAGCTCGAGTAGCGATTCCGTCATATCGCGCGTTATGGGGGCCGCGGCTTCCAAGGTGGCGAGTGCCCGGTCCTCCTCCCCGGCGAGGAAATATTCCCTCGCCAACATCGACCTATATTTACTGACGGCGTCGCGGACCCATTCCTCAGCCACGTAACGACGCGCGGTAGGGTTGGCCTCGACTTCCGCAACCCCCCTCATACGGTAGCGGCGCCAAACCGGCGATACCGGGCGCCGCTTCAACGGCGGCCTCGTCACGCGGTATAACATGCCCGCCGGCTCGAGCGCGAAGCCGTAGGCCGTGACTTCTTCCCGATAGATGCTGTAATAGACTTCGCGACGTTCCGGGGAGTTTAGGATGCCTTGCTCGAACGCGCGTTCCCACGCGCCGGCTGCGAGCGGGTCCCGCGCGTCGAGCCGGCCGGCGGCGAAACGTTCGTATTCGCGGTATACGCTACCCGTCGCGTCCACGAAGACGTGGTCCGGCCGGTACCACTCCACCTTTTTCAGGTACGCGGTCTCAAAGGTCCCGAGGGAGCCGCGTTCGAACATTATGTTAAGGCCGCGGTACGCGATCGTGCGCAGGAAGTTGGCGCCGTAATCTTCGGAAAAATAGAAGTTCCGGTAGTCGTTCCAATAGAAATTGAACGCCAAGGGCAGAATTACCGCCGCCGCGACGGCCGCGTATCCCAAGCGGCGGACCCACGCGCGTCGACGTCTTGCCAACTCGAAAAGGGC
>CAZWAM010000044.1:6822-14182 GCA_964631855.1 uncultured bacterium | reverse complement strand
AGCTCGAGTAATTGATGAGGCAGGAATAGAAGGCGTACCGGTTCCGGGCCGCCGTAAATCCGACGCGTGATATGGGCGTAGGCGCGCGCGAGCGTACGCGGGTCGCCCCAGTCAATCGCCGGACCTTGTGCCGCGCGTACGGGGAGGTAGAGGTAAATTGCGGCGCCGAGCAGGGCGAAGGCGAGCGCGGCGAAGGCCCCGCTGAAACCCGGGACCTTTCGGAACCGCCAAATCAGGTATACCAAGACCGGTATCGAGACTATGGTGGAGGAGGTGTGCGCGCCGAGGGTCAGGCCGCCGGCGAAAGCGGCGAGATAGCCCCACCGCGGGTCGCGCGTCCGGGCGAAATTGAATGCTGCGTACAGCACCGCCGCGAGCCCGAGCGCGTTTGCGGCGTACGCCTCGGTAACGACCGCCTGGCTCCAAAAGGTGCGGCTCAGGCCGAAGGCCACGGCCGCGGCCGCCGCGGAAGCCGCCGCAGCCGCCCGCGCGCCCGCGTCAAGGTCCAAAAATAGGCGACGTAGCAGTAGGTATAGGAGAAAGCAACAAGCCGCCGCGGCGCCCGCCGACGCCAGGTTCACGCGCCAGGCGATACGGCCGAGAGGTACCAACGTGAAGAGTTGGCCTAAGTGCGACTCGAGCGGATACCCCGAGGGGTGCGAGATGCCGAGCTTCGCCGCGGCCGTGATGATCTGCCCCGAGTCCTCGAAGGTGATGGTGGGCGGCAGCGATATCAGATATACCGCGAACGGTACGGCGGCGCTTAGAACGCCGCACACGATTGCGAAGGTCTTAGCTTTGTTCTTCATTTCGAGCGTCGGCCGTTGTCGGCGTGGGGCGATTGCGCCCCGGCCTCGTGGTTTTCGCGGCCCGAGCGGCGGGCACGTTTATTTATAAATTAATCCCGGCGGGGTTCGAGGTGCCGAGCGTGCTGGCGGCGGACACGATTGCCGGAGGAATAGCCGGACTCCCGGGTCCTTATTTCTTATCCCAAGGCGTACGTACGCCGTAGTTGGGGGCTTCTTTCGTTATCTGGATGTCGTGGGGGTGGCTCTCGGCGAGGCCGGCGGGCGTGACGCGGACGAACTCCGCGGTCCGCCAGAGCCTTTTGATATCTTTGGCGCCGCAGTAACCCAAGCCGGCGCGCAGGCCGCCGACGAGCTGGTAGACCACTTGCGAGAGCGGCCCGCGGTAGGGAACGCGGCCCTCGATCCCCTCGGGTACGAGCTTGGACGCCTCGGCCTCTTCCGGCTGGCCGTAGCGGTCGCGCGAGAGGCTCGAGCCGCCCAACGCGCCCATGCTGCCCATGCCGCGGTAGGATTTGTACGAGCGCCCCTCGTAGAGAATGAGCTCGCCCGGGCTCTCCTCCGTCCCGGCGAAGAGCGAACCGATCATCACCGAAGAGGCGCCCGCGGCGACGGCTTTCGTTATGTCGCCTGAATATTTTATGCCGCCGTCGGCGACGAGGGGAACTTTATCTTTGTGGCATACGGGCGCGACCTCCATTATCGCGCCGGCCTGGGGGACGCCCGCGCCCGCGACGACGCGCGTGGTGCAGATGGCGCTCGGGCCGATGCCCACCTTGACGCCGTCCGCGCCCGCGGCGATTAGCGCCGCCGCCCCTTCCGCGGTGGCGACGTTGCCCGCGACGACCTCGGCCTTTTTGAACGTACGCTTGATTAACTTTACCGTATCGATGACGCCCTCGGTGTGGCCGTGGGCCGTATCTACGACGACGACGTCGCAGCCGTTTTCCAAGAGCATTTCGACGCGCTCGAGCCGGCGCTCGCCGACGCCCACCGCCGCGGCGACGCGTAGCCGCCCCGTCTCGTCCTTGGCGGCGTTCGGGTACTCGAGGGCCTTCAAGATGTCTTTGACGGTTATCAGGCCTTTAAGGCGGCCTTCGGCGTCGACGATGGGGAGCTTCTCGATGCGGTGCTTGTGGAGCAGCTCTTTGGCCTGCTCGAGCGAAGTTCCCAAGGGCGCGGTTACGAGGGCCTCGCGCGTCATTAACTCGCCGACGGGGATGTCGCGGCGCTTCTCGAAGCGGAGGTCGCGGTTGGTGATGATGCCGACGAGGACGCTCTCCTCGTCCACGACGGGGACGCCCGATACCTTGTAGTTGGCCATTATGGCGAGCGCGTCGGCGACGGGGGCCTCCGGCGTAACGGTATAGGGGTCCACGATCATGCCGGATACGTAGCGCTTGACCTTGTTGACCTCCGCGGCTTGCGCCTCGGCCGGCATGTTGCGGTGGATTACGCCGATGCCGCCCTCCTGCGCGAGCGCGATGGCGAGCGCGGCCTCGGTCACCGTATCCATCGCCGCGGAAACTACGGGGACGTTGAGTTCAATATGGCGGGTGAATTGCGTGCGGACGTCGACGTCGGCGGGGAGGACCGCGCTGTAGCGCGGCTTGAGGAGGATGTCGTCGAAGGTTACGGCGATTTTTTTGGGGTCGAACTTGGCCATCGTTTTCTCCCTTTTGATTTGGAATATACCATAAACCGAGACGCGCGGGCAAGGTTTATGGCCGGGCCGGTTTCATTAGCCGGGATGGTCCCGTTTTAATCGCTAAGCCGTCGTAGATTTGCTTGCCTTCGCGTGGACGAGGCTAATCGTGAAACCGTCTGGCAAGAGCGTCGTCGGCGCCGGCGGGGGTCGGGTAAATTTATAAAAAATTTTAGATTTCTCCGGGGCTTGGCCTCGTTCCCGGCTCGATAAAGGGTGTGGGTCCGTCTCTTTTACTGACCGCGCGGCGTGGTACGCTTAGGCCGCGGCTCGGCTTAGGGGCAAAATTTTTTTGACAATCGGAACGAGGTGAGTTAGTATGATTTGGTTCTTATATATTGCGTAGCTGGGTCCAGGTTGCGGAAAGGGGTGACCCAAATGCCCAAGACCGGCGAACAACCGGGGCCGGGGTTGTATATCTGCGCGAACTGCGACCAGATCGTCCGGCTCGACGATCCCGACGACGCGTTGCCGCCGTGCCCGAATTGCGAGGGGACCGAGTACCGTTAGCCCCATGCTCGGGTGGTGCCTGCGTCGACCTGAGGCGTTAGAAACCGGAGGGTTAATTGTAGTCTACCGCGCGGGTGCGGAAGCGCCGGAGACGGGTACGTATAGTTGTAGCAATTGGGGGCGCGAGACGGGGCCGTTGGCGGGCGATAGCTTCCCGCGTTGCACGTGCGGCGACGCGCTTAGCCAATACGCCGGGAAGGAGCGAAGATGCACGAGAGCGGCCTCCGGCGGAAAAAATTTGAAACGGCCGCTTAGGCTTTGTTACTTATAATACGGGGCGCGCGGTTTTCTATTTTTGCAATAAGGCTCAAGTGCTGCGTAGCGCCCCTTTCGTATAAGAAGGCTGGAAGGGTCCGTTTTCGCTTGACAAAAAATCGCCTTTCTGGCATAATGGTATAGGAGAGGTGGAAACCGGCGTGCGAAAGGCTCTTTACTTAGCGTTATGTGCAGCGTTAGCCGGGGTGAGTTGGGCCGCGGACGCGGGGGATAAAGTTTTCTTAGCCGAGGTCTTGTACGCCCCGGGCGTTGAATCGTTGCCTTTTATCGAACTCTATAACGCCGGCAAGGACAACTTCGACCTTACCGGTTGGCGTATAAGTATAGCCGGCAGAAACGGCCCGGAGACCGTTACGTTATTCAAAGATAAAGAGAGGGTGATCATCCCGAGTTACGGTTTCTATCTTATCGGGCGGGTGGACGACCACGGGGCCTGGTCGAGTTCTTCCTATAAGCCCGACTTCTATTGCAAACTCTCGATGGATTTCGCGAAGGGCAGGGGCGGCGTAATGCTCCTCCGGCCGAACGGCGAAGTGCGGGACGCGGTCGGGTGGGGCCTGGCGCCTTGGCGTTTCTTCGAGGGCACGCCTCACGAGCCGGTGGCGCAAGGTCATAGCCTGGAGCGTAAGTCCGGCGCCACCCACAACGAGGTTAACGGCAACTCTTACGACACGGGCGACAACTCGGCCGACTTCCGCGAGCGCCCCAAACCCCAACCTCAGAACATTAACAGCCCGCGCGAACGCCCCGCCGCTACGACCGAGGGTAACGCGTGGGGCCGCATAAAGGCTATGTATTACGACCAGTAGGGGCCTCGCCGCCGGGCGGTGGGGCATAGGGCGTTCGAAGGTCCTATGCCTTTTTTGTATCCGTCGCACGCCGAAACGGGATAGCTAAGGAATAGATATGACGACCCGGGCCGAAGCCAAGATGGAAGGCGAAGTCGAACGGCAACTGACGCTCGTACGCGAAGGGGCGCTCGAGGTCATTACCGAGGACGACATGCGGGCCAAGCTCCGCGCGTCGCTCGGGGAGGCAAGGCCGCTTCGCGTAAAGCTCGGCCTGGACCCCACCGCGCCCGACATCCACCTCGGCCACACGGTCGTCTTGGGCAAGCTCCGCGACTTCCAGGAGCTCGGCCACGAGGTCGTCTTCCTCGTGGGCGACTTTACCTCCCGCATCGGCGACCCGTCGGGCTGGTCGAAGACGAGGCCGCCGCTGTCGCCCGAGGAGATACGCGCCAACGCCGAGACCTATTGCGAGCAGGCCTTCAAGATATTAGACGAGAAGAAGACGACCGTAGATTACAACAGCCGTTGGCTCGAGCCGATGGCCTTCGCGGACGTCATCCGCCTGGCCGCGAAGTATACCGTCGCGCGTATGATAGAACGCGACGACTTCGCCAAGCGCCTCGCCGAGGGGTTGCCCATCAGCCTGCACGAATTGCTTTACCCGCTCGCGCAGGCCTACGACTCGGTGGCGCTCGAGGCCGACGTGGAGCTGGGCGGCTCCGACCAGAAGTTTAACTTGATGGTCGTGCGAGACATCCAGCGTGAATTCGGCCAGGAGCCGGAGGTCGCCGTTATAACGCCCTTGTTGGTGGGCACGGACGGCTCCCAGAAGATGTCCAAGTCGCTCGGCAACTACGTCGGCGTAGCGGAGGCGCCCGAGGAAATCTACGGCAAGTTGATGTCCGTTTCGGACGAGCTTATGTTGGATTACGTCGAGATCCTCCGCCTTAGGACGGCCGAGGAGGTCGCGAAGTTAAAAGGCGAAATCGCCCATGGCCGCGTTCACCCCAAAGAGGCGAAGATGGAGCTGGCGCGCCGTATTGTCGAGACGTACTACGACGCCGCCGCGGCTCGAGCCGCGGAGGAGCACTTCGAGCGCGTACATAAAGAGCGCCTCGCGCCCAAGGATATGCCCGTTTTTCATTTTAAACGGGAAAGCGTTAAGAATACCCCGGTGGAAATTATGGTGGGTGCGAGATTAGCTAAGTCTAAAAGCGAAGCGAGGCGGTTAGTGAAACAAGGAGGCGTAGAAATTGATGGTCGGAGATTAAAAGAAGGGGAAGGGGATATCCCTTTAACATTTGCGGAAGGCGATTCTTTCGTTATTAGGGTTGGTAAACGGAAATTCGCCCGAATCGTAATCGAATGAATGTAGGGGCCGGTCTTCAGACCGGCCCGGTTTTTTAGTCCCCGTACGCGCCGCCCCGCGAGAGTACCTTAGCGCACCGGCGCGACGCGTCGTTGCGTCTTCGCGTCCCTCGTTTCTCTTGCCCAGTTGTCCTTTTATGTTAAAATTATAAAATGCTTAAGTCCCGTTTCGAGCTCTCGCGACTTACGCCGGTAATTTCCGTTGCCGCGGCCCTTCTCGTCGCCTCGTGCAGGCCGGGCGAAGTCGAATGGCCGGCGGCGACGGAAGAGGATTTGGCCGATACCGTCTACGTCGCGCGAGCTGCGGGGACCGGCGCCGAGGTCGTCGCTGTTTGTGCCTCGGAAGGCGTTAAAGAGCTCGGCCTCGCGTGCGACCCCCAAAGCGAGGTAGTCCTTTCCCCCGACGGCGGCCTCCTATACTACGGCCGCGACAATTCCCTGTACGAGTACGAGTTGGCCACGGCTAAGGACCGCGTCGTCGCGGCTTTTGCCGGGGGGGTCGCTTGCGAAACAGGGCCCGACGAGACGGGCCAGGTGAAGACGTCGGCTTGGCGTTGTGGCGCGCGTTTCCGCGACCTGGCCTTCGGGCGTGACGGCCGGCTGGCGTTCTTGGTCGAGCCGACCGAATTCGCTCTCCCGGAGACGGCCGCGGCGTCGGCGGAGGCGGCCGCAAAGCCGCGACCGCGGGCCGATTTTCGAATGGACGCGGGTGTGTACCTCTTGGACCCCGGGAGTGACGTACCCCGCTACCTCGAGCCGACGCGGGCCGTCTACGGCTTCTTGGGCCAAGGGGCTTTGATACTCGAAAGCAGGTTGACGGTAGCGCGTTACGAATTCCGGTCGCGAACCGCGACGCGCCTTTTGGGCCCGGAGGCTCACGAGCTCGGGTGGTTGCCGCCGGCGGCGGTATCCGGCGATAAAGTCGTCGTCGTGGCCCCGAAGGCCGACAAGAAGTCGTACGAATACGTCTTGAACGAGGTCTACGTAATCGAGGGGGGGCGCGGCGGCAGCCGCCCGTCGTTGTCGATAAGGGCCAAGGAGCCGGCCACGCGCGTGGCCCTCTCCCCCGACGGCCGTTACGTCGCCGTGGAATGCACGTCGCGCGTCTTGGGCCAGGCCACAGTCTACGCCGTGGACCTCGAGCTTAAACGTCATAAGTTATTGCTGCGAGGCGGCCGTCTTCTCCGTTTCGCCCGAGGTTCGCGTGCCGTCTTCTACCTCGTAGGCGCCGGCCAAACGGGGGACATCTTCCTCGCCGGCCTCGACGGCGCCACGCGACGGCTAACTTCGGGCGGTAAGGTCCTTCCCAAGCCGTAGTTTCGGCCCGGCGTTACCGGACTTGCGGCCTGCGCCCGCGTTCGTTATAATAACCCTCGGGTGTTCCTTTTGGCCGAATTTACCCACCTCCACGTCCACAGCGAATATTCTTTCCTCGACGGCATGTGCCGCCCGCGCGAGCTCGCGAAGCGCGCGCGCGAGCTCGGCATGTCCGCGGTAGCGCTCACGGACCACGGCGGCTTATTCGGCGCGGTCCCTTTTTACAAGGCGGCGCGCGACGAGGGGTTGAAGCCGATCATCGGGTGCGAACTCTACGTTGCGCCGGAGGGAAGGTTCGTAAAGAAGACCGGCCCGCGCGGCGAGGCGGGCGGCCATCTTATCGTCCTGGCCGAGAACGAAGAGGGTTATCGCAACCTCCTGAAACTATCGACAAAAGGTTACCTCGAGGGATTTTACTACAAACCCCGCGTCGACCGGGAGCTGTTGAGCGCGTATCACCCCGGCCTGATCGCTTTTTCCGCGTGCCTTAAAGGCGACTTGGGCCAGGCGATATTGGCCGGCGATTGGGGCCGGGCGGACCGCGTCGTCGGCGAGTATGCGGACATCTTCGGGCGGGAGAACTTCTT
>CAZWAM010000044.1:3796-6722 GCA_964631855.1 uncultured bacterium | reverse complement strand
CGCGAGGCCGCCAACGTCGCCGCGCGCTGCAACGTAGAGCTGGAGTTCGGCCGGGTCCGCCTGCCGCGCTTCGACGTCCCGGGCGGTGCCTCGCCCGCGGCGTTCCTCCGCGAATCGGCTAACGAAGGCCTCGAGCGCCGCTTCCCCGAGGCCGGCGAAGCCGTAAGGGAGCGGCTCGAGTTCGAGCTCGACGTCATCACGCAAATGGGGATGGAGGCCTATTACCTCATAGTGTGGGACCTCGTCCGTTTTGCTCAGAGTCGGGGGATCACGGTCGGCCCGGGCCGGGGTTCCGCGGCGTCCTCCCTCGTGGCCTATCTGTTGGGCATAACCGGCGTCGACCCGATGGAACACGGCCTCGTCTTCGAGAGGTTCCTCAACCCGGAGCGCATCTCTATGCCGGATTTCGACATCGACTTCGGCGACCAGCGCCGGGATGAGGTCGTGGCCTATATAACCGAGAAATACGGTCAGGAGAGCGTCGCGCAGATAATAACTTTCGGGACTATGGCCGCGCGCGCAGCCGTTAAAGACGTCGGCCGAGTACTTCAAATTCCGTTCTCGGAAGCCGATATGATTTCTAAAGAGATCAACCCGATGGCGCCGCTCGCGGATTCTTTGAACGAGAACCGGGTCCTGAAGCGCGAGTACGAGGACAATCCCCGCGTCCGGGAGTGCATCGACCTGGCCCTTCAGCTCGAGGGGTTGACGCGCCACCCGTCGGTGCACGCCGCGGGCGTCGTAATCGCGCCGGACGAACTCACGAACTATACGGGCCTGTACCGCGGTCGTAAAAACGAAGTTACGACCCAGTTCGACATGAACGCGGTCGAGGCCATAGGCCTGCTCAAGGTCGACGTCCTCGGCCTTAAGACGCTGACGGTCATAGAGGACGCCGTCCGCGCGGTTCGACGACGGCGCGGCGCCGACCTCGACGTCGAGCGCATCCCGTACGACGACGACGCCACCTACGACCTTATTTGCCAGGCCGATACGGACGGCGTCTTCCAGCTCGAGTCCGAGGGTATGCGCGACCTGTGCCGCCGCGTCGCGCCCCGGAATTTTAAAGAGTTGATCCCCATACTCGCGCTTTTCAGGCCGGGGCCGATGGGCTCCGGCGCCACGGAGCAATTCGTAAACCGGAAGCACGGCCGGGCCGCGGCGCCCGCAATCCACCCCTCGCTCGAGCCCATCCTCGCCGACGCCTACGGCGCCATCCTCTACCAGGAGCACGTGATGAAGATCGCGAGCGAGGTCGCCGGCTACTCGCTGGGCCAGGCGGACGTCCTCCGCCGCGCCATGGGCAAGAAGAAGCGGCGCGAGATGAAGGCGCAGCGGGAATCTTTCGTCACGGGCGCGGAGCGGCGGGGTTACAGCCGGAAGGAGGCGGAGGCGATTTTCGACGTCGTGGCGCCCTTCGCCGAGTACGGCTTCAATAAAGCTCACGCCACGGCCTACGCCGTCCTCTCGTACCGGACGGCCTATCTCAAGGCCAACTACCCTCCCGAGTTTATAGCCGCCCTCTTGACTTCCGAGCAGGGCAACGCCGACAAGATAGTCCAATACGTCAGGAGCACGCGGCAAATGGGAATCGAGATCCTGCCGCCCGAAATCAACGTCTCCTGGTATAACTTTTGGGTCGAAGACGAGAAACGTATCAGGATGGGGATGGGGGCCATAAAGAACGTGGGCCGCGCCGCGATCGACGAAATCGTCGCCGCACGCCAGCGCGGCGGGCCGTTCACGAGCTTGACCGACTTCTGCAGCCGGGTCGACCTCCGCGCTGTCAACCGCGCCGTAATTGAGTCCCTTATCAAGGTGGGCGCGTTCGACTCCTTCGGGAAGGGCCGGGCGCCGCTGTACGAGGCCCTGGACACGGCGTTGGAGGCGGGTAAGAGGTTGAGCCGCGACCGCGTGGCGGGGCAGGGGAGCCTTCTCGGCTCGTGGGCCGGTGAGGAAGAGCCGGAAAAGGCCGAAAGCGGCAGGTACGAGTGGCACCACCTCGAGCTTCTGCGTTACGAGAAGGAGCTCCTCGGCATCAGCATCTCCGGCCACCCGCTCGACCGCTACCGGGATATTTTGACCAAGCGGGGCGCCGTCACGGTGGGCGACATTTTAGCGGGCCGGGCCGGCCCGGGTGTGAAGGTCGGCGGAATGGTGGGGCGGATTAAAACCATCGCCGACAAGAAGAGTCGCGAGATGGCGTTCTTCACCCTCGAGGACGACGGTGCCCTCGAGGTGGTGGCGTTCGCGGACTGCTACGCCAAAGCCGAGTTCGTCATATTCGTAGACAGGCCGGTCCTGGTTCAGGGGCGGGTCCAGCGGGACGAGGGAACGTATAAGCTTATCGCCGACGAAGTTACATCTCTCGAGGATGCCGAGTATCGTTTCGCGCGGGAAGTCCACATAATGCTGCCGGAGAACGCGGACGCGGAGCTGCTTGCTGATATGGAGAAGATAATAGGGCGTAACGCGGGCCGGTGCGCCGTCTATTTCCACGTGCGCCGCGACGGCCGTGAGGTCGTCATTCGCGCGCGCGCCGAGTTCAGTTGTAAGCCGACGCGTCAGTTGATCCGGTCCCTCGAGCGTTTCACGGGGCGAGGGCGCGTACAGTTGCGATAGGAAGCGGGGATATGCGCGACGTATTAATTTTCGTAACGCTCGCCGTCGTTGCCGCGTCGGCCGCCGGGACCGAACGTACGCTGGCGGTGGTGACGTTGGAACGCCCGGCCCAGGCCTACGAGTTGCTCGCGCGAGGCGTCCCGGTCGTAGAGGCGAGGCCCTCTTTCGCGCTCGTGCTCACGTTCCCCGATAGGCTAGGCCTGCTCGACGGTTACGCGTACGTGGACCTGGGCGTGCCGCCGGGGCCGGTATATCTGGCCTGGCCGCGCCCGGGCGAAAAGTTGCCCGAGGTAGCGGGCGTCGC
>CAZWAM010000044.1:0-3696 GCA_964631855.1 uncultured bacterium | reverse complement strand
TTCCGGCGTCTGGGTTACGAGACCAACCGGCGCCCCTACGTCTACGAACCGATGGAAAACGATTATTTTGCGGACTCGGTTTTTCGCGCGGGCGGCCGGTTGGGGTGGGTGTTGTCCACTTGGGGCTACGTTTGGCGGAGCGACGACCGGGGCCGGACGTGGAAGGCCTATAAGTCGGAGGGCCGCTTGGACCACGGTTACTTCGCGACCGACGACGTGGGCTTCGTCGTAGGAGGGTTGGGTTTTCTGGCGCGCACCGACGACGGCGGCCGGACTTGGAAACAGCTTACGCTGGAGGACCCGACCGATTATTTGCGGGACGTCTATTTTTTCGGCACGGCGCGGGGCGTGGTCGGGGGCGACCGCGGCGCCGTTTACCGGACCGTGGACGGCGGCGCGACGTGGCGCAAGGTAGCGACGCCGACGAAGAAGTTGATCCTCGGCGTGTACGCGCAGACGGGGGATAAGTGGTGGGCCCTCGGTATGGAAGGCTTAGTGATGCGCTCCTACGACGGCGGCGCTACGTGGGAGGTGAAAAACGTGCCGCAGACCGAGGGCTTCGGCATGCGGCGGATGGCTTTCGCGGACCGGACCCACGCGGTGATGGTCGGCAACGAGGGGACCATCCTCTACTCGGAGGACGCGGGCGAAACGTGGGGCCGCGTATCGGGATATTTTCCACAGTGGCCTTTTTTCACCGAGGTCGCGTTCGCGGACGACAAGCGCGGCTGGGCCGCGGGGTCGAACGGCAAGGTTTATCGGACCGACGACGCCGGCGCGAGCTGGACGCGTCAGCGCACGCCCTTCGGCGATTACTATACCTACACCGGCATATCGATCATAGACAGGGAGGAGGCTTGGGTCGTCGGCGGGCCCGCGGCGATGATCCATACCACCGACGGCGGCGAAAGCTGGGAAGCCGTGAAAATAATTAACCGCGACCCCATAATTTGGGATAACGTCGAGGCCACGAAGAAAGGCCGCGGCCGCGGCGACGAAACGTACGTGCTTTGCGGCCACTACGACTCCATCTCGCAAGACCCGTGGAACCGCGCGCCGGGCGCCGAAGATAACGCCTCCGGGACCGCGGCCCTGCTCGAGGCGGCGACGGTGCTCGCCGACTTCAGCTTCGACGGTACCGTCAAATTCGTCGCCTTTTCCGGCGAAGAGGAAGGGCTTATAGGCTCCCGCGCGTACGCGCGCGAGGAGTACGAGGCCGGCGCGGATATACGCGGCGTATTTAATATGGACATGATATCGTACCTCGACGAACCCGCACACGACGTCCAGGTCCGCTACAATGAATTTTCGCGTGAGCTTCTGTCGTCGTATCGCGAGGCGGCGCGGCTATACGTGCCGGCCTGCGTCGTGCGGCCGGTGACCGAAGGCCGGGGCGGCAGCGACCACGAGTCGTTTTGGGATTACGGTTACCCGGCGCTCCTATCGATAGAGTACGCCGGCAAGGAGTTTTACCCCTGGTATCATACTACGGACGATCTGCCGAAACATCTCACGCCGGCGTTCGGCGCGGACGTTACGCGCGTCAACCTCGCCGCGGCGGCCTCGCTCGCGGGGACGCGTGGGGGGCCGCTGCCGCCGTCGGAGGTTGCCGCTTACCCCAACCCGGCCAAGCCGTCGAAGGGCCACGGCTACATCCGCTTCGCGGGCGTCGCCCCGGGCAGCTCGCTCGTACTTTACGACCTCGGCGGCGCGGAGGTATGGGCGACGGTGGTCGACGAGTCGGGCGTCGCGGAATGGCCGCTGACTACGGCCGGCGGTAGCCCCGCGGCCTCGGGCGTTTACCTCTTCGTAAGCGAGGACCGGCACGGCGCGAAGCGGTTCGGCAAGGTGGCTGTAATTAAATAATATTATGTCGTACGTCGATACGGACCGGCCGCCTTCTTCGAATAAGCGCCTCGAGGATTTATTTTTCCTCGGCGTAATAGCGCTCGCGCCGGCGCCGTTGTTCGCGACGTCGATGGCTTATTTCGGCCTCCTAATCGTCGCGGCGCTGTTCTGCGTCTACGTCTTGACGGACGGCCGGCGGCGCCTCCGGTCACTGCCGCTCGACCTTCCGATCGCGGCTTTCCTCGTCGTCCGTATCCTGTCGACGTTGACTTCGCTCGAGCCGCTGCTTAGCTGGAAAGGGCTGGAGAAATCGGGGCTCCTTTTGGCTTACTATCCCCTCGCCCATATGGCGGTCTCGCGCGCTCGCCGCCTAGCGGGCATTTATATTTTTCTGGCCGCGACGGTCGTCGCCGCGATTGTGGGTTTTATCGATTTCGCGCTCGGCGACGTGGAGCGGGTGGCCTCGCGGACCGGGGGCTATACGACCTTCGCGGAAATTCTCGCAGTGGCGCTGTGCCTGTTTTTGGCCGCGGCGGCGTTCTCGTCGGGCCGGCGGCGCGCGTGGTTCGGCGCCGCGGCGCTCCTGCCTTTCGGCGCGCTAATCCTGACTTTTTGCCGGGGGCAGTGGCTCGCACTGGCGGGCGGCGTGGGTTTGATCGGTGCGCTGAGGGAACGGCGCGTATGGGCCGTGCTTCTGCTGGTAGCGGCCGCGGCGGCTATCGCGGTTTGGTTTTTACCTGCGGGCGTCGCCTCGGGCCGCTTTTCGCTGGGCGATCCGGCGTTCGAGAACTATCGTGACATTCTATGGAAGGGGGGGCTGGCGGTAGTCTTCGACCGGCCGCTGACGGGGTTCGGGCCGCAGACGATAAAGGTCGTGTTTCCGCATCGGACGCGATTTTATTCGCCCGTGGCGGGCGTGATCGGGTGGCATAACGACTACTTGCGGCTGGCCATCGAGAGCGGCCTTCTTGCCGTGGCCGCGGCCTTATGGATCGTGGTCGCGTCGACGCGGATGGCGTGGGCGGCTTTCCGCGCGGAAGGCGGGGATACGCGGGTGCGCGCGCTTGGCCTCGGCCTCTTGGCCGCGACGGCCGCGGTCCTCGTCAGCGGCCTCGTCGGCGACGTTATATCGGACCCGGCTATGTTGGTCGTCTTTGTAATTTTGTGGGGGCTTTCCGCTCCCCTGCTCGCGGGGCACTTGGATGGCAACGAGAGAGATACGTAGCGTCTTAATCGCGCGCAACGACCGCCTCGGCGATTGGGTTTTGACGTTGCCTCTGCTCGAGGAGCTGAAGGCGGCGTTGCCGGAGGCGCGGCTCGGGGCGATGGCGAGGCCGGCGATGGCGCCGCTGCTCGAGCGGTGTCGCTCCGTAGGTACCTTTATCGCCTCGGGCGGGAAGGGCTGGCGCGGCTTCCGTAAAACGACGGCCGCGGTGCGGGACGGCGGCTTCGACGCCGCGGTCGTAGTTCACCCCGACTTCGTCGATACGCTCGTCGTTTGGTTTGCCGGCGTGGGCGTACGCGTCGGCAACGCTTATCGCGGCTACTCGGTCCTCTACAACCGGCGAGTTAAATTTCACCGCTCGCCGTCGACGCGTCACGAGTTAGAGTATAATTTAAAATATTTGGAGGGTTTGGGGCTCGCGGTTCCGGCCGAGGCGCCGCCGCCGAGACTCGAGGTGACCGGGGAGGACCGGGCCGCGGCGAGGGCGTTGCTCGCGCGCCGGGGCGTCGCGGGCGAAGGTTACGTCGTGGTGCACCCCGGCAGCGGGGGCTCGTCGCTCAATTGGTCCCCGCGGCATTACCGGATCCTGGCGGCTGAGCTGGGGAAGGCTTTGGGTGGGGGCG
>CAZWAM010000043.1:17551-19347 GCA_964631855.1 uncultured bacterium | reverse complement strand
CCCGTCTACGGCCAGAGCATCGGCATCATTCAGGCGCCGGACGTGTTACCCGACGGCCGCGTCGACATGTGCGATGCCTGCCCGGACCTCACCGTATACAAGGGCCAATTCGTTCACTCTTGCCGGATGGACGAGTGGCGGCGCTGGGGCGGGTACATAACGCAGGTCCGCGAGGAGGGCGTGGCCGAAGAGGAGGCCCCCCCTGTCCGTAAGCGGAGGAAATGCCGCGCCGCGCCCGCGTAGCGGTACGCGTTAAAATGGCCGGCGGACCGTCCGGGGCGCCGTTTCGATTTCTTGGTCCCGCCTGGGCGTTTTTATGTTAATATTACTAAAAAGATAAGGCAAAGGTGGTGAGGATATGTTCGGCTGGGATATCGCGTTAGGGCTCGAGCTCCTGGCGGTACTCTTCGGCTTCATTCTATGGTTTGCAGCAGTTAAAGCCGAGGGCGGCCCAAAGAAGCTCGCCAAGGTCGTCGCAATTGTAGTCATCATCTTAGCGGTTCTGTTGGCTGTGTGCACGGTGACGCGGGCGTTTATGCACGCCGGCGCGTGGAAGGACGGCCCTCATTATAAACCGTGGTGCAAAATGCACGCGGTCCACAAGGCCGAAAAGGGCGAGGGCTGGTGTTGCCCGTGTTGCGGCGCCGCCCACGGCAAGGGCCGGCACCCGCGTATGGGTATGGGCATGATGCGCGAGTTCGCCCGCCCGCCTGCGGAGGAGCCGCCGCCGGCGACGGTGGAAAAACCCCGTCCGGAATGACGGCCTCGCACCCCGAAAAGGCAGGCGCGGCCTGCCTTTTTTAGTATCGTACTTTGGGTATTCGGAATACGTTGTGAGTTTAATCGTTTTGCCCTATACTTTTTGCGCGACGAATTTACGACCCGTAACGGCGGTTACGAGCGGGGGTGGAAGAAATGAAGACGGTGACTTTCCCCATATCCGGCATGACGTGCGCGACGTGCGTCGCGACGAACGAGAAGGCGCTCCGCGCGCTGCCGTTCGTCAAAGAGGTCTCGGTCAACCTGGCCGCGGAGAAGGGGACCGTAACCTACGACGACGGCCGCGGCCGCTTCGGCGACGTCGTGAAGGCCGTCCGCGGCGTCGGCTACGACGTCCCGACCGAGAAGGCGGTCTTGCGCATCGGCGAGATGACGTGCGCCACGTGCGTCGCCAATATCGAGGATTTCGTCGGGGCGTTGCCGGGGGTGGCGTCGATCGGAGTGAACTTGACCGCGGGTTTGGCGCGCCTCGAGTACGTGCCGTCGGTCGTGTCGCTCGCCGAGATTAAGGGCGTAGTCCGAGACCTGGGTTACAAGGCCGAAGAGGAGCGGGCGGTAACGCGGGCGGAACGTCTATCCCCCGCCCTGAAACGGCTCATATTCGCGGCCGCCTTTACGGCGCCCCTCTTCGTGGTCGCGATGTTCCTGCGCTTCCCGCACGACGGGTGGGTGATGCTCGCGCTCGCGACGCCGGTTCAATTTTTCGCCGGGTGGCAATTTTACGTAAAGTCGGCTCGAGGTGCGCGCCGCGGCATCTTGGGGATGGACGCCCTCATCGCGATGGGGACGACGACGGCGTACTTGTACAGCTTGTACGAACTTTTATTCGGCAGCGCCGGCCATTATTACTTCGAGACCGCGGCGATGATAATTACGTTGATCCTTTTAGGCCGCTGGCTCGAGACCCGCGCCAAGGGCCGCGCCTCCGCGGCCATCCAAAAGCTTCTCGAGCTCACGCCCCCTACGGCCCATAAGTTCGCGGACGGCGAAACGCACGATATCTCGGTGGAGGACGT
>CAZWAM010000043.1:0-17451 GCA_964631855.1 uncultured bacterium | reverse complement strand
TGGTTACAGGGCACGCGCTCGAGCCCGCGATAATCGCCACGGTGGCGGTGTTGGTCATCGCGTGCCCGTGCGCGCTGGGCCTCGCGACGCCGACGGCGGTTACGGTCGGGACCGGGAAGGGCGCCGAGTTGGGCGTGTTGTTCCGCGACGCCGAGAGCCTCGAGCTCATGGGCCGCGTAGGCGTCGTCGCTTTCGACAAGACCGGGACCATAACCAAGGGAGCGCCGACGGTGGTGGCGTACGCGCCCGCCGAGGGCGTCTCCGAGGACGAGCTCGCCACGTTCGCCGCGGCGGTCGAGCAGCTAAGCGAGCATCCGCTCGCGGCGGCGGTGGTGGCCGGCGCCAAAGAGCGGGGCCTGGAGCCGCCGCCCGTGACCGATTTCGACGCCGTGACCGGCCGCGGCGTAACGGGAACGGTCGGCGATGACCGCGTATTCGTGGGCAGCATCCGCTTCCTGAACGAGAACGGCGTCTCCCTCGATGGCCTGGAGGGCCGTTTGGCGGAGATGGAGGGCCGGGGGATAACGGCGGTCGCCGCGGCGCGCGGGGGCGAATTGCTGGGGTTGATCGGCGTCGCCGACCGGGTCAAGGACGACGCGCGGGAGACTATATCGGCGCTGGCGGCGGTCGGTGTCCGCGCGGTTATGCTGACCGGCGACAACGAGGCGACCGCTGCGGCCATCGCCGGCGAGGTCGGCATATCGGACGTGCGGGCGCGGCTCCTCCCCGCCGACAAGCTCGAGGTCTTAAAAAGTTGGAAGCAGAAGGGCGAAATCGTCGCGATGGTGGGGGACGGCATCAACGACGCGCCGGCGCTGGCGGCCGCCGACGTCGGCGTGGCCATCGGTACGGGCACCGATATCGCACTCGAGGCCGCGGACGTCGCGTTGATGTCGGGCGACCTCGCCGCGGTGGACCGGGCGTACCGCCTGAGCCGCAAGACGCTCCGCAATATTAAACAAAACCTATTTTTCGCGTTCTTCTACAACGCCGCGGCCATACCGCTTGCCGCGCTGGGTTTGCTGAACCCCATGATCGCCGCCGCGGCCATGGCTATGTCGTCGGTATCGGTCGTGACGAACGCGCTGCGCTTAAAGAGGTTTAAAGCGTAAAAAAACCAGGGGAAAGCGTCGATTTGGAAAAAGCCGGCCGTTAAGGCCGGCATAATTTTTAATCCCGATAGGGGAGAATATTCCTTGGATAACGGCGCCGGGAAAATAATTATTGATATTTAAAGGCATTTAATGTTATGTTATCTGGCTAAGAGTTATGAATTCCTAGTTTAGATAAGATATATATATGATTAAATATATACTGTTTGTATATATTCCTAGGATGGAATTATGAAGAGACATGGGCCTTTTTAATGAAGGGGGCTCGTAGGCGGCAAAGCAATTAACCAAAGGGGGAAGTCGATATGGCCGACGCCGAGATATTGGTAGAGCCGCATATCGACGCCATAAAGATGCCGGATAATCTCCGGGTGGGGTTGATGGTCGCCGAGCACCGGAAGAAATGCAATAAAGAAGCGTGCCCTTTCGACTATTACGGCTTCGGTTTCGGGCAATCGCCTTTTCCGATCCCGGCGTCCTTGGCTCGAGCGCTGGCGGAAAACGCGGGCAAAGGCCACTATTCCGCCGCGGAAGGTATACCCGAGCTACGCGAGGCGGTCGCCGGTTTCGTAGGACGGCATTTCGGCTTGGACGTAGAAGCCGATAGAATAATTATAGGGCCCGGGACGAAGGATTTGATTCACATAATTTTCGACACGGTGAAGGGGGACGTCGTAATTCCCTCTCCCTCGTGGATTGGGTATTCGCCGCAAATCAAATTATTGGATAAGCATTTCCATACGTTCTATCTGAAACCCGAGTTCGATTATAAAATCCAACCGGCCGAACTCGACGAGTTTTTATCCGGCTTGGAAGAGGAGCAGCACACCGTAATCCTCAACAATCCGCACAACCCGACGGGCGTTTTGTACTCGCGGGACGAGCTCGAGGCCATAACCGACGTCTGCCGGAAGAACAACGCCCTCGTCCTGGCCGACGAGATCTACGCGCTGAGCACGTACGACTTCGACGGTTTCGCCAGCATAGGGACGATATACCCTGAGGGCACGTTCGTCACCAACGGCCTGTCGAAGGACCGTTCCGCCGGCGGCTACCGGTTGGGGTATTGCGTGTTGCCTGAGAGGAGCTCGAAGAATCTAAGGGACGACTTTACGAAGGTGGCCGCCACGGTCTATACCAACGTGTCGACGCCGACGCAGTACGCCGCGGTAACGGCGTTCGAGGCCAACGAGGAGATAGAAGAATATTTCGAGGTAACGCGCCAAATCCACCGCATCATGGGGACCTTCATGAGCCGCGGCTTCAACGACGTAGACGGCGTAAGGGCGACGACGCCGCAGGGCACGTTCTACTTCTTCGCGGACTTCAACGAGCTCGCGCCGCACCTGGAACACCAAGGCGTCACCACGTCCAACGACCTGGCCTACTCCTTGATTTCGCACCCCCACCATATCGTAACCGTTACCGGCGACGCGTGTTTACTTAGACCCGACGATTACGGCGCGCGGATAGCCTTCGTTGATTACGACGGCGGAAAGGCTATCGAGTTGTACAAACGCAATCCGCCCCGAGGCGAGGCTGAAGAGGTCGAATTCGTGAAGGAGAACGCTCCGCGGATGGTCGAGGGAATTGAAGCGCTTAGGGGTTACGTCGAATTTATAAAGTCGAATTAACCGTTCAAAATCAATCCCGCTTGGACGGCGTAAAAGTTGAGGAGGCATGTGATGTCTAAAGTGCGCGTCGGCATTATCGGCGTGGGCAACTGCGCCTCGAGTTTCGTGCAGGGGGTCGAGTATTACAAGAACGCAAGCGAGGACGAGCAGGTCCCCGGGTTGATGCACGTGAACCTCGGCGGCTACCACATTAAGGATATCGAGTTCGTCGCCGCGTTCGACATCGACCGGAACAAGGTGGGCAGGGACGTAGCGGAAGCCATATATACATATCCCAACAATACGTACCGCTTCTGCGACGTCCCGAAGCTGGGCGTCAAAGTGGAGCGCGGCATGACCCACGACGGCCTGGGTAAGTACTTGAAACAGGTGATCGAGAAGGCGCCCGGGTCGACGGCGGACATCGTCGATATCCTCAAGAAGACCAAGTGCGACGTCGTCGTCTCGTACCTTCCCGTAGGCGCCGAGATGGCGACGAAGTGGTACGTTGAAAAAGTGTTGGACGCCGGGTGCGCGTTCGTCAACTGCATCCCGGTCTTCATCGCCCAGGAGGATTACTGGCAGAAGGAGTTCGAGAAGCGCGGCCTACCCGTGATAGGCGACGACATCAAGTCCCAGGTTGGCTCGACGATCGTGCACCGCGTCCTGACCAACCTTTACAACGACCGCGGCGTCCGGTTGGAGCGCACCTACCAACTCAACGTCGGCGGCAATATGGACTTCTACAACATGCTGGAGCGCGAGCGGCTCGAGTCGAAGAAGGTCTCGAAGACGCAGGCCGTCACGTCGCAGCTGCCGTTTGACATCGGCGCCGAGAACATCCACATCGGCCCGAGCGACTACGTCGCCTGGCTCACGGACCGCAAGTGGGCCTTCATCCGCCTCGAGGGACGGACCTTCGGCGACGTGCCGCTAAGCGCCGAGCTCAAGCTCGAGGTATGGGACAGCCCCAACTCCGCCGGCATCGTCATCGACGCCGTGCGTTGCGCCAAGCTCGCGCTCGACCGCGGCATCGCCGGCGCACTCATCGCGCCGTCGTCGTACTTCATGAAGTCGCCGCCCCAGCAGTTCCCGGATGACGTGTGCCACCGGATGGTGGAGGACTTCATCGTCGGCAAGGGCCCGGACAACGAGCGGGCTAAGGAGAAAGCGGCCAGGCCGGACGTGGGCGTGGCGGCGGCCAAGCGGAAGCGCGGCCCCAAAGTCAAGCAACGGAAGAAACGCGAACCCGCGGGCGCCGCCCCGAAGTAGCGGGGCTTGAGCGGGCGGGGAACTATGCCGCGAGGAAAGCTCATAACCTTCGAGGGCGTCGAGGGCGCCGGGAAGACGACCCAGCTCGAGCGCGCCGCGGCGTACTTGCGACGCGAAGGCGTCGACGTCGTTACGGCCCGGGAACCGGGCGGCACCGCCGTCGGCGAGCAAATCCGCGGCGTATTGCTCAGCCGCGAGAACGCGGCGATGGCGCCGCTCGCGGAGCTATTTCTGTACCTGGCGGCGCGGGCGCAGCTGGTGGCGGAGGTGGTCGCGCCGGCCCTCGCCGCGGGGACCTTCGTCCTCCTCGACCGCTACGTGCACTCGACGCTGGCCTACCAGGGTTACGGCTTAGGGGTGGATTTGGGCGGCCCGTCGCTCGAGGAGAACGTTGCCCGCCTGCGCGAGTTGTGCCGGGCCGCGGTGGGCGACGCGTGGCCGGATTTGGTAATAATACTCGAGCTGGCGCCTGAGGAGGGCTTCGCGCGCCTCGCGGGCGAGGCGCCGGACCGCGTCGAGGCCCGCGACGTGGAATTCCACCGGCGCGTGCGGGAAGGGTTTTTAGCGCTCGCGCGGGAAGAGGCCGAGGCGGCGACGGTAGTGGACGCCGGCGGGACGGAGGAGGAGGTTTTCTCGGCCGTACGGACCGCACTCGGGAAGTTAATGTAATATTACCGGTTGAATCGCGTTACCCGCCTGAGGGCGGGTTTTTTAATAAGTCGGACGCGGCTGATGTTGCGGAATCCGGGTCGTTTTAGTAGAATGGGCGCCGTGGAAGAGGGGAAGCCAAGCCGTTGGACGTTAGCAACGCTCCCGTATCAACGCGAGGTGGCGGCGGCGCTGGCGCGGGCGCTGCGGGGCGGGCGGTTGGCGCACGCGTACCTCTTTGCCGGGCCGCGGGGCGTGGGCAAGGAGGCGGTGGCGTACGCGTTGGGCGCCGCGGCGCTCTGCCCGGAGAAGCCGCTCGAGGGTTGCGGCGCGTGCAACACCTGCCGGCGCGTATTCGCCGACTTGCACCCCGACTTCCGGCGGTACGAGGCGCCCGGGCTCCACTTCGACATCGAAAAGGTCCGAGAGATTTTGGCCGAGGCGGGCCGGCCGCCGAGCGAGAGCGCGCGGAAGGTGCTCCTGGTAATCGAACCCGAGAAGATGACCTATCGGAGCGACGCGCCCGCCAACGCCTTTCTCAAGACGCTCGAGGAGCCGCCGGGGCGGACGACTTTCGTTTTGGTCTCGCACGACCCCCGGCAACTGTTGCCTACGATCGTGTCGCGGTGCGTGAACGTCCAATTCCCGCGGTTGGCGGCGGGGGAGCTCGAGGAGGCGCTGGTCCGCGACTGGGGCGTAGGCGCCGCGGAGGCGGGCGACGTCGCGCGCAAGGCCGACGGGACGCTCGTCGGCGCCGCGGCCGCGGTGGACGAGGAATACGCGGCCAGGTTCGAGACCGCGCTCGCGATCTTGGAGGAGGTGGCGGCGGGCGGCGTCGCGGAGGCGCTCGCCGCGGCCCGGGTCACGAGGGACCGCGACGAGGCGCTTGAGCTCGTGGCCGCGTGGGGCGAGTTGAATCACGACCTCGCGGCGTTGGCGGCGGAGACGGCGGACGTAATAAGGTTTCCGGCGCTCGGGAGTCGGCTCCGCGGCCTCGCGGATGGCGGGCGCCTCGTGCCGCCCGAGCGGGCTTGGGAAGCGCTCGCGGGCGCCGCGTCCGCCCTGCGCGACAACTGCAACGTCGCGCTTACGCTCGAGGAGTTGTTCTTGCGTATGAAGGCGTAAGTCTTTTCGCCCGAAAAAATAAAGGAGGGCCAGGTCGGCCCTCCTCTTTGTTTTAGTAAATAGGGTTACTCGACCTTGAATTCGATACGGCGGTTGAGCGCGCGCCCCGACGATGTTGCGTTGTCGGCGATGGGTCGAGTGCTGCCGTAACCGACGGCGCGGATGCGGCTCGGGTCGATGCCGTACGTTCTGATGAGCTCGTTCCGAACGGTCTCGGCGCGCTGCTGGGACAGCGTCGTCTCGAAAGCGGGCCGGCCGGTCGAGGCGGCGTGGCCCTCGATGACGACGTTGATGTCGGGGTAATCGTTCAATATCTTGCCCGCTTTCTCGAGGGACATGTAAGCACCGGGAACCATAACCGGGCTGTTGGGCTCGAACTTAAGGCCCTCGAGGATGAAGGCCTTTTCCTTCGGCTCCTCTACCGGTTTTCCACCTTCGGGGCAGCCGTCTTCGTCCTCGTAGCCGTTGAAGTCTTCGGGTTCGTTCGGGCACTTATCGTCGACGTCGAGAATGCCGTCGGCGTCGTTATCGACGTCGGGACAACCGTCCTCGTCCTGGAAGCCGTCTTTGTCCTCCGGTTCATTAGGGCACTTGTCCACGGCGTCCGGGATGCCGTCGTTGTCGTTGTCCGTATCCGGGCAGCCGTCGCTATCCATGTAGCCGTCGTAGTCCTCGGGGTCGTCGGGGCACTTGTCGCGGGAGTCGGGTATGCCGTCTTTATCGCGGTCGGACGGTGTTAGGGGGATGTCCATGCTGGATTGGACGTAGCCGCGGTAGTCGGGCCCGGCGGCCGACGACACGCGGTAGGCGCCGCCTAAGCCGAAGTGGTAGAAGTCGAAGCCGTTGGTGCGCGCCCCGAGCGTTATCTCGAAGTTCTTGTCTTTACCGCCGCCCTCGTAGGTTTGGCTGACGAAGCCTGTGTACTCGTTGATGACCGACAGAACGGGTATCGGCCTGATGTCGAAGCCCACGCCGTAGGAGACCCAGTTCGGCCTTTCCATCTTCACGTAGATGCCCTTGGTGGTTTCGTAGTTGGCGTTGCCGCTGCGGATGACGTAGCCGACGTTGGCGTTGATGCCGATCATCTTTCCCAGAAAGTCTTTGGACGTGAGCGCCATGATGCCGACGTTATTCTGGCTGTCGGTGAGCCAGGCCGTATCTTCCTCTTTGGCGGTTGTGTAATCTTCGGCGGTGGCGGTGGGAAGGTCGATGTACACCAGGCTGCCCAACGACAACCAGAATTGGTCCTGGCCGACGCCGTGGAACTTGCCGGCTAAGCCCGCGTCGCCCAAACCGAATAAGTACGTCCCCGTCTCCACCACCGGCTCGCGATAGTGGAATGCGCCCCGGAAGTGGCCGGCCACTTCGAACCACTTCAGCGGACATAACGTTAAGCCCGCTGAGGGCAACATATATTTATCGCCGCCTTCCGGCGTATCGTAGCTCCAGTATTGGGCGGCGAACATCGTTACGTCGAGGCTGGGTACTTTTATCGTATCCGCGG
Organism: uncultured bacterium; assembly: GCA_964631855.1. Taxonomy (GTDB): domain Bacteria; phylum RBG-13-66-14; class B26-G2; order WVWN01; family WVWN01; genus WVWN01. Next base: position 10,177 of record CAZWAM010000043.1, on the reverse strand, counting down.
ACCACGTGCGGAAAAGGCCCGCGGTCCCGTACGTGGCGTTGGTGCCGACCGCGCATACGGTAACGGCCGTGGCCAGTGCTGCCCCGAGGTTTACGAATAAGATGCGTTTAATATTCATAGTAAGCCTCGCTTTCGTTTGGTCGGAGCTCTTGGGCGGCCGTTACTTAACGAACCACCACGTCCGGAGGTTCATCTCTATGTGGTCGAGGTATTCGCTGTCTTGGTACCAGACGATCTTCGCGGCGCCGTAATACGGCGCGATCCAGTACCTCGTTTTCGAGACGTCCTGCACGTCGCCCTGGCGCGATAGGTGGAAGACGAGGTTTTGGGTATGGACGATGACGAAGCAGTCGAGCGTTTCCAGGTCGGTGCTGATCAGCGCTTTACCCGCCACCGTTCCTGTTATCGAGATGTCCATGCTGTCGGGTTGGCCGTCGCCGTCCATGTCGCGGGGGAGGCCGAAATAATCTTTTTGGTCGAGGTTGCGGAATACGGTCGGGTTGTTTTCCGGGTCGGGGTTGTTGTAGTCGAGGACGTCCCACTTGGCGTTCGGCTCGAAGGGAGTTTTGAAAAGCGTGAACGAAGTTTTCTGCCCCGCGCCGGTATAGAAGAAGGTTCCTATTATGGGTTCCTCCCACTCGTTTAAGTAGTGGTACCCGCGTAGGAGGAAGCGGTCCGTACCGTAGGTGAAGTATTCGTACTTGTAGAAGAGGTCTTTGTCGGGCCAATAGAAGCTGGCCTGGTTAAGGCGGAGCCGTTGGTCGTCCGCGCTCTTGGCGTAGTTGGTTACGAAGACCGGCTCGGGCGCCAGGCCGCGTACGGCGACTACGTTCTGTACCGACACGAGCGTATAGAACGGATGGGCCTTCCCCGGGTCGCGCGTCAAGTTGTAAGTATCGTATCGCCACGTTTGGCCCGCGCTGGCCGGGAAGTATTCTTCGCTCGGGCCGTTGGTGCCGGGCTCTTCCGTACCGCACGACGCGACCGCGAACGCGGTGGCAATCGCTAGTGCCATGGCCGCGGCGTCGGTCCCTCTATAACGTCGTCTCATAAGGCTTTCCCCTTTCGTTTTATAGAGGTAGCTAGCCAAACCTTTTGGTGCTTTTCCTATCTTCCCCCTTTCTTTTAAATTTAAAACACGCGTTTCCGCGACGCGCGGCTGCCGCCGTCTTTGGAGCGCGTGCTTTTCGTGATGCTTTCCCAAAATGCCTCTGCGCCGGCTTCTTACGCTTTCCCGGGCCGGTGGCATTATAACCTTTCCCGGCGGCGTTATCAACGGCATTTCGAACTAGGTGTGAGCTACGTGCGACCCTCCTTTAGTTGCGCCGCATTAACCAAACGCCGCCCCCCACGAGGCAGGCGCCGGCAACTACCGACGGCACGTGGACCGTCTTCTTTTTCGATACCAACAAGACACCCGTCCCCTCGTATATTTTCCGCCAGTTGTCGGGCCTCGTCTCCTCGCTGTGAGCGAAGAGCGCCCACCCGGTCATCATTACGGCGGTGGTTATCAGCGAGATGCCGATAATCTTTTTGATGTCGCGCGACGCCCTGCCGGACGTGTCCTGGAACCGCGACCACTTCAATTCCACGAAATCTTCCTGGTCACTCTCGCCGAAGTAGAACGTTTCCTCTTGCTCTTCGTCGGTGGGGATGTAGAATGGGTTGTCTCCCCGGCCGTAGTAGTAGCGGATGTTTTCCTCGGTCGTTTCCGAGGAACCTTCCTCGCCCTCTTCCTCGCCCTCATCCTCGGCGAGGGCCGGCGCGACCGACCACCAGGCGAGCGCGGCAACGACCAGCAGTGCTAATGTCTTAGTAACTTTCATCCGTCGTGACCTCTTTCCTGAACCCCCGGATAATAATTTTATTATTCATAAGTTAATATGTCAACCCATATTTTAGAATAGCGCGGGGTTATAATTACCGGCTGCGCGCGGCGCCGTCATTTCTAAAGGTTCCTCATAACCCCTGCCTAAAAGCTTGACCCTCCCGGCGAGGTATGTTAGTTTTTTCGCAAATTTTACCCGGAAGGTGTTGGTTCCATGAGCGAAGAAGTTGGTAATTTAATCGACCGCATACTGGACCGCGAGAACGAACTTTCGCCCCCGTGGGCCACCTTCAAAGGCCTCCACGAGTACGACGAGGAGTGGGACGACCCCGGGCCCGAGGGCATAGCGGCTTTAGAGGCGTTCGTAGACGAATACCTGCCGTCTGTCGAGGAGGCCGCCCGGTCCGCGCGGGGCGAGGACGCCGTAGACCTTGCGCTGGCGCGTTCGCGCCTCGCGCGGTACGACGTCACGATACGCGTCATAGACGAGATGCGGCGCAACCCGCTGGGCGTTGGGGCGACGGTGGTCGAGACGATTTTTATCATGCTCGCCCGCGACTACGCTCCTCTGGAGGAAAGGCTCGCGGCGATATTGGCGCGTTTGGAGAAGGTGCCCGATTATTGCGAGAAGGGCCGGCGGGCCTTCGAGCGGCCCGTGGCGAGATTCGTAGAGTTGGCCGACGAGATGGCGGCCCACGGGGGGCCGTTTTTGGCCCAGGTCGTTCCCGCCGCGGCCGAGAAGGCCGGAAGCAAATACGCCCGAAGGCTAAAGGGCGCGGGGGAGCGAGCCGCCGGCGCTTTGACCGACTTCGTGGCCTACGTGAAACGCCTCCCTACGAGGGAAGACTTTGCCGCGGGCCGGGAGGCATTCGACCGCCTCCTCCGCGAGTATCATTTGCTCGATTACGACGCGGATTCGCTTTTGGCTTTCGGCGAGGAGTCGGTCGCGCAAGCGCAGGCGGATATGGCCGCTTTGGCCGACGAGATGAAACCGGGCGCGACCGCCGCCCAGCTCGTCGAGGAGTTCAAGAAGGACCACCCCCAAGCGGACGAGGTTTTGGATTTCTATCGGGGTTGGATGGCGCGGAGCCGGCAGTTCGTCGTCGATAAAAATATCTGCGGCATGCCCGAGGGCGAAGAGCTCGAGGTCATACCGACGCCCGAGTTCGAGCGCCCCGTAATTCCATACGCCGCCTATATGTCGCCCGCGCCGTACGAGGCCCATCAGAAGGGTTTCTTCTACGTTACGCCCGTGGACCCCGAGGCCCCGCCCGAGGAAATCGAACAAAAGCTGGCGGGCCACAACCGCGTCAAAGTACCGGTGGTGGCACTCCACGAGGGTTACCCGGGGCACCACCTGCAGTTGTGTTGGGCCAATCGCGTGGCGAACCGGATCCGCCGCGAGACGCACGGCACGCCCCTCATCGAGGGCTGGGCGCTCTATTGCGAAGAGATGATGCGCGAGCAGGGCTTCTACGACGAGGACCGTATAATATTGGGGCAGAAAAAAGACACGTTGTGGCGGGCGGCGCGGGTCGTTTTGGACGCGTCCCTCCATACGGGGCGGATGACTTTCGACGAGGCGGTGGCGTTCCTCGTGGACGTGGTCGCGATCGAAAAGGTGAACGCCGAGGCCGAGGTCAAACGATATATCTACACGCCTACTCAGCCGATGTCGTACTTGGCGGGCAAGCGGGAGATCGTGGCGCTGCGCGACGAATATTTCAGGCTAAATCCCGAAGCCACGTTGCGCGAGTTCCACGACCGTTTATTGGCCGTAGGCTCGCTGCCCGTGAAGCTCGTGTGCGACGCCGTTCTCGCATAGCGCCGCCGAGGGGAGCGCCCGGCCGAAGCGGCCGGGCTTTATTAACGTTTATATTATACTTCTTGCGTTTGCGGAACCGGTTTGCTATATTAGGCAGGTTTAGCGGCGCCCCGGCGAGGAGCGTACTTAGTTGGCGTGGGCGGGTATAGAGCAAAGGTTTGCGACCGCGCCCGCTAATTTATGGCGTAACCTGCGACTCCCGGGGGCTTTGTACTATTTGGCCGCGGCCGCCTTCCTTTCCTCGGGCGGGGGGATCTTAGCGGGCAATAAGTTCATATTGCCGGCCCTGGACGTCTTGGCGTTACTCCCCATTTACTTTTGGCTGCGGTTGCGCCGCGGGTTTCAGGGTGCGGTTATGGGGTTGCTTTTTTGGTCTTTCTGTAAGGCGGGGGCGGTCGCTTTTTTTACGGTGCTCTTCCCGGCTCGCGCCGCGGCGGCCGTCGCGTGGGGCCCGGCGTACGCCGAGGGTATGTTGACGTGGCTCGGCTCGGGCGCGGACGTCGCGGCCGTAGGCGCCTGGGGGACGTGGCGGCTCGAGGAAACGCTGGTTGTGGCCGGCACGAGCTTCGCAACCGCTGGCCTCGGCGGCTTGGCGTTCGCGACGACGCTTTTAAACTGCCAAAGTTACTACCTGGGCACGTTGTTTTTGCGGGCGACCGAACCTTGGAAGGTCTTAGTATTGGGCTGGCCTCTGTGGGAAGGGTTTCGGGCGCTCGCCTTCGCGAACATATTATTGGCCGCGGCGGAGCCAACCGCGTCGCGGCTTCTCGGGCGGCCGACGCGCTCGCGGGACGTACGTGACGGCCTAATGGTGGGTTTCTTGATGCTCGCGGCGGCGTACGTAGCTCAAACCTACCTCGCGCCCTGGTGGCGCGAGGTGCTGGCCGCGTCGCTCGTGTTCGACGTGCCGCCGATTTTAACGCCGTGAGGGTTTGGTTCTCTATATTGGCTTTATGCTTGGCGGGCTCGAGCGCCCCCGGCGCCAAGGTCCTGGTGTGGGACCACGACAACGGCCAAACCTTCGGCGACCCGGAAGGCCGCGGCGCCGTGGGGACCGAACGTGCCGTCATCAGCGCGCTCGCCGCCAACGGCGTGGCCGACGTCGGGAGGAAATTCGTTTTGCCGTATGACCTCGACGGCTACGACGTTGTCTTCGTCCTTTGCGGCTTTTGGCCTTACGACGGGCGATTGTCCTATACCGAACAGCAAATCCTGGGAGACTACCTCTCCCGCGACGGCGGGAACTTATACGTCGAGGGGGCCGAGATAGGGCGGCGTTACGGCCAGGCCACGCTCTTCGGGAAGTTCGGCGCGGGTTTCGCCGACGACGGCCGCACGATGAAGGAGGGCAACGTCGACGTCGCGGAGGGGATAGGACGTTGGGCCGGCGTGCGCTTCGAATACCACTCCTACCGGAAGGACAAACCGGACGCCTACGTGGACGAGTTGACCGCGACGGCCGGCGAGGCGACGGTGCGCTCGTCGCGCGCGGGGAACCGCTCGAACGCGCGCGTAGTAGTATACGAGGCCGAGGGCGGACCGGGATATAGGGTTATAGTTTCGTCTCTAATATTCGGCGCTTTGGCCGACGGCAAACATAAGAAGAAGGACTTGATGGCGAAATACTTAGCGTTCTTCGGAATAACGGGCAAAAGTGATAACGTGGGCATCGCACCGGCGTCGTTAGGGCGGGTCCGGGCGCTGTTCCGCTAGGCCGTCCGGCCGGACGACGGGAGGCAGAAGACGATGGGTTACGACCCCGGACTTAAGAAATTGATAACGAGAGTTGAGGCTAACAGGCCGGCGCGCATCGCGGCCGTCAAACGCGGCGAGCATTTCCGGAGTCTCACGCTCGAGGAGCGAGACGAACTCCTCAAGGCGTTCCACCCCGACTTCCGCGCCGACGCCAAACGGGAATTGCGCGTGGGTTTGAACAAAGGCGCGGTATATCCCAACGAGTTGGTGGACCTGTTGGAGTCTCGTAGCCGCCTCGACGTGGCGGAGGTGGACCTCGAGCGCGTCGATTACGACGTGGACCTTCTAATCGTCGGCGGGGGCGGCGCCGGCTGCAGCGCGGCCATCGCCGCGTCCGACGCCGGCATCGAGGACATCCTCATCGCGACCAAACTCCGCCTGGGCGACGCAAACACTATGATGGCCGAGGGCGGTATCCAGGCCGCGGACAAGGAGAACGACTCCCCCGTCATCCATTACCTGGACGTCGTCGGCGGGGGCCGGTTCGCCAACAGGCCCGATGTGGTCGAGGTACTCGTTCAAGACGCGCCCCTCGTCATCGCCTGGCTCGAGAAGCTCGGCGTCATGTTCGACAAGACGGAGGACGGCACGATGCGGACGCTCCACGGCGGCGGCACGAGCCGCAAGCGGATGCACTCCTGCGGCGACATAACCGGCGCCGAGATTATGCGGACGTTGCGCGACGAGGTCGAGTGCCGGCCCGGCATTAACCTCTTGGAATTCGCCCCGGCGGTGGAGATTATCAAGGACGAGGAGGGGAAGGTCGCCGGGGCGGTGCTCTACGACCTCGACCGCGAGCAATACGTCGTCGTGCGGGCCAAGTGCACGATAATCTCGACCGGCGGTTTCGGGCGCCTCCACCTCATGGGCTTCCCTACCACCAACCATTACGGCGCCACGGCCGACGGCCTGGCGATGGCCTACCACGCGGGTTGCGAGTTGGTTTTCCTGGAGTCTTCCCAGTTCCATCCCACGGGCGCCATCTACCCGGAGCAAATCGTGGGCCTGCTCATCACGGAGAAGATTCGCGGCGCGGGGGCCCAATTCCTGAACGGCGACGGCGAACAATTCGTCTATCCCCTCGAGACGCGCGACGTCGCCTCCTCGGCGCTAATACGCGAGTGCGCGCCGCCCGAGAAAGAAGGCCGCGGCAAAGGCGTCACCACCCCCTCGGGACGCCTCGGCATCTGGCTGGACTCGCCGATGATAGACATCTTACGCGGCCCGGGGACGGTCCGGAGCGATTTCCCCGGCAAGTTCCGCATGTACGACAACCACGGCATCGACATCTCGCGCGAGCCCATGCTCGTTTACCCGACGCTCCACTACCAGAACGGCGGCGTCACGATCAACGCCGACGGCTCGAGCCAAGACGTAGAGGGCCTGTATTTCGCGGGCGAGGTCGCCGGGGGCATCCACGGCCAGAACCGTTTGATGGGCAACTCGCTGTTGGACGTATGCGTTTTCGGGCGCCGAGCCGGGGCCGCGGCGGCGGCCAAGATACCGGCCGCAGAGATCGGCGCGCTTTCGCTCGAGCACGTGAGGGCGTGGGACGAGGCGGTCGCCCGCGCGGGCTTAGAGAGCGAGCGCTCGGCGCCGATACTTTTCCCCGACTACCGCGGCAAGGTAATGTAGGCTCGCGCGATGGCGTGGTTGGACCAAGTCCTCGGGTTTTTTGGTTTCGCCGTCTGCCACTGCCTGCCGTCGCGTACGCTTGCCCTCGGCGGCCGCTACTTGCCGCTTTGTTCGCGCTGCACCGGCGTCTTTTTGGGCATCGCTGCGACTTATATTTTCCTGATCGCTCGCCGCGGTTTCAAGGTCAACGCGTTGCCGTCGCTGCCGGCTTCGTTCGCGTTCGCGGCGATGCTTTTGCCGATGGCCGTCGACGGCGCGTCCTCGTACACGGGCCTCCGCGAGACCACCAACATAATACGCTTTCTGACGGGCCTCGCCGCCGGCGCCGCCTTGCCCGTATTCGCGTTCCCGCTTCTATCACGAGAGCTGATCGTTGACGGGGCGAGTAAAAAGACAGTGCGGCCTTTCGGGCGCGTTTTGGACTATCCGATTTGGCTCGCGGTCGTGGCGGCGGTCGGCGCGCTGGTCCTCGCCTCTTGGCCTTGGCTGTATTACCCGTTATCCGTCTTAGCGGTCCTCGGGTTGGTCGGTATTTTCTTCACCTTATCGCTCGTGATATGGGAGATGGTGCTCGAGCGGGCGGGGCGCTGGGGCCGGCGGCCGTGGACGCTGGTCGCCGCGGGCCTTACCGCCTTGCTCGTTTTTTCTCTGCTCAATATCTTTCATTACGTCGCCTTTAGCGCGATGGCGGAAGTCGGGGGCGGCGATTTGCCGCGGTAACGAGGAGAGATAGGAGAGGGAGTTTCAGTTTTTCCTTCGGTATGTCCGCGCGCTAAAAGGATTTAATTTATAGACGCCCTAGATGCCATTCTATCGCGGCGGAGCATCCGGAAATACAGGGCCGAGCCGGTTCCGGAGGAAGCCGTCCGCACGCTGCTTAAGGCGGCGATGAGCGCGCCTTCCGCCGGCAACGAGCAGCCGTGGCAGTTCGTCGTCATTACGGACCGGCGGACGCTCGACGCCATACCCCGGATTCATCCCTACGCCGAGATGGCCGCGGAGGCGGCCGTGGCGGTCCTCGTATGCGGCGACAAGCGGCTCGAGAAGCACAAGGGATTCTGGGTACAGGATTGCTCGGCCGCCGTTCAAAATATATTGATAGCCGCCCGCGCCCTCGGCCTGGGCGCCGTGTGGTGCGGCATATACCCCCGGGAGGGGCGCGTCGCCGGGTTCCGCAAGCTGCTAAGTTTACCGCCCGAGGTTATCCCTTTGGCGTTGGTCCCCGTCGGCTGGCCGGCGGAGGAGAAGCCGCCGGCGGAACGTTTCGACGAGAGGCGTATCCGTTACGACCGTTGGGAACGTACGGCTTAGGGAAACGCCGTGGCTGAGGAAAGCGTAACGACCGCGGAATGGGAAGAACGAGAACGCCGGCTGCTGGACCTGCTCGAGCCGGCGGCGTTGACCTACCTTTACTTTACTTCGGTTCTCTCGTGGATATGGGGCCTCGTCTTCGGCCTCGTCGCGACGACGCAGTGCAAGCTCGAGGCCAATAAGCGCGTCGGCGGGATATGTATAATTTTGGCGATAGTTAACTTCGTATTAATGGGTTGCTTGGTCGCCGTGTACTTTCTGATGATTATGTTCGCGGCCGGGTTGTGGGCTTACCTCGCGTCGCCGAGTGGCGGCTGGGGTTAAGCCTTCGCGGTCAGGAGGACCGGTTATGGAAGAGCAGCTGAACGTAGATTGGGACGAGAAGAAACGGCGCTTGGTTGATTTGCTCGAGCCGTTGTTCGTCGCTTACCTGTACCTATTTGCGGTACTTCAACCGGTTCTGGGTTTAATTCTGGGCATAGTGGCGCTCAAGAAGTGCCGGCTCGAGGCCAACAAGCGCGTCGGCAGGATCTGCGTCGTTATCAGCTTAATCGTTTTAGGTCTCTGCGTCCTGTTTATAGCGGGCGCCCTCATAATAGGGCTGGTCTCGAGGGCTGCCGTTAACTTGAATAGATTTTGACGGACCTCGCGCCTAAGCGGTGGTAAGCGGCGCTTCCGCCTCGGGACCTCGGAAGGAGTTCGGCGATGAAGATCCACGAGTATCAGGCCAAAGAGATTTTCAAAGAGTTCGGCGTCAAGACGCCTCGCGGCCGCGTCGCAACGACGCCGGAAGAGGCGAAGGCCGTTGCGGAAGAAGTCGGCGGCCCGGTTGCCGTCAAGGCCCAGGTCCACGTAGGAGGCCGCGGCAAGGCGGGCGGCATAAAAGTGGCTCAGACGCCCGGCGAAGCGAAAGAGGCCGCGGCGCGCATCCTCGGTATGGACATCAAAGGCCTTACGGTGGAGAAGGTCCTGCTCGAGGAGGCGTCGCACATCGCGAAGGAATATTACCTCGGCTTCGTCAACGACCGCGACGCCAAGTCGGTGACGCTCATGGGCTCGAGCGAGGGCGGCGTCGAAATAGAGGAGGTGGCGCGGACGAACCCGGAGGCCATAGTCAAGGTCACGATGGACCCTTGCCTGGGCCTCCACGCCTTCCAGGCTTTCGCCGTCGGCAAGAGGCTCACCGGCGACGCCAAGAAGGCCCGCGTCGTCGCCGACGTTCTCGCGAGGATTTATAAAGCCTTCGTCGCGTACGACTGCTCGCTCGCGGAGATAAACCCCTTCGTTGAAACGGAGGAGGGCGGCTTCGTCGCGCTCGACGCCAAGATAAATATAGACGACAACGCGCTCTACCGCCACGCCGAGTTGGCCGAAGGCCGCGACGACCTGGCCCAGACCGAGCTGTGCGCCAAGGCCGCGGACCTAAGCTACGTCCCCATGACGGGCAACGTCGCCTGTATCGTAAACGGCGCGGGCCTGGCGATGACGACGATGGACCTCATCAAGCTTTACGGCGGCGAGCCGGCGAACTTCCTCGACGTCGGCGGCTCGAGCTCGCCCGAGAAGATCTTGACCGCGATGGACATCGTAATGTCGTCGCCGGGCGTGGAGGCTATACTCGTCAACATCTTCGGCGGCATCACGCGCTGCGACGACGTCGCGAATGGCCTGGTCGCCGCGCTCGAGAAGCACCCGGTCAAGGTCCCGCTCGTCGTCCGCCTCACCGGGACCAACGAGGAGGAGGCGAAGGAAATTCTGAAGACGGCCGGCGTCGAGGCCGGTTCGGATATGGACGCGGCGGTCAAGGCCGCGGTGGAGGCGGC
>CAZWAM010000042.1:0-19484 GCA_964631855.1 uncultured bacterium | reverse complement strand
CGTTGGCGCATATCTCGGCGCGCGACGGCGAGGTGGTCGTGGGCGCGGGACGCCCCCTGCCGTCGCTGGTCCGAAGCTGCGTCGAGATGGGGCTGGCGGGAATGGAGTGGGCCGCCGGCATACCGGGGACGGTGGGCGGCGCCGTTTGTACCAACGCGGGCGCTTTCGGTTCGGCGATGTGGGACCGCGTGGAATACGTCGCGCTCGTGGGCGCCGACGGCTCTCGCCTCCAACTGGGCCCCGGCGACGTCGAGGCCGGCTACCGCGGCGCCCGCTTCCCGGTTCCGCGGCCGTTCGCGGTTACGGAGGCGGCCCTCAAGCTCGTGCCGTCCGATAGCGGCCGCGTCCGGGACCTTACCGAGGAGTACAAAGCTCGCCGGGCCGACAGCCAACCCGTCGGCGAGGCTTCGGCGGGGTGCGTTTTCAAGAACCCGCCCGAGGGCCCTCCCGCGGGGGAGTTGATAGACAAGGCCGGCCTTAAGGGGCGCGCGCGAGGCGCCGCGTCGGTTTCGACGAAGCACGCCAACTTCATCGTGAACGAGGGTGGCGCGAGCGGCGCGGATATATATCGCCTTATCGAGGAGGTCCGGGAAGCTGTTCGGGAGAAATTCGGCGTGACGTTGGAGCTCGAAATACAACTCTTGGGTGATTTCAATAATGCCTAAAGCTTTATGGCCGGATGCGCCGCGGGCGCGCCGCCGCGGGCGACGGCGGGACGGCGCGGCATTCGGGAAGAAGTTGACGGCCGCGGCCGCGGTCTTGGCCGCGCTGGCGCTGTCGGGATATCTCGTCTACGCGTCGGTTACGTCCAAGCCGTGGCGGCTCGGCGGATATACCGTGCGTGGGACGTCGTATCTCACGGCGCAGGAGGTTTTGGCCGCGGCGGGGTTCGAGGCGGGCGACAACCTGTTCTGGGCCGACCTGGACGAGGCCGAACGAAACGTATGTCGGCACCCCCGCATAAGGCGCGCGAAAGTCGCACGGCGGCTGCCTGCGGAAGTCGTCATCGCGGTGGAGGAGCGGCCGGCCGCGGCGGCCTTCGTCCTGAACGGCGAGCTGTATAAAGTATCGAGCGACGGCGTCGTACTCGGGCCTATGGCGGCGGGTTACGAAGATTTACCGATACTCGTCGGCGTGCGGTACCGAGCGGCACAAGACGTCAAGGGTAAAAAGTTAAGCCGCGGCGAGTTGGGCGATGCTTTGGCTACGTTGGAGGCGCTAAGCCGGGTTGATCCCGCTTGGGCCGCGGCTATCGAATACGTCGACGTTAACGACCGGGTCGTCGCGTTGGCGGCCGGACGTTACGTCGTTAAATATAGCTCCAACTTCGACGAACGGACGGCCCGGCGCCTACGGCGGGTTTACGAGGCGACGCGGGCGAACGGCCACGGCGGCGCGACGTACGACGTGCGTTTCGGTACGGACGTTGTCGTAACGTACCGCGACGCGCGCGCCGGCGGCGCGGGAGGTGGTTCCGCGGATGACGGAGCGGTTTAACGTAGTTGCGGGTTTGGATGTCGGCACTACCAAAGTTTGCTGCGTAATCGCGAAGCAGAACGAGGGGCCGGCGGTTGAGATCTTGGGCACCGGCCTCGCGCCCTCGCTGGGCAGCAAGCGCGGCATGGTGGTGAACATCGAGAGTACGGTCCAATCCGTAGTGGAGGCGGTGGGCGAGGCGGAGCAGATGGCGGGCGTAGAGGTCGCCGCCGTGAACGTGGGTATCGCCGGCGGCCATATTAAAAGCCTAAATAGCAAAGGCATCGTCGCCATCTCGAGCGCGGACCGCGAGATAACGAAAAAGGATGTCGAACGGTGCGTCGAGCAGGCCAAGGCGATCGCGTTGCCCGTGGACCGGGAAGTGCTCCACGTTCTCCCGAAGGAATTCGCGGTGGACGACCAGCGGGGCATACGTGACCCGCGAGGGATGATCGCGACCCGCCTCGAGGCGGACGTCCACATCGTGACCGGGGCCGTGACGTCGGCGCAGAACCTCGTGAGGAGCGTGACGCGCGCGGAGTTGAAGGTAAACCGGTTGATCCTGGAGCCGCTGGCTTCCGCGCGCGCGGTCCTGACTCCGGACGAGATGGAGCTCGGCGTAGCGTTGGTCGACATGGGCGGCGGGACGACGGACGTCGCCATCTTCCAGGACGGCTCGGTCCGCCATACGTCGGTACTGGCCGTGGGCGGCGACCAGGTCACGCGCGATTTGGCCGTAGGTTTGCGAACGCCCCGCCTGGCCGCGGAGCAGATAAAACAGAAGTACGCGGTGGCGATGACGTCGCTCGTTTCCGAAGACGGCGTGGTAGAGGTGGCGGACGTGGGCGGGAGGCGGGCACGGATGATAGACCGCAGTTACATCGCGGAGATAGTCCAGGCGAGGTTGGAGGAAATAATCACCTTAATCAAGCGCGAGATAGGCCAATCGGGTTACGCCGAGCAACTGGCGGCCGGCGTCGTAATCACGGGCGGCTGCGGCAATATGGAAGGCATAGCCGAACTCAGCGAACAGATTTTCAACATGCCTACGCGCATCGGCATCCCGTTGGGCGTAACCGGCCTTTCCGAGTCGGTCGCCGACCCCATATTCGCGACGGGCGTCGGCCTTATACTCTACAATTTGCCGGAAGAGTGCCGGTTCTTCGACGGCGGGGACAACGACGCGGTTATATTCAATAGGATCCTTTCCCAAATGAGATCGTGGATGGAAAACATCTTCTAACGGAGGTAATAAAATGCTTGAGTTTACGCCGGAATACGAGCACTTCGCGACCATAAAGGTCTTAGGTATCGGCGGCGGCGGCGGCAACGCGGTGAACCGGATGATAGACGCCAAAATCCGCGGGGTGGAGTTTATTGTCGCGAACACCGATGCCCAAGTGCTGCGTCAGACGAAGGCGCTTCAGAAGGTCCAGATCGGTTCGCAGCTCACCAAGGGCTTAGGTGCCGGCGGTAGGCCCGACGTTGGCCGCCTCGCCGCGGAAGAGGACCGCGACTCCCTCTACCGCGCGCTCGAGAGCTCCGACATGATTTTCCTCACCGCGGGTATGGGCGGCGGTACCGGCACGGGCGCCGCGCCCATAGTCGCCGATTTGGCGAGCGAGATCGGCGCACTCACCGTGGCCGTGGTGACGAGGCCGTTCCATTTCGAGGGGCCGCGCCGCCTGAAGATAGCCGAGGCCGGGTTGGCGGAGTTGGCGGACAAAGTCGACACGCTCATCATCGTCCCCAACGAGAAGCTTTTAAAGATCGTGGCGCGGGAGACGACGATCACGGAGTCGTTCCGCTTGGCCGACGAGGTGCTGGTTCAAGCCGTGCGGGGGATATCGGACCTCATTACGGTCCCCGGCCTTATCAACGTCGATTTCGCAGACGTGCGGGCGGTGATGTCCGAATCCGGCGGTAGCGCTATTATGGGCACGGGCGTCGGCGTGGGGGAGGGCCGGGCGGCCCTCGCGGCGCAGAACGTCATCTCCAGCCCCCTGCTCGACGGCATGAATATTAAGGGGGCGCGCGGGATTCTCATCAACGTCACGGGCGGTTCCGATATGACGCTCCACGAGATCAACGAGGCCGTGGCTATAGTTAACGAGGTCGCCGACGAAGACGCGAACGTAATCGTCGGCGCGGTAGTTGAGGACGGCCTAGAGGAGTTCCGCATAACCGTCATCGCGACCGGCTTCGAGGCACCCGCGATGCGGGAGGCGGGCATCTTCGACGAGGCGGGAGTTGCGGCGTCGATGGTCCACGCGGCGCCGCTGCCGCCCAACCCGCCCGAGGGGATGTCCATAGATCTCGACGACGCCCTACTCGGGTCCGAGTTCGACATCCCGGCATTCATACGACAACGCTCACGTACGGGCGATATGGAGAATTGAGGCCGACGGAGCAAAAGGAAAAGCCCCGGCTTAGGCCGGGGCTTTTTTGTTTCTTGCCGCGCGCTCGCCTTTAGCGCGTATGCGCCTTGTTCCGGATAATGGTTTTGTAGTCGATGCCCGCGGCGGCGATGGCCTCACCCCAGGACCCGAAGCGCCGGAAGGCCGCCGAAAACAGGCTGGGGTCGTGGCGCTGCATGTACCCGCTCGCGAGCTTTCCGCCGCTTCGATACCGATTTTGAATAGCTTCAATTATGCGCTCGGGTGACCACTTCCGGTTCTTGAAGCTCTTTTTAATGAGCTCTTCCGGCAGGCCCGCGGCGCGGAGCGCGTTTTGCCAATTCCCGAACCGGCGGTACGCCGCGGAGTAAAGGAGCAGGTTCTCCTTCGTCATGTTGCCGTAGGAAAGGTGGTCCGGCGATAGGCCGCGGATCATATTTATTATCTTTTCCCTTGTCCAAGAGGTGTACCGCGTACCCGCCGCTTTATTTACCTCGTCGTAATCGTAGCCCGAGGCCTCGAGCGCCTTGCGCCACGAGCCGAATTCCCGGCGCGCCGCGGAGTGGAGAGCAACGTCATTTTTGTAGACGTACCAGAGTTTGTCGAACGGGACTTTTTTAATCTCCTCGAGCACACGCGCGCGGTTCCATTTGGTGATCTTCTTCACCGCTTCGCGCCGGCTTTCTTTCTTTATGGAATCGTAGTCGATGCCGGCGGCTTTAACCGCGTCGCCCCAGCTCCTGTAGTACCGGAGTGCGGCGCTATACAGGGCCGAGTGCTCGCGCGAGACGTTCTTGACCGTAAGGCGAACGCCTCCGTCTGCCAGCTGTTTTATCTCCTGCGCTATCTTCTCACGGTTCCAACGGCTCTTCTTCGGGGACATAAGCTATCGAGATCCTCCTATAGTTGTAACGTCACCTAATTAGGGTATCCTCTTTGGAATTGTTAACCTGACTTCGGCGCCCGCGAGCGTTTGCCCCAACTCGAGTACGCCCCCCAGAGAACTGGCGATGGCGCGCGACGTGGGTAAGCCCAAGCCGGAGCCTTCGGCCTTCGTCGAGTAAAATGGTTTGAAGGCACGCGCCGGTTCGGCGAACCCCGGGCCGTCGTCGGTTACCGATATGACCACTTCGTCGTCGCGGTCTTCCGCGTTTATCTCGGCGCGACTGGCCCCGGCCTCGAGTGAATTTAAAATAACGTTCAATAATGCTTGCTTTAAAAGGTCGCCGTCGGTCCTGAGCGCGACGTCGGGGGTTTTCTTAAAATCGAGCTTCACGCCGCTCGCGGCCGCAACGGGTATAATGAAGGTCTCCAAGTCGGCTAATATACGGCTTAGGTTTAGCTCGCGCGGGTTCGGTTCCTTGGGGCGCGCGAATCGTAGAAAGGCGGTCAACAAGTCGTCGAGGCGCCGGATTTCTTTGAGCGCCGCGGCAAGTTTTTCGCCGCCCGGGCCTTCGCCGATTTCGCGCGAAAGCAAGTTGAGGTTTACGGATAGCGCGTTCAACGGGTTCCGTATTTCGTGGGCGAGGGAGCTTACCAAGGTATAGAGTTCGTCGCACGGCAATTGGGCCGCGTTTTCGACGGCCGTGTCGGTATGGCCGCCTTCCGTAACCTGGCTTTGCGCGCTTCGTTCAGAGTTACTCAAGACAGGAAGTGACTTGCGGGCGCGAGCGCCCGGCCGTCAACGTTGACGCGTCGCTCTAACGAGTTTCGCCGCTAAGTTTACGGCGTTCCTCAAGCTGTCGACTTTGGCGACGCCTCGCCCGGCGATGTCAAATGCGGTGCCGTGGCCCACCGACGTTCTAACGAAGGGTAGGCCGAGGGTAACGTTCACGGTTCTGTGGGGCGCTAAAACTTTCAGCGGGACCAGGCCTTGGTCGTGGTACATCGCGACGACGCCGTCGTATTTGTTGTCGAGGTGGTTAATAAATGCCGCCTCGGCGCTCACCGGCCCGTCTGCCGCAATTCCCTGGGCCCGGCAGGCGCCGATGGCGGGTTCGATTTCGCTGAGCTCTTCCGTGCCCAAGAGGCCGGCTTCGCCGGCGTGGGGGTTCAGGCCGGCTACGACGATCCTGGGCGCTTTTACGCCGATCGCGCGCAGGAATTCGTCGAAAAGGGAAATGGTCCTGACGACGCGGGCGAGCTTTACTTTGGCGTGCACCTTCCTCAACGCGCGGTGTGAAGTAACTAAGGCGACGCGCCAGTTGTCACCGAGGAAACACATAGCGTATTTCGAGGTATTGGTTCGTTCGGCGAAATAGTCGGTGTGGCCTGCAAAATAGTAGCCCGCGTCGTTGATGGCTTTTTTTGAGATGGGCGCGGTGACTATGGCGTCTACTTCGTTGAGAATAACGAGGTCCGTAGCTTTTTCCACGAACGCCATTGCCGCGCGGCCGGTCTTCGCGTTGGGTTTACCCGGTTCGACGTCTTTGCGCCCTCTTACCTTCAACGACGCCAAGTTGACGGCGTCCGGGGCGAACTTATCGCGGCTCGGCCGCGTTATCACGTTGAGGTTCGGGAAATTAAGCTTTAACCTCCGGGCGGTTTCCTCTAATAATTGTTGCTCGCCCACGACGACTAAGGTGAGGCCGCTTTTCCTCGGCCCGGCGAGGTATTTCGCAACTATTTCCGGGCCGATACCGGCCGGGTCTCCTATAGTTAGCGCGACGACCGGTCTTTCCATAATTGCCATGGGTATTCTTTCCGCCGCGGGAGCGAGGGCGTAGTTTGCCGCCGGCCTCAGGATTCGTCCAAGGTTTTTCGCGCGACGTCGACCAGCGCGCGGAAGGCCTCCGGGGAACGCGCCGCCGTCTCGGCCAACATACGCCGGTCCAGGTCGACCCCCGCCTTCTTAAGACCTTGCATAAAGCGGCTATAGGGGAGGTCGTAGGGCCGCACGGCCGCGTTAATCCGCGTTATCCACAAGCTCCTTAAGAGGCGGCGTCGGCGCCGGCGGTCCGCGTACGCGTGTTGCCGGGCTTTGAAGGCGGCGTTGCGCGCGACCCGGAATAGGTTCTTGCGGGCGCCGCGGAAGCCCTTGGTTCTCTCGAGAACCTTTTTATGCCGACGGCGCTTTTGGCGCGCGTTGGTTGCCCTTACCATAAGGACCTTTCTCGCGGGTACGCTAACTTTTTCGCCGGGCGTATGGGAGCAATGCCTTTACCCGTTTATTATCAACCGGAGACACGGTGGCTTTTCGCCGTAAGCGTCGTCGCCGCCGCGGCGACTTAGCGGTCATGAGGTGGCCGCCGTACGAGCGGTTCCTTAGTATTTTTCCCCGGGCGGTAAGTCGAAAACGCTTGGCAGCGCCCCGTTTGGTCTTCATTTTGGGCATTTCCTTGCCTCTTGGGTTCGGGCCTTACTCGCTACCGTCGGGGGGAGGTCGCTTTTTAGCAGGCCCGAGCAACATAGTCATGTGTCTGCCGTCGAGGTTGGGCGGGTTTTCGACCACGGCGTAGCCGTCTAGCAACGAGATAATATGGTCGAGAAGGGCCCGGCCCCGTTCCGCGTGAGATACTTCCCGCCCCCGGAAGACGACCGTGACCTTTACGCGGTTTTTTTGCTCGAGGAATTTTATTATGTGGTTGATTTTAAAATTTATGTCGTGAGCTCCTATTTTCGAGCTGATTTTTATCTCTTTAACGAGGCCGCCTGTCTGCCCCTTACGGGCGTCGCGTTGGCGTTTGCTTTGTTCGTAAAGGTATTTGCCGAAATCCATTATCCGGCAAACGGGCGGTTTTGCCTGGGGCGCGACCTCGACCAGGTCGAGCCCTTTCTCTTCGGCTTGGGCCAGCGCTTTCTTGGTGGGAACTACGCCAACCTGTTTCCCCTCGTCGTCAATTAGGCGAACCTCCGGGACGCGTATCCGCCGGTTCACCCGGGCCCGCTTTTCTACGATGTCGAGCTACCTCCTCGTTGTTTAGGTTTACGCCGCTTTCGGAGTTTAGCCTTATACCATAATTTCTCGTATTTGTAAAGTTTATTTTGGCTGACGAATTGGATAATATTTTTAGACGGTTTTAAGGCCGAAGGGGCGTAACGGCCGCGGTTGTTGGTAAAATAAAAACCGCCACTTCGTCAAACGGCCCTCGGCCGAGCAAAAGTCCTACGCCCGATTTAAAAGCACCTTAGGTTAATGTTACGACAATATGAGATTTCTTGCAAGGAATTTTTCGTAACCGGGATGGGTTTTTTGCGGGTTATGGTACGCTGCGTTCGACGCCAAGCCCGGCGGCGGTGGCGGCCGCCGCGAAGCGGCGAGAAAAGTACCCGTACTATTGCAACGTTAACGTCGTTTCAAACTATCGGCCGGCCCTCGTCCTTGCGGACGTATCTTAAATATGGTAGATTGAAAGAAAGGCTGCGGCCTTTTTTGCGTCGCGGAAGAGCGGCAAGTACCGTGGCGTCGTCGGAAGGATCGGGCCGGCCCGCGTGAAAGCCGGCCGGATGTTTGCGAATCGTCCGGGTACGCTAAGGGTGGATTGCACGTCGACTCGACCACCTGTAACCCGCGAGGCAATACCGGTCGCGTAATATTATGGAGACGAACGTAAATCAAATTGCGATATGGCTTTGCCTCGGCTCGTTGATTCTGACCGGGGCGGCCTGCAAACGAAAGGAGCCGGTTGAAGTGAGTCCACCGGAGAGCGCCGAAGCCCCGCGCGAGGAGGAAAGGCCGGCGACGACGCCGGACGAGAGAGAGCTCCTTAGGATCGCCCGTGAGACGTTGCGCGCCGCGGTCCAGGAAGGGCGGACGTACGAGCCGCCGCGGCCCGCTTCCGCGGAGCTGCTCGAGGAACGCGGCGTCTTCGTTACGCTGAAAAGTTATGGTATGTTGCGCGGCTGCATCGGCTACGTATTGCCGACGAAGCCGCTATACCTCGCGGTGCGCGACATGGCGATAAACTCGGCGTTGCGCGACCCCCGCTTCCGGCCCGTGACGCCGGACGAGCTCCCGACGCTCCAAATCGAGATATCGGTAATGACGCTGCTACAGGGCGTCGAGGACCCGAACGAGATCGTCGTGGGTGAGGACGGCTTAGTCATCGAAGCGGAAGGCCGCAGCGGCCTCCTGTTGCCGCAGGTGGCGCCCGAGCAGGGTTGGGACCGCGAACGCTTCCTCGAGGGCGTATGTATGAAAGCGGGCCTGCCGCCGGACGCGTACACGTGGGAGGACGCCAAGCTCCAAAAGTTCCAGGCCCATATCTTCGGCGGCCCGTACGTCGAGCCGGCGGCGTAAGAAGGCAAATCTAACTTAAAGAAGGGGTTTAATTATGGGGCGTAATGCGCTGATATTAATAATGTTAGCACTGACGGTGCGACGTTACGGAGATGTTGAAGTATTTAGAATATTCAGCCCGTAAAAAAAACAGAGGAGGGAAAGGGTGAGATTACCGATTCGAAGAACGAGGTTATAATGCTAACGGCGACTTAATTTCAGTTGTAGAGAAAGGCGATTAAAACCTCAAACACATATTTGCTTGGAGCCGTAAACTATGCGCGCTAGGATCGTAAAGGCCGTTTTATTTATACTAATTTACGCGGGCGCCTCTTGCGCGGCCCAACCGTTCACCATCCTCTTCTTCAACGACTTTCATGCCCGACTCGAGCCGGTCGAGGTGCCGGGCGTCGAGGGTGAAGTGGGCGGCCTGGCGCGCCTCGCCGGTATGGCGGACGAAGTACGCGCCGAGAACGATGCCGCCGGCGTGCCGACCTTTCTCTTGATAGCGGGGGACGTCCTCCAGGGTACGCCGTACTCGACGGTCTACCGCGGCGAGGCCGAGTTCGCTTGCTTGAACGAGGTGGCCGTGAGCGCGATGACCCTCGGCAACCACGAGTTCGACTACGGCCAGGATAACGTGCGGCGCCTTATCGAAATGGCGAATTTCCCCGTCATCAGCGCCAACGTGACGGTAGCCGGTACGGCCGGGGACGGGGCTTTTACGGATGGGGTCGCCTGGCTCGCGGCGGGCGATGAGAAAATCCTCGTGATCGGTTTGACCACGCCCGAGACGCCCATAACGACGGCGCCGCGCAACGTCGTCGGCTTGGATTTCGGCGACCCCGCGGTGGCGGCAGAAGCCGTGATAGGCGAGTGGGGCGACGGTTATGCGATGTTCGTCGGCCTCGAGCCCGCCTATAGGACCGGCGTTGTCCTCTACGACGTCGTCGCCTCCGCGCTCCGCGAGGGACGCGCCGTTCCCAAGGAGCCGGCGGGAAGGATTAAGTTCATCGGCGAATGAGAGTCGTCATCGACGGCAACGAGCGGCGAGTCCGCGTCGGCGGGCCCGTAGAGAGTCTGTTATCCGAGGAGCAAAGGCGCGCCGCGGCTGAGGGCGCGCTGTTCGTCGTAGACGTGTGGGGTAACCGCGTGGGTTTTAAAGGCGCCCCGGCCGAGGGCGGCGTGTATTTCACGATAGCAGTAGGCGCGAGGCCGCCGTCGGTGAACGCGTGCCTGGGGGCGTGGGAGTCGTTCGATAACGCGCCGCCGCTTCCCGGCGAGCTTGTGAAGTTCCTCGTCAGGCGCGCGATGACGACGCTGGGGAAGGCGGGCGGCGCTGCTTCGGCCGAAGGTACGGCGGCGTTTGCGGCCGCTGTGGCTTCGCGCGAAGATGCGGAAGCGATGTGGGCGTACGTAGCCGGCGAAGGTAGGAGAGCCGCCGTCTTAGCCGGCGGCAAAGGCCGCGTGCGCGACGTTGCGCCCGGCGTCCGCGCCGCGGCCGTAGCCACGCGGGACGTCCTGACGTTCCGGTCCGGCGCGACTACCTTCGATTACCTCGACGGCGTACGGACGGTAGAGGTCGGGACGACCAACAAGGTAAAGCTGGCCGATTACAAGGCGAGGTTCGGCGACGT
Organism: uncultured bacterium; assembly: GCA_964631855.1. Taxonomy (GTDB): domain Bacteria; phylum RBG-13-66-14; class B26-G2; order WVWN01; family WVWN01; genus WVWN01. The sequence continues at coordinate 8,757 of CAZWAM010000042.1, read as the reverse complement.
AGATGCGGTCGTAGCGTGCCGTGCCGGCGATTTTGCGATAGAAGGTTTCGTCGCGGCCCCCGAGGAAGCGGAACTCGCCGCGGCCGCGGCCGAGGCCGGTGTCGCGTTCGTAAATATCTCGGCCGACGGCGCCCTCTTCGACGAGCGAGGCGCGCCGCGGCCCGCGGAGGGCGACGTTGTAATCTGGGCGACGCCGCGAGAGGCGCGGCCTTACGACTTGGTTGTAACTTCTTATGCGGCGGGTACGGATTGGCCTGGCGATGCCTGCTTGCGAGGGCAAGCCGCTGCCGAGTTATGGCAATTTCTGAGAAAGGAATAGCTGTATGAGGGAAATCGTATCGGAGGTTTCGTCCGCGGACGAATTCGGTTGGCTGTTAAAACTCGCGGGTGCGTTGTTCTTCGTAGCGGCGCTTGCGCTTTCCGCTACGATCCGCGTATGGTTGCCTTTTACGCCCGTGCCCGTAACGATGCAAACGCTCGTAGTAATGATTACGGGTGCCGCGCTCGGCGTGCGGTGGGGCGTAGGTGCGGTGGCCACTTACCTTGCCGCAGGCGCGGCGGGCGGGCCGTTCTTCGCGGGATGTGCCGGGTGGGCGGCGATCGCCGGGCCGACCGGCGGCTACTTGATCGGCTTCGTTGCCGGCGCGGCCGTGGCGGGTTTGGCGTATCGTCGGACGTGGTACGTACGCGCGGGGTGTTTGTTGGCGTCGTTGGCTGCCATATACGCCTGCGGTCTTTTCCATTTGGCAATTATATGGCGCCTCGGGTGGCACGAGGCGGTAGCCGTAGGTTTTTTGCCGTTTGTAGTGGGCGATGTGGCGAAATATTTCATCGCAACGGCTGCCTTGGGGCCGTTCGCCGCGGCTTTTAAAAGGTTATTTTAACTAAGAGGTGCCCCATGACTGTTTACCGTGGTTCGTTTGAGCTTTCGTGCCGCGGCGATACGGATATCCACGACGTAACGTCGCATGTATCGCGGATAGTCGCCGCCGCCGGCATAAAAGACGGCATCGGCCTCGTGGCCTCGCCCGGGTCGACGGTGGGTATCACTACCGTCGAGCACGAGCCGGGCTTGGTCTCCGATCTTGAGAACGTGTTCGAGAAATTGGCTCCCAAAGGCGCGCGCTACGGCCACGACGCGCGGTGGGGCGACGGCAACGGCCACGCGCACGTCCGCTCGTCGCTTTTGGGGCCGACTTTCGCTTTCCCCGTGATTGGCAGCGCGCCCGCGCTCGGGACCTGGCAGCAGATAGTTTTTATAGACTTCGACAATAAGAAACGGCGCCGCGAGATCTCGGTTACGGTGGTCGGCGACTAGAGTGCCGGAGGACGGTATGGCCAAAGAGAAGGGCAAGGCGCCGCGGCTGGCGGAACTTTGCTGGAAGGAATTCGGCGAGCTGGTGCCCGCGCGATACGACGCCGTTATAATCCCTATAGGGACCGTCGAGGCGCACGGCGGCATCCCGCTGGGGACGGATATTATAATACCGGAATATCTGGCCGAGCGGCTGGCGGGGAGATTAAATTTGATAATCGCGCCGACGGTGAATTACGGCATTACGCGAACGTTGTTGCCTTATCCGGGTTCTCACACCGTTGCGCCGGCGACCTTTCGGCAGTACGTTACGGAAGTTTTCGTCGGCTTTGGCCGGATGGGCTTCCGGAAGCTCGTCGTCGTGAACGGCCACGGCGGCCATGTCGACGAGCTCAGAGAGGCGGCGCAAATAGCGTACCGCGACGCCGGCCTCTTCACGGTTGTGCTGCACTGGTGGTTAATGGCTCCCGAGGCGAGCGAGGAGGTCTACGGCGGCGAAGGGGGTCACGCCGCCGCGGAAGAAACCGCGGGCGTCCTCGCGGCGAGGCCCGAACTGGTGAAGCCGGCTTTGCTCGAGGGTCTTAAAGCCGTTAGATACGATAAAGGCGTGTTCCGAATGCCTTTCCCTAGGCCGGTGGGCGTACGGGAATTTGGCAAGGGGATGCCGTCACCGGACGTGAAGAAGGCTAAAGAATATATGACGCTTATCGAAAAGCGATGCATCGAAGCGGTCGAAGAGGCGTTCGCCGGCTGGCGCGAGGAGCTCGGAAGGTAAAAATCGCTAACCCAGACCCAGGAGGTAGGTTGAGGCATGGCTGAGATTATCGAGTGCGTTCCGAACATCAGCGAAGGCGCGAAGCTGGAGGTAGTGGAAAAAGTTGCGGACCGGATACGCGCGGTAGAGGACGTGCGCCTGCTCAACGTCGCGCCGGACGCGGCGCAGAACAGGACCGTCTTCACGATGGTCGGCGACCGCACGTCGTTGAAGGAGGCCGTCGAGGTCCTCTTCGACGAGACGCTAAAGCACGTCGACCTCACTAAGCACAAGGGCGAACACCCGCGGATGGGCGCGGTGGACGTCGTGCCGTTCGTCCCCATAGTGGGCGCTACGACCGAAGACTGCGTCGAGCTCTCGCGCGAAGTGGGCGAGATGATAGGAACCAAGTTCAAGGTGCCGGTCTATTTATACGAAGACAGCGCTACCTCGCCCGGCCGCAAGAACCTCGCCAACGTCCGCAAAGGTCAATTCGAGGGCTTCTTCGAGAAGATTAAGGACCCGGCCTGGAAGCCCGACTTCGGCCCGGCCGAGGTACATCCCACCGCCGGGTGTACCGCGGTGAGTGCCCGGCCTTTTCTGATTGCGTTTAACGTCAACCTGGGTACGGATAAATTGGAGACAGCCGAAAGAATAGCGAACGAGGTCCGGTTCCTCGGGGGCGGCCTTCGTTTCGTTAAAGCCAAGGGCTTCGCGACCGACGACCCGAACGTCATGCAAGTATCGATGAACCTTACGAATTACGCGAAGACGCCCGTCTTCCGCGTCGTGGAGACGATCCGGCGCGAGGCGGCCCGTTACGGCGTCGCCATCGTCAATACGGAGCTGGTCGGCATGTCTCCTTTACAGGCGCTCCTCGACTGCGCCGCTTGGTACCTTCAAATCGACGATTTCAAACGGGAACAGGTTCTGGAGGCCCAGATATTCGAGGGCGGTTCGGATTAGGAGAGCGCCGTTCTCGTTATGTTTTGCCCGTCTTGTAAAGCGCCGGTAGAGGCCGACGCGAAATTTTGCTCCGCGTGCGGCGCGGCCGTGTCGAGGGCCGGGGGTTACGCCGTAGAGTTGCGCGAGGTCTCCTGCTTGGCAATCGACGTCCAGGGGTTGGCGAAGCTTCTGGGTCGCATCCCGTCGTCGCAAGTTTCCGATTACATTGCCGAGTGTATGCGGGCGCTCGAGGAGTCGTGTGTAACGTATGGCGGGACCGTAATCAACCGCCACAGCGCGGGCCTGACGTCCATTTTCGGCGCGCCCGTGGCCCGGGAGCGCGAGGTCGAGCTCGCCATCCGGGCGGCGTTTGCGGCCCGCGAGCGCGTCGCCGACATATCCGAACGCCTTTACGCGGCTTGCGGTCAAAACCTGGCCACTAGGTATGCCGTCGATTTCGGCTTGGTAAGGGTGGGAGCTTATGCCGCCGGGGCCGACTACGTAGCTTTGGGTCCTTCTGTCGAGAACGCCGCCCGTCTACGGAATAACGCGCGGCCGGGCACGGTGTTGTTGAGCGCCGCGGCCGCAGATCAGGTCCGGCCTCTGTTTAAGATGAAGCCCGTTGCGCTCGGCGCCACGGCCGCGGACGGCCGGGCCGAGAGCGGCTTCTTAGTCGAAGGCTTGTCCGATACGCTGGTGGAAGGCGCCGTGGGGGCGCGGGTTTTCGTGGGGCGACGCGACGAGTTGGAGGAATTGCGTCGGGCGCTGGCCGCGCTCCGCTCGGGTCGGGGCGCCGCGATCGGCATTTCGGGAGGGCCCGGCATCGGCAAAACCCGTTTACTAGCCGAGGCGTTGGCGGGCGAGGAGGGTATCCGCGTTTACACGGGCCGGTGTTTGCCTCTGACGGTGGGCGTTTCGTACGCCGCGTTCCGGGCCCCTTTGTGCGCCGCGTTGGAGAGCTTCCCCGGCGCTACCCCGCTCGAGCGTGCCGGGAATCTAATTAAAGATAAGAGGCCCGAGTTGGCGGAGGCGGTTCCGCTCCTGGGCTTCATTTTGGAAACGCAACCGCTCGAGACCCCCGTTACGGAGCAACTCCGCGGCGTCGCGCGGTTTGAAAAGCTGTACGAGCTGGTCGAAACTATTTTGGCCCGCGTCGCCGAAGAGGGCCCCACGGCTTTAGTTTTGGAAGACGCGCAGTGGGCATCGAACGCGGACTTCCTGCTCCTTTCGCGTTTGGCCGAGCAGGTTGCTACGTTGCCTTTGTTGCTTTTGATAACGGCGCGGGAACGGAAGTCGCTTAGCCGCGTTACCGCGGACTTAATCCATTTGCCTCCGCTGGACGAGGGGGACGTCGTAGAACTTGTGAGGGGTTTAATACCTCGCGAGCGGCTGAGCGCCGAGTTATTGCGCCGTATCGTCGGGTGGGCGAGGGGAAGCCCGCTATACTGCGAGGAAGTCGCCGCGGCGGTCGCGGGGGGCGGGGAGGGCGAAGCTTTCCGGCCTCCGGCGTCTATCAAAGCCGCGGCCCGAGCGCGCGCCGACAAGTTGAGCGCGGGCGCGTTAGCTTTGGCTAAGGTAGTGGCGTGCGTCGGGTTGGAAGCCGAGCTCGAGCTCGTCCGCGAGGTGACGCCCGCGGAGCTCCGCGAGAGCCTCGACGAGCTGGTCGCGGAACTGGGGGAGCAGGGTATATTGACGTTAGCGGAAGGTAGATTGGCCTTCGTGCACGACGTGATCGGAAACGTGTTGTACGAGTCGCTGGTTGCTAAGGAGAGGGCGGCGACGCTCGCCGACATCGCCCGAGCCGCCGAATCGCGCGGGGCCGAACCGGGCGTCGTCGCTCACTACCTCTTGGCAGCCGGACGTAGCCGGGAAGCGGTGGAATATCTTAAGGAGGCGGGCGACCGCGCGACCGCGGCTTACGCGCTTTTGGAGGCCATATCGCATTACCAGCGGGCGTTGGAGAACCTCCGCGGCGTCGGGCCGGCGGACGTCGGCTTGAAGTTGGAGTTGATAGAAAAATTGGCCTCGTCCCTTTTGGATTACGCGGACCACAAAAGGGCCCTCGCGCTCATAGAGGAAGAGTTGAAATACGCTGAGACGCCGAGCATCAGGGCGAAGTTGTTGTTCTTGGCCGGCAGGGCATACGCCGAGTTGAGCGAAAATCGCAAAGCGTTGCTCTATTTAGAAGACGCGGGGAAAGTTTACGATATGTTGAACGACCCCTTTATGGAAGGTAAGACGCTGCAACATATGGTAAAAGTCCTATCGTTCTTGGGGAAGGCCGGGGAGCGCCGACGGGCTTTGGCTGAGGCCCTCGCGCGTTACACGGAGGCGGGCGACGACGTCGGCGTCGCGTATTGTTTCAACATTATCGGAACGGACTACGTAAACGCCGACGAGCCGGCGAGGGCGCTGGAGTATTTTCGCGAAGGCCTTTACATTTGGCAAGAGGCCGACGACCTGCCGGGGCAGGCCATAGCCTTGACGAACCTCGGCTTCGGTTACTATTTGTTGGGCCGCTACCACGAGGCGGTGGAGTTCGCCGAGCGCGCTTTGGAGATAACGCGCCGTGTCGGTTCGCGCCGCACGCAGGCCGCCGCGGTTTGCAACCTCGTCGCCTATCATCTATATCTTAATCCGACCAAGGCGGAGGAATACGGCCGCGAGGCCGTATCGTTGGCCGCGCAAATACATAACTACGAGGTCCTGGCGGGGTCGCACATAAACTTGGGCGAACTCGAGCGCTGCCGCGGCCGATGGGACGCCGCCCGCCAGCACGTCGCGATGGCGGCCGAGGCGGCCGCGAAGATCGAATCGCCACCCTACGTGTTCTATTCGGGACTGTTGGGCGCGAAGGTGGAATTGGACGCGGGAGAATACGAATCGGAAAAGTTCCGTCGACATTACGAGGCCGTTTTCAAGGTCGAGCCGCCCTCGCGTCAGACCGCGGCCCTCGTCCGCGCGAACCTCGACGCCGACCTGGCGCTCGCGCGCAAGGACACCCGCCGCGCCGCGGAGCTGGTGGGCGAACTCAAAGGACGCGTCGCCGCGGCGAAAAAAGCGGAGGAAATCCACGAGGGGCACCTTCGCCTCGGCGAACTTAACTTGTTCCTCGGCGACGCCCCGGCGGCCGCGGCCGAGTTCGAATGGGTAATGCAACAGACCGAAGGGGTGAACTTCTTGCACTGGCCCCGCGCGGCGTTCGGCCTCGCCCAGACCTGTCTTACGCTGGGCCGGCGGGACGACGCGCGTCAAAACCTGGCCCGGGCGGAAGAGGTATTCCGCAAATACGATTGGCTACTTTGGACGGACCGCGTAGCGCAATTCCGGACCGAGGCGGAGCTTTAAGGAGTGTATTCGATATGAAGACGTTTATCGCGGCTTTCGGATTGATATTCCTGGCCGAACTCGGCGACAAGACGCAACTCGCCGCCATCGCGATGGCCTCCCGAACCGGCAAGCCCTGGCACGTGTTCCTGGGCGCCGCGCTCGCGTTCTCCGCGCTGACGCTGGCGGGCGTATTCTTGGGGGTAGGTATCGCGAAAGTCGTCCCCGAGGCCGTCATCCAAAAGGTCGCCGGCGCCCTCTTCATCGCCTTCGGCGTCTTGATTTTCTTTGGGAAATTTTAATCGGGTGCGAACTAAGATGCAAAGGCGGCCGGCGGGCCGCCTTTTTTTCGTCGCCGTTGCGCGTCTCTATTTCCGCTGAATGAGGTAAGGCCCGAGCGCCAGCGCGTCCAGGCTCGAGCGCAGGAATACCTCAACCGCCTCTTCCGGCCTGTATACGATCGGGTAGCCGTGGAGGTTGAAAGAAGTGTTGAGGATTATGCCCCGTCCCGTCGCATCCTCGAAGGATTTGAGTACGCGGTAGTAGCCCGGGTTCCATTCTTCGTAGACCTCCTGCGGCCGCGTAGTCTTGTCGTAGGGATGGATTGCCGCGCGGAATTGGTCCGTTTCCGTCGTGGAATCGAAGGCCATAATCATATAGGGGGCCGCCATCGGCTTCGGCTTGACCGCGTATTCCTCGGACCGTTCCGCCAGAACCGACGGCGCGAAGGGCATCCAGAAGTCGCGGCTTTTTATCATCTCGTTTATTTTGGGGACGACGGCCAGGTCGGTCGGGTCGGCGAGGATGGAGCGGTTGCCGAGGGCGCGGGCGCCGAACTCCATCCGCCCGGCGAAGCGCGCCCCGACCTTTCCCGAGGCCACCAACCTTCCCAGCTCCCAATCGACGTCTTGGGGTTCGGATATTCCCAAGCCTTCCGTGCGACGGATTGCCACGAGCGCGCGTTCGCATTCGACGTCGCCGAACTCGCCGCCGAAGTAAATGGGCCCCAGCGGCGGGATGTCGGTGGCCAGGCCGGCGCGCCCCCTTTCCTCGTCGTAGACGGCGTAGCACGCGCCGACCGTGTTCGACTCGTCGCCGCACGACGGCATTACGAAGAGCTCCTCCACCTCCGGCGAATCGTAGACCACTTTGTTCGCCTTTACGTTCATGAAGACGCCGCCCGCGAGGGCTACGCGCCCGAGGCCGGTCGCGCGGGCGCAGTTGACGACCCACTCCGCGACGACTTTTTCCGCAAGGAGCTGGATGGAGGCGCTCGCGTTGTCGAAACGCGTGAGGCCGAGGCGCCCCTTCATATACTTGAAAGATTGATAGGCGTCGGGACAGCCGTCGGCGCGCTCCCACGTCATGCCGTCGGCTTTCAACAGATTCGCGAAACAATCGTCTTCCGCCCGGGCCAAAACACGCCGTTGGCCGTACGGCGCCATCCCCATAACCTTGTGCTCGTCTTCCAACGGCATCATGCCCAAAAGCGTCGTGGCCATGGCGTAGATGATGCCCAGCGATTGGCTCTCGTGTACCGCGGCGACGCGTTCGATTTTGCCCTCTTGCCCTACGTTCGCCGTGGCGCAGAGGTCGTCGCCCGAGCCGTCGCACGTTAGTATCAGGACCGGCCCCTCTCGCCAGGGCGAACACCAATATGCTGCGAACGCGTGCGCCCTATGGTGTTCCACGAAGCGTACCTTTTTTTCGTCGAACCCCAGACGGCCCGCCTTTTCCAGGCGCGTCGCACGCCGGCGTTTGCGGAAGTACACGTTGAAGGGCGTACGCCGGAGGAATTTTCGAATCGCGGTCTTAGGGCTGGAGGCTTGTCGGAAAGCGGCCATGAGCTCGGCTCGCGTCCGGGAGTACGGTTGGTGCTCGCCGTTGAAGGCCACGAAGTCGACGTCGCCCACGGTACAGCCCACGATCCTTAAGCAATCCGCGATGGCGTGTTCCGGGAAACAGTCGACGTTTTTCGTTCGGACGATCCGCTCTTCCGAGACCGCGGCGACGATGCGGCCGTCGTCGAGGAGGGCCGCGGTGCCGTTGTGGCCGTCGTGAATGCCCAGGATTTTCATAATTTCTCCGGTGGGGGAACTTCGGCGCGGAGTTTACCATAACTAACTACCCTAGTCAATTTAGTTCCGGCGCATGTCAAATCTGAGGACGCCGAGTTTTTTATTGCCCGCGCGCGGCCTTTTTCGTATGCTCGGGCCGTGAAGGCCGAGTGGCTCGAGCGGATACTTCGCCGCATCAAAAATACGCACGTCGTCGTCGTGGGCGACGCGTGCCTGGACGCCAACGTTTACGGAAGCGCGGAGGCGGTGGCGAAAGAGGCGCCCGTGGTCGCGCTCGAGGCGTCGGAACCTGTCTTCGCGCCGGGGCAGGCCACGAACGTAGCCGTCAACGCCGCGGC
>CAZWAM010000041.1:0-19602 GCA_964631855.1 uncultured bacterium | reverse complement strand
GAATGTTGCCGTTAGCGCCCGGGTAACCCGTCGACCCCTCGGTGATGCAGGACATGGCGTTGGAGTGGTGGTTGCGGCCGGTCAGGATACAGGACCGCGTCGGCGAGCACAGCGCCGTCGTGTGCATGTTGTTGTAGAGCAGGCCGCCCGCCGCCAGGGTGTCGATATTCGGCGTCTCGATAGGGCTGCCGTAGCAGCCGAGCTGGCCGAAGCCGGTGTCGTCCAGGACGATGAAGAGGACGTTGGGCGCGCCCTCCTTCGCCCGGAGCGGCTCGGGCCACGCGGGCTCCGACACGTCGAACGTGCGGCCGATGACGCCCGGGAACGTAGTCCCCGGTTTGTACTCTTTTAGTGCCATTACCGTGTTCTCCTTTGCTCCGGGAACCCCTTAGGGTCCCCCCACCAAAAAGTAAGCGTGTTTAAATCGTGTCATTCCCGCAGCACTTCTTGTATTTAATACCGCTGCCGGAGGAGTAGCCCCGCGGAGCGCGGAGGCCGCTTAGTCCATCTTAAGCTTTACTTCCAACTTCTCCTCCGGCGAGAGTTCGTTACCGTCGCCGAAGTCAAACTGCACCTTCTCGATCGTACCGGTGAAAGCGAAGGGGCGCTTGTCCGCGTAGCTTTTGCTTACGGTCGAGCACGCGTCTACGCCTACGTCCAGCGACTCGAGGCTGAAACGGCCGCGGGCCTGTTTCTCGATCTTGCCTTCTCCGGCGGCCTTGCCGTCGATGAACAGCCGCACGGTCGCGGAGCCGCCCGGGACCTCCGTCTCGTTGGCGAACTCGCATTTCAACTCGACCTTGCCCTCGGGCACCGGCGCCGTCGAGACGACCTCGTACCGCTCCATGTCGAACCAGTTGTAATGATAGACGAGCTTGCCGTCCTGCACGTAGAGGGACCAACCGCCGGTATCGCCGCCGAGGCATACCAGCACCCCCTCGGCGCCGCCCTTCGGGACCTCGGCGTCCACGGTTATCGTGTGGGTAACGTTGTGCGTTTTGGGCGCGCTCCCTTCGGGCAACCGCACCATCCCCGGGTAAAACGTTACGTGCTTGCGGCCGTAGAAGAAGCTGGGGCGGAGCGATACGTCGGCCCGCTCGATAAAACGGTCGTCCATAGGCAAAACGTTGTAGCGGGCCGCCTCGCCGAAGAACAGGTCCTGGAGCTCGCGGAGCTTGTCGGGGTATTTCGCGGCCAGGTCCTCGCTCTCGCTGAAGTCCTCCGCGACGTGATAGAGTTCCCACTTGTCCTCGGCGAAGTCGGCGGAACCGACGTTGAGCCAAGGCAAGCGGCCGTGGCGGCAGCAGGCGATCCAGCCGTCGTGGTACAGCGCGCGGTTGCCGAACATCTCGAAGTATTGGGTGTAGCGTTTACTCGGCGTTTTGGCGTTCTCCTTGGCGAAGGAGTAGGCCATGCTCACGCCCTCAATCGGCTTCTGCGCTACGCCGTTCACCATAGTCGGCTCGGCGATGCCTACCACCTCTAATATCGTGGGCATTATATCGATGCAATGGTGGAATTGGGAACGCACCTTACCCTTATCCTTTATGCGCTTCGGCCAGGATATAATCGTTGCGTTCCTCGTCCCGCCGAAGTGCGAGGCGATCTGCTTGGTCCATTGGAAGGGCGTATCACCCGCCCAGGCCCAGCCCACCGCGTAATGGGGCGACGTGCCCGGCAGGCCGATTTCGTCGATGCGGTGGAGCATTTGCTCGAAGGTCGGCAGGAAGCCGTTAAGCGACATCATCTCGTTCAATTCGCCCGTTAGCGTCCCCTCGGCGCTCGAGCCGTTATCGCCGATGATATATATGACCAGCGTGTTCTCCAGCTCGTCCATCTCTTCCAGCGCGTCCACCAATCGTCCCACTTCGTAGTCGGTGTGCTCGAGGAAGTCGGCGTAGTTCTCGGCCTGGCGCGCCATGAAGCGCTTCTGCTCCTCGGTGTGGTCGTCCCAGGCGGGGATCTCCTCCGGCCGCGGCGTGAGCTTCGTCCCCTTGGGGATGACGCCCATCTCGAGCTGACGCTTCCAGATCTCCTCGCGGTACTTGTCCCAGCCCATGTCGAACCGGCCCTTGTTCCGTCCTCGCCAGTCCAACGGCGGCTGGTGCGGCGCGTGAGCCGACCCGGTCGAGAAGTAGGCGAAGAGCGGCCGGTCCGGCGCTATCGCCTTCTGCCGACGCATCCAGTCTATGCAGTCGTTAGCCAGGTCGCGGGTAAGTTGGTAGCCGTCCTCGGGTTTTCCCGGAATGGGAACGGCGCGCGTCCCGCGGTAGAGGGCTGGATAGAACTGGTCCGTTTCGCCGCCGATGAAGCCGTAGAAGTAATCGAAACCCATATTGGTGGGCCAGTTGTCGAAGGGGCCGGCCTCGCTGGTCTGGTTGTCCGGGACGTTGTGGTTCTTGCCCCACCAGCCGGTGGCGTACGCGTTCTGTTGCAACAATTCGGCGACGGTGGCGCAGCTCCTGGGGATAATGCCGTCGTAGCCCGGAAAACCCGTCGCCAGTTCGTTGATGATACCGGTGTGGACGGTGTGGTGGTTGCGGCCCGTGAGCAGCGCGGCCCGCGTCGGCGAACATAGCGCCGTCGTGTGAAACTGGTTGTACTTCAGGCCGTTTTCGGCCAGCCGCTCCGCGGTCGGCATCCGCACCAGGCCGCCGAAGGCGCTGGGCCAACCGAAGCCCACGTCATCCAAGAGAACCAGCAGGATGTTGGGCGCCCCTTCCGGCGCTTGCTGCGGCTTCGGGAAGTCGGCGACCGATTCCTTGAACGTCGTGCCGATCTTCGCGTCCGGAAAGCGGTATTCCGGCCGCGGGTAGACGTTGAGGTCAACGCGTTCGGGGAATTCGTCTTTTTTCTTTGACCTTGGCATCTTAAAGCTCCTTTTTAAATGTATAAAAGGTCCTTTTCTTTTTTACGTATCAATATCGGCGGCCTGACCACAGCACTTCTTGAACTTCAGGCCGCTGCCGCAGGGGCAGGGGTCGTTGCGGCCCACGGCCGCGAACTTTTCCTTCTCCTCGGCTTCGAGTATGGCCATTACTTCCGGCGCCGTCCGCCCGCGCCGGAACAGGTCCGCCATTATCTTCATCGGCCGCTCGGTGTGCTTGAAGAAAGCCTTCAGGCCCTCGCACAACCAGTTCAGTCCCGGCTCGCCGTCGGGCGTCGTCAGCACGCGGTTCTTGGGACACTCGCCGTGGCAGGCGAAGAGGTATTCGCACTCGCGGCAGTAGCGCGGCAGCGCCTCCGACTTCGCGGCGCCGAAGGCCCGTTGCTTCTCGGAGGCGACGAGCTCGAGCAGCGGCCTCTCCCGGATATTCCCCAGGTAGTAACCGGGTTCGACGAAGTGGTCGCAGGAGTAGAGGTCGCCGTTGTGCTCCAGCGCCGCGCTCTCGCCGCAGCTGGGCCGGAAGATGCACAGCGTCGAATAGCCCCGCACCCACGCCGCCAGGACGCCGTCGAAGGTCTGGACGAACATCTCCCCCACGTCGCGCCGGACCCACTCGTCGAAGATCTCGATGAGGAAGCGGCCGTACTGCTCCGGCCGCACGGACCGGTCCGTAATCGCGGTCCCTTCCTGGTAGCCGGTGTCGTTGTCGCGCTCGACGATGGGGATGAGCTGGAGGTACGGCGCCTTCAGCTCGTCGCGGAAGAAGCGGTACACGTCAAGCGGTTTTTGGCTGTTGACGTCGTTGACGGTGCATAGGACGTTGAACTCGACGCCGTGCTCCTGCATCAGCCGCGCCGCCCGGACGACCCGGTCGAAGACGGAATTGCCGCCTCTGTCGTGGCGATAGGCGTCGTGCATCTCCCGAGGGCCGTCCAGGCTGAGCCCCACGAGAAAATTGTTTTCGCGAAGGAATTCGCACCACTCCTCGTCGAGGAGGACGCCGTTGGTCTGCAGCGTGTTCTCGACGGCCATACTGGGCCGGAGGTACTTCTTCTCCAACGCCACGGCCCGCCGGAAGAACTCGAGCCCCATCAGCGTCGGCTCGCCGCCCTGCCAGGCGATGGTAACGGCGGGAACGCGCTGGCCCTCGACCGTCTGGCGGATATAGCTCTCCAGCACCTCCTCGGGCATGCGGAAGTCGCTGCCCGGGTAGAGCTCCTCCTTCTTGAGGAAGAAGCAGTAGTCGCACTCGAGGTTGCACAGCGCGCCCGCGGGCTTGGCCATGACGTGAAACGCCTGCGGCGCCTCGGCCGGCGGCGCGCCCTTATGCGACTCGTTGCCCTTTACGCCGGGGGTCAAGCGAGTACTCCTCCAACTCCACGCCGCACTGCGCCCGACGGCAAGCGCCGGACGCAGTGCTATCGTTCGGGGTTTGAGTATCCTGTAGCCTCTTAGCGCGAACCGCCGCCCGAGGCGTCCGTTAGCGTCTCCATCACGCGGTCCAGGTTGAACGACGCCGGCTTCTGCCGCGGCGGGAAGTCCTTGAAGGACTTGATCTGCTGCGCCACGTACGCCTGCGCGGGCACGAGAAGGAAGACGTGGTCGAGGACCCAGTCCCAGTAGGTATTGGAATTCTCGTCCGCCCGCTCGAACGGGTCGCGGCGGAGGTTGAAGATCTTCGGGACGCGGAGCGGCACGAACGGCTCCGCCCAGCACGCCAGCGTCTTGGCCCGTTGCTCCATAAACACGACCTTCCAGTCGCCGTAGCGCAAACACACGAGCTCGCCGTCGTCGTTGACGTAGAAGAAAGCCTCCCGGGGGCTCTCCTTCACCTCGCCGGTTAAGTACGGAAGCATGTTGAAGCCGTCGACGTGGACCTTGAAGGTCTTGTCGCCGGCCTTGTAGCCTTTCAGCAGCTTCTCTTTGACGTCCGGCTCGCCCGCGGCCGCCAGCAGCGTCGGCAGCCAGTCCTGGTGGCAGGCGATGCCGTCCAGGACCGTACCGGCGGGAATTTTGCCGGGCCAGCGCATGAACGCCGGAACGCGCCAGCCGCCTTCCCAGTTGGTGTTCTTCTCGCTGCGGAACGGCGTGATGCCGGCATCGGGCCAGGAGTTGTAGTGGGGGCCATTGTCGGTGGAGTACATGACGATGGTGTTGTCGGCGATGCCGAGGTCGTCGAGCTTCTTGAGAAGGAGGCCGACTCGCTCGTCGTGGGCCACCATCACGTCGTTGTAGAACCCCTGGCCGCTTTTGCCCTCGTGCTTCTTGGCGCAGTGGGTCCGGAAGTGCATGGCCGTGGCGTTCCACCAGACGAAGAACGGCTTGCCTTCCTTGTTGGCGTCGTCGATGAACCGGAGCGTATGTTCCGTGGCCTCGTCGTCGATGGTCTCCATCCGCTTCTTGGTGAGCGGGCCGGTGTCCTCGACGCGGCCGTCGGCGAAGCTGTGGATGACGCCGCGCGGGCCGAACTTCTTGCGGAACTTCGGGTCCTTCGGGTAATCGGGGAGCTCGGGCTCCTCCTCGGCGTTGAGGTGGTAGAGGTTGCCGAAGAACTCGTCGAAGCCGTGGTTGGAGGGGAGGAACTCGTCCTTGTCGCCGAGGTGGTTCTTGCCGAACTGGCCGGTGGCGTAGCCCAGCGGCTTGAGGAGTTCGGCGATGGTCGCGTCCTCGGGCTGCAGGCCGAGGTCGGCGCCCGGCATGCCCACCTTGGTCAGGCCGGTGCGGACGGGGTTCTGGCCGGTGATGAAGGCGGCGCGGCCCGCGGTGCAGCTCTGCTGGGCGTAATAATCGGTGAAGGCCACGCCCTCGTTGCCTATCCGGTCGATGTTGGGGGTGTGATAGCCCATCTGGCCGCGGCTGTTGTAACTTATATTCCACCAGCCGATATCGTCACCCCAGATAATAAGGATGTTGGGTTTGTCCGTTGCCATATGGCAATTCTCCTTTCTTAATGATTATGTTAATTAGTTCTTTCGCGCGTCACGGCGAAAAGGGTTATTTATTGTGCACCTCTTTTGATTCCTTATATTTCAGGTTGCTTCTACACTTTTCGTAAACGCTTAGCCCGTGTATTTCGTACACCGTGAGGAACAACGTCTCCTTCTCCTCAGGTCGGGTATATTAAAATCTCCCGGGGCGCGCCTTTAAAACCCGAAAGTCGCGGCGAAGGCGGGGCCGACCATCATAGCGTCAAAGGCGAACTTTTCGGCGCCGTCACCCTCTTCGTAATCGATATCGAGGACACGGCACCCCAGGCCTAATGCGACATGCCTATGTACCTCGTAATCGGCGCCGACGATAACGTTCCACGTAAGCTCCGAACCTACGCCGAATCCGGCGATATCTCCCCGTATCGGGAACGACAACTTCTCGGTCGCCCGTATCGGGATACGCACGCCGAAGTAAGGTTCGTACCAGCTTTGGGTGCCTTCCTTCTTTCCAACGATCTTTTCGCGCCCTTCGACGCCCGGGTCGGCCGTAAATTCCAAACTCGCGTCCATACGGACGTACCGGACGCCGAACAATCCTTCCAGCGATAATAACGGCGTTCCTCCGGAGGGGGACCTGTCGAATTTCCCGGCGTACGGCATACCCCGTAAAAGGTAACCGCCGCCGAATTCCCAAAACAACAGGTTGCTATCCGTCTCGACGTCGACGCCGGCTGTACCGTACCTTAGCCCGACCTCATTCCCGAGATTAAAGTACATTACGTCGGTAGTGAGACCGAGCTTGCCGCGCCACGCCTCGCCGTGGGCCATCAAGCCGAAGTCTACGAGTTTAAAGAGGTCGCCGGCGCTCATATCGAAATCCACCTCGCGGCCTTGCACGACGGCTATGCCGTCGATATAAGATATCCAGAAATACGGCGTTACCGAAAAAATCCAAGAACCAGCTTTCGAACGCGCGGCTTCAGTCTCTTCCGCGGTAACTACGGGTGGAAATCCCGCGAGGCCTATTAGGGCCGCAATCAAAAATATCCTCACTACTTTCACGGTCGCCTCCTTTCTCTAATCCCCGCGACGGTTTCCGGCGGCGAGTCGGCTTACGGCCGGGCCTCCAGCAGGCAATACCGCTTATTAACGGGCGAACGTGCTCCGCGTCTCCGTCTCGCGGCGGCGAAAGGCTTCGTCGGAAACGTCTACGACGACCCTCGCAATCTTGCCTGAGCAAGCAACCGGCGGCGCGTAACCCTCGGCCACCGGTTCGCCGCCGTCGCCTCGTACCCACTTGTCGAACACGCCGCCTACCAGTTAACCATCAAGCCCAGGCTGACGTTACCCTGGGCGATGACGCTGCCGGTGGCCACGCCGAAGTCTACGCCGCCGGCCCCCACCCAAAGACCCGTGCCGGAGAAGTTCATCGGCGCTAACACGCGGAGGTCCGCACGCAGGCCGACGTGCTTGGAGAGGTACGCCTTGGCGCCGCCGCCGAAGGTTATGTTGAAGAACCACTCGTCGTCGAAGCCGCCCGTCTTGGGGTAAAAGCGCGAGCCGCCTACCGTGACGCCGCCGTAGGGCCGGACTTTGCCGCGCGGCCTCTCGTAAATGGCGCCGACGTTGTAGTATTCCACCGCGATGTCGAAGAGGTACCTCGTCACGCGGTTGGGCGGCTGCGTCCGGAGCTCGAAGATGGTATCCTGGCGGCTGTATAGGATTTCGCCCTTTATGCCGCGCGGGTTTATGGGGATGTCGACGAAGATGCCGTAGTTCTGATTGTCGACGACGTTGAGGTCGCCCTGGTACGAGGTAAACTTGCCGCCGAACTGGTAGCCTATGAACGGCGTCGCGTCGAAGCCGCGGAGCTCCCGGGCCGGGACAGACCCCGCTCCGCATACAACGGCTACGACTAGCGCCGCCGCCAACCTGCCAACGTTAATGCTCACGTTCACGATGCCTCCTCTTTGTTAATCCCCAGGGCTTCGCAAGCAGCCCCGAGGAGCTCCTCGTCGTCGAGGGGTTTCGTTAAAAAGGCCAAGGCGCCCGCTTCCCGGGCGCGGGCCTCGGTTTCGGCGTCCGCGTACGCCGTTATGAAAATGATGGGGACTTCCGAGCCGGCTTCCGCCAGCTGTCGTTGGAGCTCCAACCCGTCGAACCCGGGCATACGCACGTCGAGGATAAGGCAACTCCGCGCGTCGCGGCAGCTGTAACTCAAGAAATCGTCCGCCGACGAGAAAGTCTTGACGCTGAACCCGGCGGCCTTGAGCAGTCGCTTCAACGACCGCCGGATGGAATAGTCGTCGTCCACGACGAATACCGTGGCGTCGCCGGCGTTCATGCCATTACCCTCACGAGTCCAGCGGCCATCGTTCTCTCGCCTCCTGACGTCGCTCGCTCGTCGCGCCGCGCGTTCACGGATACTACCCGCCTACGAATCGGAATCACGACGCAACCTTAAAAAAAGACGGAGGGGGACACAATTGGACCTTGGTCCAACGCGGGTAGGACTTGGGGGAACTAAATTAATTTGGGAGGTTTTTAGACTTCGGGGAGGGAGAGGTTAAGCTTTTCGGCCAAGCGGGCAAGCTCGGCACAGCGCGCGACGTGATTAACGAGGCACGTTTTCCTTTTTTCCCCCTTGGTTAAAACCAAAAAAATCACGTTCCCAACCCCCAAAACTCGGCCGCGTATTGAACCCCCTTGCACGGCATATTAAATACTACCGTCGCGGGAGTCAAGCAAAAAATGATAGGATTTTAGTATCCCCCGGGATTTACCCTTGTAACCTAACCCGCACACCGACCCTGGGCGGTCAACCAACTGCCCAATAGGCAGACGGCCGACTACGACCCCTCTCGTAAACTGTTCCACTCCAATAAATAAAAACGCCCGCGAGGCGAGCGTCCGAGGGGTCTGCGTTGCGTTTGCCGAATAATCACTCGCTTACCTCGATAATCGCCGAGGCCGTGCTCGAGCCGATGTCCGGCGCGTACATGCCGTAGACGCGCGCGGGAAGGGCGGCGTACGTCCCCGGTACCTCGGCGCGGAGGCGGTACCGCATCACCGCCTCGCCTCGCCTTAGCCGCTCAAACAGCGCGCTCCGCTGCCGGTTCCACAGCTCGACGTACGCCCCCGCGGCCCAACTGTACCCGGACTTGGCCTCGAGATAGATAAACCCCGCCGGCTTCGGGTCCTCCAAGACGACGTAGTCGAAGTCGTACGGCGAGTTAATCGTCAAGACGACTTCTACGTCCTCGCCCAACTTAACGCGCCCCCTGAGCGGTTTCTTCTTCTCCTTAACCTTGCCCTTTTTATATTCCCGCTCGACGACGTAGTACTCGCGCTCGAGCGTGACGGACCCCTGGACGGCCGGGATGGCGTCGGCCTCGACGTAGTACTCGACCGCGGCGGTGTAGAACGCCGGCCCCTCGCCGGAGGTACGCGTTATCTCGAGGTCGTTGTCGCCGACGGCCACGTCTTCCCACGCGAGCGTTACCGTCTCCGTTGGCTCTTCGTACGCCGCAGGCTCGAGCTCGACGCCGCCCTCGCGTATCCCGAACTTGTACGATGCGACCATCGGCGCCGCGAGCTCGGGATTGGCCTTGATATATTTCATAAGCGCCAGCGTCGCCGCGGCGGAATCCTTGGTGGACTTCCAGGCCGCCCCGCGCCGCCGGTCAACCAGCCAATCCACCATCTTCGGGAGGTTCGGGTCGTCGGGTTGGTACGCGAGTTTGACCTCCAGGACCTTAGCCGTCATCTCGACGGCGTCGTCCCACCAGCGCCACGTCTCCTCGGGAGCTTTCCCCCAGTAGACCGTATCGCCCGGCCCTACCCGGGCGCCGTTGTCGAGGTTGCGCATAACGACGGCTAAGCGCTCGTCATCACCCACTTGATGGAGGACCGACGCCAGCAGCGCGAGCGACATCGGCTCCTGCGCGGGCCGCGTCTCGAAGTAGTAATCCGCGACCTTACTTATCGTAAAGTCGTCCGGCGGGACGGCGCCCACCCGCAGCGCTACGTCGGCGACGTAGAGCGAAACCGCCGCCGGCTCGAGGTCCGGGTCGTCGCGCCATTCCGTTAAATACTGGTCCAGGTATTCGAACGCGTTCGCGTACATACGCTCGAGATCTTCGGCCGTCGCCGCGGGTACGAAAGGGTTATCCCGTAAATTATATAAACCGTCCAGCACGTACGCGGTCACGTACGGCGACTCGGGCCCGCCCCTCGACCAGGGCCACGCACCGCCCCATCTCACCGGTTCCGCAAAGAGAAGGGGTCGACCCCGGTTCCGTGTCGTTTGCCCTTTCCTAAGCTTTAGAATCCCGGCCGCGATAGCATCCTCCAACCCCTCAGCCAGCGACGTTTCCTCCAACCCGAGTTCCGCGGCGGCCGCGGCCAGTTCGGCGTTTACGCGGAAGCGGTTCAGCGTCTGCTCGACGCAGTCATAGGGGTACTCGCGGTAGAAATCGAGGCCGTAGCTCAGCGTTGCCGCGAGCGACGGCGCCAGGAACAGCTCGCCCGCGAACGTCGCCGGCGCCGCGCCCTCGACGACGGCTAACCTATGCGACACCTCGTCGCGAAGGCGGCCGGCGTACGCTTGCCGGACCTTGCTGCCGCGAGCGTATATCGGGAACATGTATTCGGCTGCGTCGGCCTCGGCCGCCGTAACCGCCGAGACGATAACTTTCGCCTCCTCCGCCGGCTCCGCTTGTACCCAATAGTAGTTCACCGCGCGCTCAGCCGGGGCCACCGTCTCGACCGTCGACGGCTCGCCCCGCACGTGGGCCAAACCTTCCTCCTCCAGGCCCAGCGTCAGCTCTTGCGGCTGCTCGAGGTAGTTGTGGCCTATCGCCGTCAGCCGCGTCACGTCGCCGGCTATCACATAACGAGGTGCTTTAAGGCGGGCGACGATGCCCTTGCTCACGTCGATCTTCTCGTCGTCCCACCCGAACCGCCGGCCGCGGTCGAGCGCGAGCGCTATTATACGCCACTCCGTCAAGTTATCGGGGAGGGTAAATGAAGCCGAAGCTGCCCCAGACTCGTCGGTACGTAAATTCGAAAGCCACAGCGCGTTGTCGAGAAACTCTCGCCTAATAGGCGGCGTGGGAGGAGGCCCCCCTGCTCCCATACCGACCAAAAAAGGTTCAATCGGAAAACCGACACTCAACGCCGGTACGAACCCCTCGTGTACGTCCAACGGCGCGCCCGCCCGCCGCGGGAAAACGTAACGTTGCCTTTGCAATCGCGCCCTCGCGTCGCGCAAGCGGTCGCCGAGTTCCCAGCTCTCACCTTTCAATTCCTCTTGGATGCCGAGGTCGAACCGTGGCTGGAGAGAGGGGTCGTACAACGCTTTCAGGTATATGCGCTCGACAACCCGCCGCGCGGGCCCCCACGCCTCGTTATCGAACGGGAGGAAGTCGCCTCCCCACGCGCCGTACGGCTTCGCGTAATAGGGGAAACGGAACACGACTTTGCCCAGGTCGCCGCGGCTCCGCAACGAGTCCGAAGTTTGGCAATGGGCACTGCGCTCGAACTTTTTTGCGAACTCGCCCGGTACGAGGTGCGTCTTGTCGGGCGCCATAGCCAAGAGCGCCTCGTCCACGACGGCGAGCGACATATCCGCCGGGATCGGCGAACCGCCGTCGCCCCGACATCTCACGGTAACGTCGACCTCCTCGCCCGGGCCGTAATCCTCGCGGGGCACCTCTACCGCTACCGCCATCGAGACGCCGGGGGGCTCGACTTTCACGCGAGCGGAACCCCAGGTCTCGTAGGAAACGCCGTCGGCCACGACCATCGGGTGTACGTTGATCAGCGGCACGTGCTTCTCTTCGACGTCGACGGTAAACGTACCCCGGTAAAAACCTTCCGCCGGCGACAACTCAACCCGGCGGACCTCTAACGAACGCTTATCGGAATAGACGGCAACGAGGCAGGACGTCGCCTCCACCAACGACGATACGGTAACGGTAACGTCGTCGCCGACGGCGACCTCTTTGCGGTCGGCCTCCACGAAGACTTTACCGCCGGGCCTCTCGTAATCTTTTACCTCCTCCGTGAAAGTGATCTTCTTACTATCCTCGGCTAACGCGCCCGTCGAACCCGGCGTAGATGCCGAGATAATTACCGACGGGGGCGGGTCTTCCAAAGCCAGCTTGAAAACCTTAACGCCGCTTTCGCCCACCGCGACATCGTACTCGGCGAGCAAGGCGCCCCGCTCGTACATTTTCGTAGGATGCTCTAGTCGCTCGTACACGGCGAGGTGGACGTTGCCGGCGACGTAGTTATTCGCCAAATCGAACAGCTGGAGGCGCACATCTACCGCCTCGCCGGGTTTATACTCGAATTGGCTCGTGCTTACTAGGAGGCGACGGTCCGTAGCGAGCGTCGCGAACTCGAGCCTTTCCTCAAGTAGGCGCTCGGTCTCGTCTTTCACCTTGAATATTACAGTTATTCTATTATTGAACCGACCCGCGTAGGGTGTCTCGAACTCGATCGAGTAACGTCCGTCGTCGTCGAGGAAGCCTTCCCCTTCCTTCAGTACCCGTCCCTCGTCGAACTGCTCAAAACCCTCAGGCGTCTCGCCGGCACGGAGAACCTTGTACGAAACCGGCGCCCGGGCCAGAGGTTGGTCCAAAAAGTAGCGGCCGACGGCGTCCACTTGCACCGTCTCACCGGATAAGTACCGCTCCTTACGTTTGGTAACCGAAAGCTCGTATTCGGGTTTCTCAAACTCGGCTACGCCGAAGGTGCCGCTCGCGTAGTAATTCTCGCCGTCCGTGGTCCACGTCGCTTTAAGCGTTTGCGTTCCCAGCTTGGCCCCGGCGGGAAATCCAAACTCGCCTGCAAAGGTCCCGAACTCGTCGGTCACGCCGGAGGTTTCCCACAACGCCTCGCGCCCCCCGGACCACCTGGAATACATCCGCACGTCGACGTTTACGGAGGCGGCGGCGACCATGCTCTTTTTAACGTAGTCGATATCCCGGAGTATTACCTTATAACGAATCGTACCGCCCGGGCGGTATAGCGGCCGGTCCGTGATAACCTCGCCGGCCATCGCCACCGCCCGCCTTTTATTACGCAGCGTTCCGCACGCGTGGACCACGGGCCCAAGCGCTGACTCCAATACAACGAGTACCGAACTCTTCATAGGCAGCGGCGTGAGGTCGACCGCGACGGCGTCGCCGTAGGGGCGGGCGTCCAACCTTACGGGCTCCATCGAGGCAACGAGACGTGCGCCATCGTCGCCGTAGCGTATTAGCCGTGCTTGCAAGTTCTGTATCGGCGTCGTTTCCGCGGAATAGGCGTCTATTAACTCGAGGTAAAGTTGCTCGCCGTCGCTCGCGGTCAGCGCCGCCGCCTCCGTGAGCATAAACGCCGCGCGCGAAACCTCGCCCCCGCCGTCTGCCTCGACGAGGTATAGGCCATAGGGCAAATCATCCCAAGACACCTCGAGACGTTCGACGCCGTAACCGCCCGGGACGCACCCCGTGGCGACGGCCCGCCGGGCCACGACGTCGCCGACGCCGGGGACGGCCCCGGTTTCTATCTCCGCAACGGCGAAGTCCCGGTAGAACCCGACGTACGACGACGGGTCGACGGCGTACACCGTAAACTCCACTTCCGGTATACCCCGGCACGTCAACGCGGCCGAAACGGCGGGCGAGTCTCGCGGGTCGGCCGACACGTCCGTTATCGCGAGCGCCGGCGCCCGCAGGTCCCGAATAATCCCCTCGACGAGGGTCTCCACTTCGTCGTTATCCGAAACCGCCGCCAGCTCCTCGAACGCCTTACCCGCCGCCTCCAAGTCGTTCAGGTACACGACTTGATAGTGCGCCAGCGCCGCCCGGGCCATGAGCGCCCCAGGCGCGTTCCCGTACGCGGCCGCGATATCCTCCCACTTATCGCGGGCCGCCTCGAAGCGTTCACGGTCTAACCATTTTCCGTAGACGGCGTCGTATTCGCTTTTCTTCTCGGGACCGCCTTCGGGTGCGGGGAGCGAGAAGAGGTCCAAAAGGCCCTCCATAAAGGCGAACATCGAACGCATGTCTTCGCTCATCTCGAACTTCGCGACGCGGTCGTTGTACCTCTTGCGCTCCGCGTAATACCTCTTTTCGTCGCCGCGGTACCTCTCCCAATTGAGCGAGGCCATCATCTTTACTTGATTGAACACGCGCCGGTCGGCGAGGAGGAGGCGTTCGTCGGCGTCGCTCTCCCGTCTGATCGCGCGTTTGTATACGTCGTCGTTGAGCTTTAAGATGTTGCGGCGCACGGCGTCGAGTTTGGCTTCGACGTTGGTCTTTACGCCCGCGGCCGCGTCGTCGTACTTCTCCCATAGATACCCTTCCCAAGCTTGACTTATGGCGCGATATTTTTCGTCCTCGTCAACCTCCTCGCAATCGGAATATGCATCCACGAGGAAACCGACGGCTTCGACGGCCCACGGGGTCTCTTTATGACGTTTAAAGTAATCGTCGAAGGCCGCGTCGACTTCGGCGAAGCGCTTGAGCTGCATAAGGCAGCGCAGCCGTACGTAGTCGCCCTCGGCTCGAGCGTCGCTGTCGGGCCAACGGTCCGCCAACGCGTTCGCCGCCGCCAGCGCCCACGCGTACGACCTCTCGTCGAAGTAACGCCGGACGTCGGCGAGGACCGTCTCCACAGTAGCGCCAGCGGCCACTTCGTATTCGGGTAGAGCGGCCGGTGCCTCACCGCCGATATGGACAACCCTCGCCGGCGCCGTGGCCGCGAGGGTCAACGCAACGAAAAGAACGGTCGTTAGTACCTTCATGATGCCCTCCGCGAATCAGCCTCTTCTTATTCATCTTAGTATAAATGATCTCGGTCGCAACGTCTACTTAAATATTCGCCCGCGGGGGCGTGAGCGCCAGGCGTGGCCTTTTCCATTTGAAAGCCGCGCCTTTTTACGCTATATTTAAATAGGCACTCGCGGGGGCGTAGCGCAGGCCGGTAGCGCGTCTGCTTTGGGAGCAGAAGGTCGGAGGTTCAAATCCTCTCGCCCCCACATGGTATAAAAAAGCCGCCCGGAAGGGCGGCTTCGTCGTTTAATTATTCCCTATTCTATCCCAAGCGACACCCCAACCGCCGCCGTTCCTCCCGCGGTGCCGTAACCGCCGGCCAATCTGAGGTCGACGTTGCGCCAGAGGCTGTAACCTACCGCGCCCACCGCGGCGACATCTTTATCGGGTAACGTTAACGCGACGCCCGGGCCCAGGTGAAGCCGCCACGCGCGGACGACGTCTAAGCCGGCCAGCAAGGCCGGGCCGGTACGGCAGGTAATTTTAATCGCCGACCAAGGCGATCGGTTTATTTCCCGCATCCGTTCCGAACGCGACGTTGTTCCAGTGTACTATTTAACGCTCTCTCCTTGGTATAATTCGGTTTTTAACCGGTTCGCTTTATCGAAGCAATCTACCGCCTCGGCGTTCCTCCCGAGTTTCCACAGGACTAAGGCCTTATTATTATATAATTGCCACGAATCGGGTTTTATTAATAACCCTTTATCGTAACACCGGATTGCGTCGTTTAAATCCCCCATTTCGCTTAACGCGACACCCTTGTTTACATATATTCCGTAATCGTTAGGCTCTATCGTTAGGGCCCGATCATAGCACTCTACTGCTTTTTCGAATTGCCCCAAATCCCGGTGCAAGTCCGCTTTCATTATCCATACCCAGGCCGGAATCTCCCTAAGTCCCGATATGCCTTTATCTAAATAATCCAGAGCAACAGAATACTGTCCCTGCTCTTCTAGGGCGAAGCTAATATAAACGAGTGCAGCGGCGTTGTTTGCATCCGTTTTTAAGACTTCAGTGAAAACGGCAATTGCCTCCGGGGTTCGATTTAGAACGGTTAACGCTCGGCCCTTACCAATAATCGCCGCTACGCTTGTGGGCATTACGCTTAAAGCTCGGTCGTAGAATTCCAGGGCCTTTTCATCTTCTCCTTTTTCAAAATAGATATCTCCTATTTTTGTATATCCCTTACCATATTCCGGATTGGCCTTTAAAGCGGCTTCGTAGCACGCGATAGCTTCCTCCGTACGCCCTGAGTGTATTAAAGCTTCCCCCTTCTTTTCATATGCCCTTAGATAACCCGGGTCTATTGCTAGGGCGATATCGTAGGACGCGATAGCTTCATCATGCCGGTTCATATTCTCGAAGAAAATACCTTTTCCTAAATACATTTCCTTATTTACCGGGTCCTTCGCTAAATATTCATCATATAATCTTAGCGCTATCGCATGTTCACCTATTTCCGCTAGGGCTATACACTTATTCAGAATAACATCCGGGCTATCGGGTTCTATTGCCAATGCTCTATCGTAATATTCAATAGCTTCTTCGTTCCTATCGAGATTTGATAACGAAGCCCCGATATCTGCATACGCTGATCCGTATTTCGGGTTTAATTCTATTGCCTTACGGTTGTATGCTATAGCTGCGGCGTATTCGCGGGACCAGAATAGCGCTTTTGCTTTAATATGATACAGGTCTGGAATATTAGGTTCTAATTCTATCATCTTATCGTAACAAATAATCGCATCCTTATACCGGCCCAAGCTCATTAACGACGCTGCTTTCAAATTATACGCTTCGAAATAGGCCGGGTCTATTAAAATGGCTTCTTCGAGCGGCGGTAATGAGTTTTCATATTGCCCAAGTTTGAAATACCCTTCGCCGATTAGTAAGAGGACTTCTTCGTTGTTAGGGTCTAACTCATTAGCGATGCAGAGTTCGTCTAAAGCTAATTCATATTGGCCGTCTTTAAAATACGATTTAGCTCGACTTATATATACCTTCGGTTTCGCCTTTTTAGAAATCTTCGATACTTTTTCGTATTCCTTACCAGCTTTTTTGTTTTCGCCGATCGCGAGATACGCGCTCGCTAAGGCTAGCCTAAGATCTACGTCTTTAGGTGCTTCTTTTAAAGCTTTTTTATAATACTTAGTCGCTTCCTCCGTCTCGCCCAGTAACCCCTTCGCATCACCGATAGCTTGGTATATCCTCGTGTCATCTAAACCTGTGTCCAAGGCTAATTCGTACTCTTCTAGCGCTTGCTGATATAAACGGTAATTTAGATATGCGTGGCCCAAAGTAAGATGTGCCTCGGGGTCATCGGGGCTTAGTACAGCTTCATACGAAGAGTTAACGAGTGCTGCTTTCGCTTCGTCGGGAGTCATAAACGCTATGCCGGAAGTAACTGTAACCTCCGACTTAAACCTTACGAAGGAATATGGATCGAGACGTGCCTGGCCAAGTGGTTCGTCTTCTAGTAATTGCTTGTCCCCGGTTCGTACTATCCCTGCAACGCCATGCTTACAGAGGAATAAAAGAGTATCTTCCTCGTATCGCGATACTGATTTAAGTTCCGTTGCCCAAACGCGGATTTCCCCTAATTCAACTTTCGAGACCTTTTCAACGTCGCCGAGCCCGTCCTCGTCAGCATTTATGGCTTCGCCTGCTTTTAAGGTAACTGTCTTTTTCCCGTCGGTTACTTCCATTACGCCGCGTAGAACTACCAAACGGGAATACGTCTCATTAGCTAGAAGGTTGAATTCGGTATTCTTTGTACCTGCGGAAACAACCTTCGTTCTTGCAGAGAACCAAGACCTTACGTCATAATAAATCCGCCCTAACGTATAATAAAAACGACGTTCCTTCTCCCGCAAGACATACTCGTTGTCCTCATCTAAGATGATCGTACCGCCACTATCCGTCTCCAGCAATATAATAACATTTGATAGCTTCTCAATTTCGTCTCCTACGTTGATACTCGAACCGACCGAAACTGGTTCCGAAACTCCCGTAGACCTAATTATACGAGCGCTTTCTGTAACGTCCGTAAGTCTCCCGTCCTCGTATACTCCTTTTACTTCGATTTCTAACGCCGTCGAAAAAGGCGCTATTAACGAAACACCAAAGGCGGAAAGAAATAAGAATCCCTTTGCTTTTACTCGAGGCTTAATCACTTATTACCCCTATCTAACGGATTACGAAACATCTTCGCCCTTATAGATTCTCTCTTTTTATAATACCATAATACTGACGCGAACAACATGATGCCCCCGTATAGGGGGAAATAAAAAATTTGGACATACCGGAAGCCAACCGTCGGGGTTCCAATAATTAAAATCGCTAAAATTATTAATAGGATACAGCGCGACCTCTTCTTGAAACTCTTTTTTGCTACCACGAACAACCCGGAAAGAGCCAATGCGAACATTACTAGAATATCGAACCATAGCGGAGTAGGTTTCAAGAACCTTTCGAGAAGTAAGGCCGACAAAGCATATCCTTGAACGTAAGCTCCGTGGACTGCGCGTTTCCCTGGAAGCCACACAACGTCGTGCTTAGCGGGCCCAGCGGCGTTAGCTACGACTACGTATTTCCCAGCGAATATTTCTTCTAAGGGCTTATCTATTTGGGTACCCCTTTCATCTACTACGCGCTCCTGTCCGGTTTGATACAAATATGCCTGTAAAATACCCCAGTAGTTATATTCTACGAATCCTCTTTTCGGGAAGTGGATATACGTAAGGCCGTAATCGTCAATAGGGATTCGGCGAATCGTGTTTTGCGTAGAAACGTCGTAAATTAAAATTGTATCGTGCTCCACTCGATACAGACAGTCGTATCCGCAGTATCCTATAAGGGGCAATGATGGGGACGTTTCCAACGGAGGGCGGTCCCGGCATTTAAAGAGGGTTTTTGATTCGCGTTTTAACCGTGCGTAATTTACTGCTCGTACAACGTCGCTTCCCTCCTCAAAGACCACGATATCTATGTGCCCTTCGCAAACAGGTCTGCTAATTAATTGGTTTCGCTCGGATGGTCTTTCATAGTCCGGAGAAGAAAAAGCGCTTGTAACGTCTAAAACGCCAGACGCCCGTCGTGCAATGGCGTTAACGATTAGCGGGTCGTTCTTATATATTTCCATTTCGCCCGTCACTTCGTTTTTTTCGCTGAAGAGCCCAATCAGCACGTCGGCTCCGTCCCCTTTCCCAAAAGGTTCGCGAGTCATCAGCCCTTTAATTAAGCCAGCCGTATACTCCCGATAGGTAACACTGTCCCTTGGTTTTCTCGGAAAGCCCATATCGAAAATCACTCTTTTTGCACCGGCCCAAGTTAAAACTTTTATCATTTCACCATGCAAAGGCCTTATCGAAGTATAGTCGCCGGTGCGGACCCTCCGCGTATCCACTTTTAAATTCCGAGCGGACGCGTCATCGAAGAAAACGATAATTACGTCATCCGAAATTTCTGCGTTTTTCGTGTCGGATACTCCGACGTACGAATACATAAAACTTATTAACCCTGGTTTCGTAAAACCGAATACGTCGAAGAAAAATATACCCGTGGCGAATATTATCGGCACAAAGACTATACTAATTAATTTTAGCCGTTCTCTTATCTTATTAAATCCAATAAAAAATACCAACCACAAGCCGAAGGTAATAAACACGCCAATTAGCGCAAGCCAAACATTCCTTAGTAATACCTCCACGATAAAACCTGAGGTTATAGAAAACGGGAGCGCGGTAACAGACCCCCTTCCGCATTCGGCTAACTTAGCCGAAACCGGTTTATTAATACTTTTTCCTACCATTAAGGCCATTTACAACGGGTTTGAAATTGCTTGTCTGCCTAAACCCAAAGAATTATAACGAAAATCCGTGCCGCTTCAACAAAAAAGCACACGGAAAAAACCCCACCCGGAAATATTAACACGGTAACTAAACGAAAAGCCCGAAGCGTT
>CAZWAM010000040.1:0-20011 GCA_964631855.1 uncultured bacterium | reverse complement strand
GCTCGGGTCTAAGTTAGGGTATCTGGACATGTTTTCCTTATTGCTTAACTCGGTCGCACTTATTTCCAGGAGATTTAAGTCGATGTTTTTATCTAACAAAAGAGCTTTAGGGACGTGTCGTACCAGCTTCAAGATACTATGGGTCTTGAAATTATCGAGCTCACTTATTTCCAAATGGATAAGTAACGTTTTAGCCGCTTTCTCGGCCGCTTGTTGTGCGATAAAACAAGCCCACGCGTAGTAACCCTCCTTATAGGCCCCCTGCGCGAAATCTATATCGTGTTCGTACTGGTTCACCCAATGGGGTTTAATAGCCGGGTCCAGCCGTTCGCGGGCTTTATTTTTATCTGGCGGCATATTCGTATTCCTCGGCCCCCCGGAAGGTGATTTCATAAAACGGCTTATCCCCCACGGTAATCCTTTTTACTAAACCTCTTTCCAGCAAATGTGCTACTAATCCCTCGGCTTCCTTTTCCGTAATCCCGAGCGCCACGGCAATGAGCCTTAAACTTACCGGGACGTCTTCGTTCGCGAACAAGCCATAACGCGACTCGTATAATCGCGCCAGGATTCTACGCTCTTCTTCTTTTAATTTACCACCCATAAACGCTCCTCTATTAATATTAACTTTGGAGGCGGCGGGAATCGAACCCGCGTCCGGAAGTGCGGCCGCCAGGCCTCTACACGCTTGTCCCGCGTATTAGTCTCGCGTAAGACTTGGCCCGCGGGCGGGTCGGCCTTACGCCAGCCCCCTTATGGGTTTTCGACCTCGGCGGAAGGGGCCGCCGCCTCGGCTTAGCCCGCTATTCCGACGCCCGGCCGGTGCGCCGCGGGAAGGCTCAGCCGGCGGGCGGCCTGCTACCTAATTAGCAAGCGTAAGCGTAGTTATCGGCGTTTATCTTTTCCCGCCTTTTTAACGCGGCGACGGGAAGCCGCGGCGTGCCACCTGGTTACCGTCCACCCCCGTCGAAACCGATCGCCCCCTACGTATATTATAGCACGTTTCCTCAGCGGAACAACGCCTTCACGCGGCCGAGGCTCGTAGGCCCGACGCCGGGGAAACTTTCGCCGTAATAGGCCCTCATCAGGAAGTCGCCGTCGACGATCTCGAACGGGTACCACTTGAAGTTGAAGTAGCTCCAGTTGGGATTGGGTTCGGTCCGCTTCGGGTCGCAGTAGATCGTGTCGCAGTTGGGATACCCCTCTCGTTGTTTTACGAGGACGACGAAGGGCTTGGTGCTTTTCCACCAATAGTCGATGCCCTTGTAACTCACCCAGCCGCCGTGGTCGTAGGTGAAGGCCTTCGGGCCCCACACGCGCTTCCCCGGAGATTCCGGGGACGCGCCCTCGTCCCAATCCCAGACCTCGAGGTTGAAGCCGTCCCAGCCTTGGTGCCCCGGGGGGTTGCCGACGTAGATCTTGACGCGCTGGATATACCCCGGCGCTTTCGGCACGAACTTCACGCCCCAGCCGTCGTTCGCGTTCTCGCGGTAAACCGGCCGGTAGGCGATGCCGTCGTCGTAGTGCAGCCACTCCGGCGGCGGCGACGCCGCGGCCACGCAAGCGAATATTGAAAAAAGTATAACCGACCCTGATAGTCGCAACATGGCCTCTCTCCTTAGAAAGGGGCTTAAAAGGCTTTTTGTTCTAATATTATTATAATACCGGCTTAGGCCGGGGTCAATATATTTAAGAAATAAAAGGGCTTTCGGGCCGCGGGCCCGGCGGCTTCATTTTTTACTTGACTACTCAACGCCTGTTGAGTATAATGGTCGTGGCGGCTCGAGCCGCCGGAAGAGGTGATAGCGATGGAGAAGCTCACGAACAGGCAACGCGAGGTTTTGGCCGCGGTGCGGGAGCTGATCGGCCGACACGGCTTCCCGCCGACGGTGCGGGAGCTGGCGGAGTTTCTGGAGATAGGGCCCCGCGCGGCCTTCGAGCACTTGGCGGCGCTGGTCCGCAAGGGATATCTGGAGAAAGAGGACGGCAGGCCGCGGGCGCTGGCGGTGGCGGGGTACGTGCCGGCGCTCGAGCTGCCGGTGGTGGGCCGCGTGGCCGCGGGGCCGCCCATCACGGCCATCGAGGAGGCCGAGGAGACGATGGCGGTGGACCGCTCGCTGGGCGCCGCCCAGGGCGACTTCCTCTTGCGCGTCAAGGGCGACAGCATGGATGGCGAGCACATCGTCGACGGCGACATGGTGATCGTGAGGCCGCAGCCGGTGGCGGAGAACGGCGCCGTCGTCGTGGCGTTGGTGGGCGACGAGGCCACGGTGAAGCGGATGTACATCCGCGGCGACCGCATCATCCTGCGCGCCGCCAACCCCAACTATCCCGACCTGGTGCTGGGCGAAGACGAGGACGTGGCGGTGATAGGCCGCGTCGTCGGCGTCATCCGGCGTTATAAGTGAGGAAGGTTCCCTATTTATTCATGAGGCGGTATATATCATCGTGGGGGCCGAAGGCGAAAAATCTTACGGACTCGTCGGGCGTCGTAGCGCAGTTATCGCAGTTATTGACACCCTCCATTCCTTTTGCCCGGCACTCTTTGCAGTAAGCGTATATGACCACAAAGCGCTTCGATACTTTTGAGCTGGATAAGCCCGCTAGATTGTATTTTAAGGGCTCGCCATAGCCAATTGGCGAGCTCAATATGAGTTTGATTTTGCGGGCGAGTTCCCGCTTTAGCGAGCGATATTTCTTAATTTGTTCGTTGAAGCGAGGGGAGTATATTGGAGCCGCGGCCACATCTATTCGCTGCCAAAGACTTCTTGATGAGTCAGGGTTTGACCTTGCTGAAATTGTTTCCGGGATGTTTGGATCTGCTGGTAAAGGTCTTGGTCGGCAAGTATGAGCGCTGTCAGTAGGTCGCCAAGATCGACGCGGATGCGGCTTGGGTTGGCATCGCACGCTGCGGGGATTCGGAGGATGGAGATGTCGGTCCGCCCTTCGCGCTGAATGGTATATGCAGTTAAAGTCATCATTTTTTACGTTCCTCGTGGGATTTGATCATGTCGTCGAGTTTTTTACGGAGCTCGAGTGCTTTATGGTAGCTGAAAGCGAGGCGTACGATCATAGTGCCGATTACGTTTTTGGCCTCCGGGTTTTGCCGGGCGGCATGCAACTCGGCGGGATGGACGTACAGCGCGTCCAGCGCGAAGTCGTCTTCGGCATAGGAAACGACGAAGAAGTTCGCCGGTTGCGCGGGCGGCTTCTGCGGCACCACCACCTCTATCTCGGGTTTTTCCTTCGGTTGTTTTTCGGCCATATCTCACGCCTCCTGAGATTGAACTATTTTACCACGGCCGGTAGGCGATGTCAACGAGGGCGACGGCTTTCGCGCACGGGAAAGAACGCTGAGGGATAAAAATGGACGTCGTGGACCTGGGCGAAAGCGTCCGCGTGGGCGCCATCTTCGAGGAGTCGGGCCGGCTCAAGCCGGTGTGGTTCGCCTACGACGGCCGGCGCCTCGCCGTCGAGCGCGTCACGTACGCGTGGAAGGACCGCGACGGCGACGTGAAAATTTTGCACTACGCCGTGAAGGTGGGCGGGACCGTCTACGAGCTGGCGCTCGACACCTCCACCCTAAGCTGGCGCCTCGAGCGCAGCTACGTGGAGTAGGGGATAGAAAGGAGGGGAGATATAGTTCTTGCGCGTTATAATATTTTGTTCGGCGTCAACGAGTAATCGAGTTCCCATATTTCGGGCGAAGATGATATTTCGTTCAAACCTTCTACATGGGTGCGGACGTCGTCAGGGATAGCGTTGGCACTTTTGGTTAACGATATAAGTATCGGTTTTATGTTGAACTTTTTGCCCCCAATAATATGTCCCCCTATGTCTTCCCGTGCCCACTTGACGTAGTATTCTAATTGGGAGGGTGCGGAATTTATACCGGTGGTCGATTTAGGATGCTTTAGCTCAATAAGGCGATATATGTGGGATGTTTCGTCTATTTTTTCTATGGTTACGAGGTCAATTTTTTGCATCCCGGAACCTGCAAATACCTCGTTGCCTATCCATACTATGTTGTGGCCGAATATATCTGGGAAAAAAGTATTTCTGAATAGGTTTAGTTTCCCATTAACAAAGGCTTGGAAGTGTGTCTCGCTTCTTTTAGTCTCGTCCTGCGATACGGTTGTCGGCGTTCCCATCTCACAGGTTGAGCCGACGCTGCTTTCGCGGATCGTAAAGTTATCTTGGTCGAAGCTGTAATTTTCGCACTTGATCATTTCGCCGTTGTTTTCGGTCTCTATGAGCGAAATTAGCCGTTCGGTCTCCCAGGGAAAGAGCATCGTGTTGCCTCTAGTGGCTCTGAATTTTCGATAGATGAGAGTCCATAACAGTTCTTTAGAGTAGGTGGGTAATTTATCTAGGGCTTCCCATTCCAGCACGCCTTTAGGGTAGACTTTGTACGGTTTAATACGCTTTCTGTAGATTAATTTTAGAGGCAGGTCAGGATTCGTAGCTGCATCTCCCGTAATGTGGTGAACGGCGTCGTCGGAAGCTTCGAAAACGCCGAAAAATCGCCCTTTCCTCTTTGATGTGCCTTGTATGTAGAAGAAGATGTAATCGCCGGCTTTCACTCTAAGCATATCTGCGAGGAGACTAATGTTGTAATCTCTCCCGCGGGTGCTTGTACCAACGAATAGGCATTCCAAGTGCTTTGGCAGGGTTAGGTAGTCCACTATGAAGACATGCCCTCTCATTTTGTTACCCTCCTTTTTTGCGGAACAGAAATATGTATTCGTGTTTGAATATATAAAAGCCACCCACCAACGCTCGATAGCGCCAAAGCTCTTTTTGATTTCTTTTGGCTCTGGTCTCTTCGAAGTTTTTAACGATGATGCTTTTTAGGAGGTACTTCCTTTTTAGAACTTCTTCCATGCTTCGGAAACCTAAGGGTATCCATTCGCCTTTTGAGTATTTATCGCCGATGACCAGGGCGAAATACCTTCCCTTTTCTAAGTGTGGCGTCGCGTTGTCCACTGCTTCGCCGAGCATTCTAATAAAGGCGTCGGTATCGGGGGCGTTGGAAAGGTCGTTATCGTCTTTGGAAAATTTAATTATGTCGTAGTAAGGCGGATGCATTATAAGGAGTTGGACCTTATTTATGTTGTGCTTTCGCAGAGCTGATCGAATATCTAGGGTTCTTGCGTCGCCTATAATGATGTCGGTTTTTGCGTCGTCCTTGGCCGATTCCTTAGCGATTAACTCTTTGGCCTGTTGTGCTACTTTCGGGTTTAGTTCAATCCCGATGCCGTTCCTGCCGAGTCGTCGGCACTCGATCAACGTGGTTCCGCTTCCGACGAAGGTATCCAGGACCCAGTCACCTTTCTTGGTATAGCGCTGCATTAGTTGGTTTGGGATTTGAGGAATAAAGTTTCCCCAATATGACGCGATGTGAGCGCCGGAGGCGTCTCTCTTATCCAAGACCCATAAGCTGTCGGTTATTATGTCGTCATATTCCTTCCAGCGCGCGAGATTTATGTCGTTGATTTTCGTAGTTTTTGTTCTGTCTATGCTTTGCTCCAGTCGCTCGAGGTAGTATTTTGCTCTTTCCGCGGTTCTCGCTTCTAAAACCTGGTCCAGTTCGGAGAGTAATATATCGCGGCGTCGAGTGATGGTATCTCCGTCGCCATCAATGTTGATAATACCCTCGCGATCTTCTCTGGGGTGGGTTATGACATTCTTTAGCGCTAGCGTTTTACCCTTAAGGCTGCTTAGGTTGCTTTGGCCTTTTGTTTCCTGCAGCGCTTGGAGGAATCGCTCTTTATTTAGGATGATATTACCGCGTTCGGTAGGATTGGTTCCTCTTTTTTGGAACGGGAGTTGCGTTGTGTCGTCCTGCTTCATATTTTTATTTTCTTATAGCGTTTATATCTTTTCTTGAGCGCAGTATACAATCTGCACCACGGCTAGTCAATCTTTTCGCAAAGCAAGGTATTTGATATGTGGGCCTCCATCACAGGACTGGCGCACGGCAGGCCGCTGTTGGGCGGCGAGCGGCCCGGGCCCGCGGCCCTCGGCCCCGGCGCCGAGGCCTACGGCGAACGCTGGGAGCGGGTCGTCATCTTCCTGGATATGAACGCGTTCTTCGTCAACGTCGAGGCGCGGGCCAAGCCGTGGCTCCGCGGCAAGCCGGTGCTGGTGGTCGGCTCGCGGAAGGCGCGGTCCGTCGTCGCGGCCTGCTCCTACGAGACGCGGCCTTTCGGCGTCAAATCGGGCATGCCCTCCGAGGAGGCGCGGCGCCTATGCCGCGACGCCTTAGTCGTCCCCGCCGACATCCCCAAGTACACCCACGCCATCCGCGAGGTCGTCGCCCGCGCGCACGAGTATACGCCCGTCGTCGAGATCGCCTCCATCGACGAGCTGGCCCTCGACGTCACGACGACGTTCCGTCGCCGGGGGACGCCCCGCGACTGCGCCGCGGCCTTCGCCCGCGAGGTCCGCGAGGAGCTCGAGCTGCCGTGCTCGCTGGGCATCGCGCCCAATAAGATGATGGCCAAGGTGGCCGCGGGCCTCGAGAAACCCAACGGCCTCACGGTCCTCAGGCCCTCCCAGCTTGAGCCCTTCCTGGAGGAGCTAGCGGTGACGGAGCTGCCGGGCATCGGCGAGAAGATGGGCGAGCACCTGCGGCGGCTGAGCGCGACGACGTGCGGCCAGCTCGGCCGGCTGCCGCTCTCGCGCCTCCGCGCGCGCTTCGGCATCGTCGGCGAGGTCCTGCAGAACATGGGGCGGGGGGTGGACCGCCGGCCGCTGACGGCGCACTACGATTACGAGGAGGCCAAGTCCGTCGGCAACACCATCACGCTCAACCGCGACACGTACGACGCCGGCGAGCTCCGGCGGACCTTCCTGTGGCTGTGCGAGCGGGTGGCGCGGCGGCTTAGGGGGGAGGGGTACTGCGGCCGGTGCGTCTACGCCATCGCCCGCTACCCGGACTTCTATACCGTGGGCCGCTCGCACCGCCTCCCGCGCTACGTCGACGAGGGGATGGACGTCTTCCGCGCGGCGTGGCCGCTGCTGCCGCGCGACATGGCCGAGCGCGGCGTACGGATGCTGGGCGTCTCGGTCTCGATGCTGCTGTACCACTGCAAGCCGGGCAACCTCTTCGAGGTAAGGCGCGACCGGCTGACGGCGACGCTGGACGTATTGAACAAGAGGTACGGCCGCGAGGCGCTCAAGCGGGCGACGCTTTTGCCCGGCCTCCCCGGCGGCCTCTACGAGACGGTCCGGGCCGGCTGGCACCCGGGGTAGGGTTACTTTTTCGTAAGCGTTAATTCCGTATCCGCGGTTTTGGGATTGACGGTTTGGTAACGTTTCTCTATAATGGTTCATAGGAGTAGTGGAGATGCAATACGATGAGTGAATCCACCCGACAGCGTACGCATTTACCCGTTTCGCGCAAGGCAGAAGAAAGGCCTTCCGCCCCGCTTAGCCGATACGAAATCTTTTTGGTCGACGCTTTTGAATGGTTGGCGGAAGCCGAGCATAATTCCATCCACGCCGTCGTTACGGATCCCCCTTATGGCCTTGTAGAATATACATCTGAACAACTCGAGAAGATGAAAAACGGCCAAGGGGGAGTGTGGCGCATACCGCCTTCTTTTGATGGCTGCAAGCGCCGGCCGGTGCCCCGTTTTACGGTTTTAACCGGCCCCGATAAAGAAGCGTTGCGTTCTTTTTTCGCGGACCTTGCGGATAAACTTATGCCGGTCCTTGTACCCGGCGCCCACGTTTTTGTAGCTACGAATCCCTTAGTTTCTTATTTGGTTTACGAACCGT
The DNA here is from genome assembly GCA_964631855.1 of uncultured bacterium. Taxonomy (GTDB): domain Bacteria; phylum RBG-13-66-14; class B26-G2; order WVWN01; family WVWN01; genus WVWN01. The sequence continues at coordinate 12,226 of CAZWAM010000040.1, read as the reverse complement.
TTATCGCGGCCGGCTTTGAGAAGAGGGGCGAGATAGTCAGGGTGGTCCAAACTTTGCGCGGGGGCGACCGTCCCAAGAACGCGCACAAAGAGTTCCCCGACGTCTCCGTTATGCCCAGGTCTTGTTGGGAGCCGTGGGGTTTATTCCGTAAGCCGTGCGACGGTCGGGTCCAGGATAATTTGAAGAAATGGGGTACCGGCGGCTTACGTCGCATTTCGGAGGAGGAGCCTTTTAAGGACCTGATATATTCTTCGCCTACGCGGAGGGAGGAACTTCATATCGCGCCCCATCCTTCTCTTAAGCCGCAAAATTTCCTCCGCCAATTGGTTGGGGCTTCGCTTCCTTTGGGGAAAGGTATAATATTGGACCCATTTATGGGTTCGGGTTCGACGATCGCCGCGGCGGCCGCTTGCGGTTTACGCTCTATCGGCTTAGAAATAAACCCGGAATATTTCGAAATGGCTCAAAAGGCCATTCCGGAGTTGGCTGCTTATTCGCCGCCTAAAAATGACAATACGGAACGGCTATTTTAATAGGGACGTCGCTTTACCCCCGGGTCTTACTGTCGTGGCGGTGAAGAAGGCGATCGCGTACGTGGAGCGCGAGCTGGCCGACTTGGTCGATTTATATTTCGAACAAGCTAACGTATTTAGCGCACTTGTAGGTATATTCGCCACTAAGGCTTTGGACGCCAATAGCGTTTACGAAAAGCGGAAGCATAAAGATAAAGCGCAGACGCAGTTTCCGGATTTAAAAAGACGTGGGAGCCGCGAACCCCCCGCGCCTGAGGCGTCCCTCGAGTGTAAGGCGAGCAAACGGCCTTGGGCCGTCCAATCCCATTACGACCATCCGGGTTGGTATATAATTTGGCGGTATTTAGTAGACCCAACCTGTTCTTTAGAACCGGCCAAGCCCGTTATTATTTGGAGGGTCGACGTCGTTTTTCTGGAAAAGGGGGATTGGAAATACGAAAAGAGCACGGCGGGTACGGCCGGGGGCGGCCGGACGCATACGTTCGGTTTGTGGAAACCCGCGTCTCGGCTAAGAGGTAAAGGGGTTTACAAGAGGGAAGACGTAACGGTAATGGGCGGGAAAGCGGTCCCGGTTAATAGCGACGTTTGAAATGAACCATTTTCATTTATGAACGGGTCGTGGCTCGGCCTCCCCGGCGGCCTCTACGAGACGGTTAAGGCCGGGTGGCACCCGGGGTAGGGCGTGTGAGAATATTTTAAGTTGACGGTTCGGGCTCTTAATTTTATTATGGCGACGAGGAGGAACCTAAACGTGCCGCGCTTAGACGAACGTAAAATCGGTGAGACTTCTCAGCGAACTCTTTTCCCGAGTACGGTTAGTTCGAAAACGAATAACGGTTTAAAGGACCCGGCTTTTTTTGAGAATAAAAAGTTTCCTATACACCGTTGGATACCTTGGATTGCCGGGTTTTCAGCTAGTTTCGTCGACAGCGTTTTCGATTCTTATTTGAATGAAGAGTCTGAAGATAAATCCCTAAAAGTTTTAGATCCGTTTGCGGGAGTAGGTACAACGATATTACAGAGCGTCATAAGAGGGTACGACGCTATTGGTTTCGAAATTAACCCCTACGCTTCGTTAGCGGCGCGGACCAAAGCTGCATCTCTTAACGTCGATATCCCCTCATTTAAAGCATTAATAGAAGAATTACCTAAGCTATCGCGAATGTGGCGGAATGTAGAACCGGTTGGTATTAAGAAACCCCCTCTAAAAACTAAAATAGCTTTTTTCAGCCCCAAAGTAGAGCGCCAGGTACTCCATGCTTTAGGTTATATCAACGATATCGAAGACGATTTAATACGCGATATTTTCCGCACCGCCTTCGGCGCGGTGATAGTAAGCGTTTCTAATTATTCTTATGAGCCTAGTTTATGTACGAGAAAGAGCGCGGGTAAACCTTTTATTGAAGACGTTGATTTCGCCGAAGTATTGGCCGGAAAATTTCGTGAAATGCTGACCGACATAAAAAAGGTAAAGGGTCAAATGGGCGATTTGGGCCGAATCGGGAAAGCTAAAATTTTGACTACGAATTTCTTAACCGATAACGATTACTTAGCTAATGCTTCTATAAACCTATTAATTACATCTCCGCCCTATTTAAATAACTATCATTATGTCCGGAACACAAGGCCACAGTTATATTGGCTTTCTTTTATATCGGCGCCCGAAGACCATAAAAATTTAGAAACGGGTAACTTCGGTAAATATTGGCAGGAGGTAAGGGACCTTGACGAGGTGCGCTTATCCTTCGAGCATAGCTTTTTAAACGAATTGTTAGGAGAATTGAGGGGTACGCGAAAGAGCGCAGGCGCGTACGGTGGCCCGGGGTGGGCTAATTACGTCGCTTCGTACTTCAACGATACGTACGGGTTTTATAAAACCGTTTCTCGCGTCCTCAAAACCGGCGGATACGCAGTTGTTGTGGTCGGTAATTCCATTATACAAGGTATTGAAATTGAAGTAGACCGTTTATGCGGTGATATTGCGCGTAGGTGTGGCCTTGAAATTATAGGTATTGAAGTAATTCGGGACAAAAGGATAGGTTCTAGTATTACGGCCTCGACGGTACGTCGGAACCGCGGCGGGAAGAGACGTTTATATGATGCCGCGGTTATCGTAAAAAAAGCCGCGAACGTATGAATGAGAAACCGTACAATCCTTTGGACAAAGCGAATTTAGGGAAAAGCGTAAAGGACGCGCTTTTCGAGCGTGAAGTTACCAGTTTGCCTCCTGAAGCACCGTTTGAAGGGGCGGGTGTCTACGCTATATATTACACGGGCGGCTTAGATTATTATTTACGGATTGCGGAAAGGAACGCCGGCGATAAATGGGATTTACCTATATACGTTGGGAAAGCCATACCCCCGGGGTCGCGGAGAGGTATATTGCGTTTAGACGAACCGCCCGGTAACGCTTTGTATAACCGCTTGCGAGAGCACGCCGAATCTATAGACCAAGCAGAAAATTTGGATTTATCCAATTTTCGTTGCCGGTACTTAATATTGGACGATATATGGATCCCCTTGGGGGAGACGCTCGTCATAACTTCTACTAGGCCTGTATGGAATTTATACCTGGACGGCTTCGGCCTTCACGACCCCGGAAAAGGACGAAGGAAGCAACAACGTTCCCTTTGGGACACGGTCCACCCCGGACGTACGTGGGCGGGACGCCAAGCTCCAAACAATCTTTCCCTTGAAGAGATATTGGCGGGCCTTAAGAGTTTCATAAACGAAAATTATTGATTGGCTCCCACCGCCTGATGGCTACGGTAGACATAATGGACCGTAGTTACCCCGCCGAACCGAGCAAGGGTGCCGAACTCCTGCCCGGGCGGGCCGGCTGGCACCCGGGGTAGGGTCTACGATAAAAAAGCCGGGCCCCGCGCCCGGCATTTTCTTTAAATAATTTCGGCTCAGTAGTACAGCGCCTTCACCCGGCCGATAGACGTCGGCGCGACGGGTATATTGTCCAGCCTAACGACGACGTCGTCGAGCCGCAGGATCCCCGTTCCGCTGTTGTAGGGGCTGTAGACGGTCGCGACCCACGAGATCCTGAAGTAGTCGTACACCGGCGCGAACGGCGACGTCCATAGGTAATTCCTCCACCCGGTCGTGCGCGGCAGCGTATAGCCCATATGGTGGCCGCCGCCCCTAAACACAATCGTATGGGTGGTCGGCGCGCCGCCGTACCCGGTCGCCTCGTACCGGAACGCGGCCCGGACGCGCGCGCCGCCGTCCAGGTAAAATGACGGCGACGTTATGCTGCATTCGGCCCTGCGCCCCACCGTAGAGGTGGCGTACCCGTCGGCGTAACCCCCCGGGTTGGACCACCCCCAATCGCCGGAGCCGTCGACGCTCCACTCGGCCGGCGGGAACCGGGAACCCTCGAAGTCCTCCTCGACGAACGGCGGGGGAGTTGTTGCCCGGGCGGCCGCGGCGACCGCCAGCGCGAAAACTACTGTGTACGCTTTTTCCACGACGTTACCTCCTTCCAGGTTATATATAATAATTTATTCGGCTTATTTGTCAAGGAATTATTTTAGGTCTCGCGTTGTTGCGAGCCGTCAACGTACCCCCCTAAGTCGCGGGAAGCGCCAGGCGACCAGGCCGGCCCAGACGAGCGAGGCCGAGGTGCCGATGAGCAGCGCCGCCTGAACGTCGACGTACCGCGCGACGTACCCCGCCTGCAGCGAGCCCAGCCGCATCGCCCCCATAAACACTAGGAAGTAGATGCTCATCACGCGGCCCCGCAGCCGGTCCGGCACGTTTAGCTGGATGAGCGTGTTGGCGAGCGAGTTCTGGACGACGAAGCAGAAGCCTACCGCCGCCAGTACCGCCGCGGCGAGCCAGAACGCGCGAACGAACGCGAAGGAGAAGACGAGCGCCGCAAACGTTGCGTTGGCCCCGGAGAGTAGCAAGCCGCGAGGGCTCTTCGGCCCCAAGCTCGCGACGGTGAGCGCGCCGCCCAGCGCGCCCAGGCCGACGAAGGTCATAAGGTAGCCGTAGATGTCGGCGCCGCCGCGGAAGACCTGCTTCGCGAAGACCGGCAGCAGCACCGAATACGGCATGACGAAGAATGCCGAAACGCCCACCAGCGACATTAACAACCACACGAGCGTGTTCCGGCCGGCGTATTGGATGCCTTCGACGATCTGGCGGTGAGCCGGGCCCTGCGGCTCGCGCCGCACCGACGACGTCCGCATCGCGAGGAGCGCCGCGAGGACCGGCAGGAACGTCGCCGCGTTTACGGTAAAGGCGAGCCCCTCGCCGACGGCGACGACGAGCAGGCCGGCTACGGCCGGCCCGGCGGACCGGGCGACGTTGAAGATCGTAGAGTTCAGCGCGATGGCGTTGGTGAGGTCTTCCTTGCCGACTATTTCGACGACGTACGCCTGCCGCGCCGGGACGTCCAGCGCCCGCCCCACGCCGAAGATGAAGGCCAGCGCCATTACGTGCCACACTTGGACTAAGTCGGTGACGGTGAGCGTCGCGAGGATTGCAGCCTGGATGAACATCAGCGTCTGCGCGACGAGGACCAGGCGCTTTTTGTCGAAGCGGTCCGCCAGCGAGCCGGCCCAAAGGCCCATCGGCAGCGCCGGCACGAGCGCGACGAAGTTGACTAGGCCCAGCATCGCCGGCGAGCCCGTAAGGCGGTAAACCAGCCAGTTCTGCGCGACGAACTGGATCCACGTCCCGACGAGCGAGACCATTTGCCCGAACCACCACAAGCGGAAGTCGCGGTGGCGGAGCGAGCGGAAGGTCCGCGGCAGCGTCACGCGGCGGCGCAGGTACTCGGCTACGACGTTGTTTTTAGGAGCTCCCGCCATTTATTTTTAGTTTATCCGCGCCGCCTCGGCTCCGCGCGAGGTCGTATATAAGAATGCCGACCGCGGCGAGCACGGCGCACGCCGCGCCGAAGGTGAACGTGCCGGCGCCTTGCCAGCGGTCCCAGATTACGCCCGCCACGAGGGACCCCGGCAGTATGGCCAGGCCGCTGGTCATGTGCAGGAGGCCGATGGCGGCGCCGCGCTTCTCGGCGGGTACGGCATTCGAGACGAAGGCCGGCGGAAGGGCCATGAAGGCTTGATAGTAGAGCGCGTACAGCGCGAACAGCGGCCAGAGGGTCCACGCGTAATCGAGAATACCGGCCGCCCCCAGTACCGCCGCCTGGAAGAGGTAAACCGCCGCCAGCACCGGCAATACCTTGACTTTATCCGCGAGCCACCCGATGGGGAACGGCCACAGGACCTGAGCGCCGGTGAAGACCAGGTAGATGAGCGGAACGAGGGCGGTGGCGACGCCTAGCTCGCTCGCGCGCAGGATGTAGAACGCGTACGAGAACATGCCGAAAGAGTAGACGGCGTGGCATGCGAGGAAAGGCCACCAGCCGGCCGCGAAGGTGCGGTCGAAGATCTTGGGCGGAACGGGGCAGCTGACCCGTTTGGGCTGCCTTACCAACGCCAGGATGACGAGCGCGACGAGGATGCCCGGGATAATGGTTAGTTTGAAGATGTCGCGGTGCGAGAAATCCGTATAGTTGAGGAGCGCGAACAGGATCAGAACGCCCCCCACCGCGCCGGCGGAATCGAGCGCGCGGTGGAAGCCGAAGGCGCGGGCGCGGACGCCCGACCGCGTATAGGTCGCCAGCAGCGCGTCGCGCGGCGACGTGCGGACGCCTTTGCCGAGGCGGTCGGCGACGCGGAGCGCGAGTACCGCGGGCCCCGAGCGGGCGAAGGCCATCACCGGTTTGCTGATTACCGATAGCGCGTACCCGGCGAACATGAGCCATTTATGCCGGCCCGCCCGGTCGCAGATATACCCCGAGAGGTATTTGAAGACGGCGGCGGTCGCTTCGGCCGCCCCTTCGATAAGGCCCAGGAAGGCAGCCGCCAGGCCGAGGTCTTGCGTTATGAAAATCGGCAGTAGGGGGAATATTATTTCCGACTGGAGGTCCGCGAAGAAGGAGACGATGCCGAGTACGAATACGTTGAGCATATTAAATTATTATATTAAATAAAGAACCGCGGGTGCGCAAGGCCGATATTCCTTGAAGGGTTCGCCGCTCGAACTTATAATTCAATTTAAATATGGCCGACGAGGTAGCGAGGCGCCGGCGAGTATGGCTTCGCCGTTTAATATTTATAGTCGTCGTAGGCGCGACTTTAACCGGCTCTTATTTCTGGGGCCGGCACGTCGAGCCGCCGCCCAGGGAGCTGGAGGCCGAGCGGGTGGCCCTGCTCACCGGCGCCACCGAGCGGCCCGAGCGGGTCGGCGGCAAGACGCCCTATTGGCGCATAAGGCGGGGCGACGAGACGCTGTACGCCGCGGAGAGCGCGACGGCCGCGCCCGACGTTTTGGGGTACGGCGGGCCCTTCGACCTTTTGGTAGTTGTGGACGAGAGCGGGAATTTAGAGCGCGTCGTTTTACTTAGGCACAACGAGACGCCTTCATATGTCGAAAACGTGCGGGATTTCCTGGCGTCTTTTATTGGGCGTCCCGCGGCGGCGCCGCTCGAGCCGGGGCGCGACGTGGACGCGATTACGCGCGCAACCGTTACGAGCGAGGCCTTCGCCGCCGCGGCGCGCGTCACCGGGCGGAAGATTTTAAACGCGGCGCTCGGCCGCGACGTGCCCTTCGATAGCGAAAAGGAGGCGTGGGATTGGCCTTGGGCATTAGCGGTGGCCGCGTTTTTCGGGGGCGCGGTCTGGGCAAGGCGCCGGGCGACGGAGGTGGCGCGCGTACTTCTCGCCGCGGCCGCGGTGGCGATACTCGGCTTTTGGGCCGGTCGCTTCGTCTCCATCGGCGACGTCGGCCGTTTGGTTATGTGGAAATTCCCGCCGTTTGGGCCGCGCCTGTCGGTCTACGCGTTATTGGGGGGAGGGGCGGCGACGGCGCTAATTTTCGGGAACGTGTACTGCGGTTGGCTGTGTCCCTTCGGCGCGCTTTCGGAGATTTTATATAAACTTCCCGTCGCGAAGTTAAGGGTCCCTCCCGAGTTCGCCCGCCGCCTAAGCGGGTTGCGTTTTATAATATTGTGCGTCGTCGTGGCCGTGGTTATCGCGACGTGGGAATTGGGCGTCGCGACGTACGAGCCTTTCGACGAGCTCTTTGCGTACGCCGCCGCGGGGATGTCGTTGTTATACCTGGTCGCGGTTTTAGCCGTCTCGGCCTTCCACTACCGGTTCTTTTGCCGGTATTTATGCGCGGCGGGGGCGCTGTTGGGCGAGGTGGCCGCGGTGGGGCGGCCGCCGCTTCGGCTCGAGTGCCAGGAGTGCGGCGAGTGCGCGAAAGTTTGCCCCACGGCGGCCGTAATCGTAAACCGCGAGGCTGTTGACGCGACGCTTTGCCTCGAGTGCGGCCGGTGTCGCCGCGTTTGCGAGGCCGAAAAGCAAGCCGCTAAAAACCGGCGAAAAAATTTTTAGTTTGGCGCCGGCGCCGGCTTATGGTATAAGATTGCCGATTTAATTGCGGTTATGAAGAAAACTAAACTATTCGTTTTCGTCTTGGCGTTAGCCGTGGTCGCCGCGGCCGTGCTCTATTATGCCGCGGTAGCGCCGGCGTTAGTCGGTAAGGAAAGCGTGGCCGAGGCATTCGCCGACGGGTTGAAGGCCGGCCCGGGCCTCGACGTCCGTTACGCGGACGCGACGTTCAAACTTTTCCCGCGACCCGCGCTCGAGCTGAGGGACGTGACTTTTATCGGTCGCGGGGGCAAGGAGATAATCCGCGCAGACGCGTTGCGAGTCGGCCTCTCGTACGTCGGCTTCGTGACGCTGAAGCCGGCCGTCGCGACGGTGGCGTTCGTCCGTCCCCGCGCCGACCTGGCGCCGGGGGACGTAAGCTTGGGAGAGGCGGGGAAGGCGCCGCCCTTCCGCGGGACCGTTACGGTTACCGACGGCTTCGTCCGGTACGCCGGCAAGATGCGCACGGCCCTTATGGACGGCGTAAACGGACGCCTACGTTGCAAGGCAGCGTGGGGCGAGGAGCTCGAGGTGCGGGGCAAGCTCAGCGCCGATAAGCTCAGGTTCGCCGCGGGCGCGGCTGAGGCCGCGGGCGGGACGGCGGTCGCGGCCGAGGGGAAGATAAGTTACCGACCTGAGGCGCCCGGTGGCCGTTTGTTCTTCGACGGACTCGACTTCTTTTTCGGCAAGGCGCGGCTTAGGGTGGGCGGCGAGCTGCAGACCGGCGCGGGCGAAAAAGAAGTAGAGCTTACGCTGACGGGCAAACGGATGGCCCTCGCCCAGTTATTGCCGGCGCTCGCGCCCCGCTTCGGCGACGCGGACTTGGAAGGCGAGCTGGATTTGAGCCTCGCGGTCAAGGGTGAATGGGGCGAGGGTCGGCGGCCGGACGTACGCGGTAAACTCGAGGTCAAAAAGGGCGCGCTGAGGCCGGAAGACGGCGAGGGGATATCGGGCGTGACTGCGTCCGTACGTTTTGCGGGCGACAAGTACGTCGTCGAAAATTTCCGCGGCCGAACGCGGGGAGGTGACGTCAAGGGTTATGGCGTCGTCCGGCCGACTAATAATTGGCCTTTTCAGCTCAAGTTGGAAGGGCCGGTACCGCTCGAGCTAGCGGCCACGGCGCTCGGCATACCGGACGCCTATATGCTGGCGGGCGTGGCGCAATTGGACCTCGACGTGGACGGCGAGTTATCTCACGCGGGCCGTACGTCGCTCGAGGGAACGGTGCGGCTTTCGGACTGCCAGGCGAGGTTGAAGCCGTTCGCAGTTCCTTTCCAAGGCCTTAGCGGGACCCTTTACTGCGACGGCTACCGGATAAAAACGGGCAAGGTAAAGGGACGACTCGCGGGCGGCGAATTCGAAATCGGCGGCAGTTGGCAGGGCTTCGATACGCCTCGCGTCGACTTCGTCGCCGTCGCCGACGAGCTCGACCTCGACGCGGCGTTGCCCACGGAGGAGGTGAAGCGCCGGTTCGCGGAACGCGGCTCGGCGCCGCTCGGGCTGCCGGGCAGGGATATTACGGCTAAGGGTCGGTTACGTTTTAAAAAATTCAAGCTCCTATCGGTAAGGGGCAGCAAGCTGGAGTCGGATTTCGAATATGGCGGCGGCATATTGAATATTAAAAAACTCGATTTCAGGGCGTACGACGGAAAGGTACGCGCGCAAATGACGGTGTACCCCGGCGCCCGCCCGCGCTACACCTGTTCCGCCGTCGTTCGCGGCGCGCGCGTGGGCGTATTCCTTACGGAAAATAAATACTTAGAAAACGTCCTCACGGGGCGTTTCTCCGCGGACGTTACCTTCTCGGCCGAGGGAACGACGTACGACGACGTCAAGCGAACTTTCGGCGGGAAAGGCTCGCTCGAGCTTGCCGGGGGCCGCATCGCGGGCCTGCCCCTTTCGGACGAGCTCGCGAAGTGGTCGCGCGTCGATTTATATTCGCCGCTGCAGGTATCGAAGTTGTGGGCGATGTGCGACGCGCGCGACGGCGTCGTTCGCGCGACCGACCTGCGCGTCGAAAACCCGGATATGGTTATCGAGGCTGCGGGCGAGGCCACGCTCGAGAAGAAGCTCAACTTCGCCGTACGGACGGAGTTTAGCGAGAAGGCCGCGGAGCGGCTGGCGCGCGAGGGCAAGGCGCTCGCGCTCGTGCGGGACGAGGACGGTCGCGGCTACTTCAATTTCGTCGTTGCGGGCGAGGCCGCCAGGCCCGCGTTCCAGCTCGACGCCGCGTCCATGCTCGGGGCCGCGGGCGAGGAGGCGCCGCCCGGCGAGGAAGAGGAGTTGGCCGGAACGGGCGATTTGTTTTAGGCGGAGGTTTTTACGGTTTATGAAATTACTCATCGTAACGTACCGCGACCCCTACGACGGCGGCGACGTAGTTTGGAACGCGCTCAGGGTCGCCGCTTTCCAAAAAGAGCTCGGCGACGAGGTGAACGTATTCTTAATGTCGGATGCTGTAACGTTGGCTCACGAGGACGCGCCGCAACCCGAAGGGGTCGCGTACGACGCGGAAGCAGAGTTTCGGGCCGCCTTAAACGCCGGCGTAATGTTCAAGACTTGCGGGACCTGCCTTAAGAACCGTGACCTGCCCTTCGAGAAAGTTCACCCCCAGGCGCCGGCGGCTACGTTGAAGGACCTGTCCGATTGGCTCCACTGGGCTGATAAAGTTATTACCTTCTAAGGGATAGCTCGCCGTATGACGACGCCGATGATAAGGATGCGGGACGTAACCAAGATTTACGAGAACGGCGTCGTCGCGCTCGAAGACGTCTCGGTGGACGTCGGGAAAAGCGAGTTGGCTTTTCTCACCGGGCCGTCCGGCGCCGGTAAGTCGACGTTTTTAAAACTTATAACGGCGGAGGAGAAGCCGACGGAAGGGCTGGTGGAAGTAGCCGGGCACGACCTAAGCCGGCTTAGGAGACGGGACATTCCTTACCTGCGGCGGCGCATCGGCGTCGTGTTCCAGGATTTTCGCATACTGAACGAGCGGACCGTCCTGGAAAACGTGATGCTGCCGCTAACTATTTTAGGCTTGGCGCGAGGGGAACAAAGGCGCCGGGCGCTGCAGGTTCTTACCGTAGTCGGTTTGGGGCAACGAAAAGATGCGACGCCGCTCGAGCTTTCGGGCGGCGAACAGCAGCGTGTCGCCATCGCGCGGGCGATAGCCCTCGACCCGGCGATTTTGCTCGCCGACGAGCCGACGGGCAACCTCGACCCGGATATCACCTGGCACATAATGAAACTGTTTCGGGTCATAAACGCGCGCGGGACCGCGGTGGTCATAGCGACCCACGACTACGACGTGGTTAAGCGGATGGATGCGCGGATAATACAAATATTGAAAGGGAAGTTACCCAAGGAGACTATCAGCTGAAGCACGCGGGCTTCTTTATTCGGGAAGGGTTTTTAAATATCGGGCGCGGCGGCATCCTTACCGCGGCCGCGGTACTTGCAATAACTTTCGCGGCGCTCATCGCGGGAATCTTCGCCACCGCCTACCACAACCTGCGGGCGATATACGAAGAGGCCAAAAGTGAGCTCTACGTCGACGTTTATCTGGAGTACGAGCTCGACGAGAACGGCGCCGCGGCGGTGGGGGAGCATCTGCGCAAATTACCCGGCGTCACGCACGCCGACTACGTGTCGCGGGAGAAGGCGGCGGAGGAGTTCGTCGGCCTTTTTCCGGAGGACCGCGAGCTTTTGAACGCGGTGGGAGAAAACCCTTTGCCGGCGTCGTACCGCGTCTATCTATCGGGGGAAGCGGGCACCCCGGAAAAGACAGAAAAATTGGTTAAGGATATCGCGGCCGTGGACGGCGTCGACGACGCCGTATACGGGCAAGAGTGGCTTTCCGATCTCGAGCGCGCGGCGCGCGTAGTGGGGATGGTGGGAGCGGCGGTGGCCGTCCTGCTCGGCGGCGCGGCCGTCCTCGTCGTCGTAAGCACGGTGGGTTTGGCCGTATATGCTCGCCGGGAGACGATCGAAATAATGAAAGTGGTAGGCGCCACGGACGCCTTCGTAAGGGCGCCATTTGTAGTCGAGGGGTTCGTGATCGGCCTTATGGGCGGCCTTATCGCGCTCGGCGCCTTGTGCGGCGGCGTCGCGTTCCTCCGCGCCAACGACGTGGCGGTCTACTTTTTACCGACGACGTACGTCGCCGCGGGCCTCGGCCTTTCCGCGCTGGGAGGTGCGTTGGGCTCGAGCGTGGCCGTTCGCCGTTTCTTAAAGGTTTAA
>CAZWAM010000039.1:0-20488 GCA_964631855.1 uncultured bacterium | reverse complement strand
GAACCCGCCGGGGAGCGAATACGAAATCCCGGAATCGTGGAACCGCACAGAATTCTTGAGAGCGGTATCCAATATGTTCAAAAAGGCTTACCGGATTTCATTATCTATCGAAACCGAAAACGTAGGAGAGCCCCCGCCCGAGGCGACGATATATAACGCCGAAAAGGTAAACGTTGAGCTTCTCGTCATGGTTGACGAACTTAACGGATATCATGCCTACGGCTTATGCACTTTTGAGTTCGAACGTTACCTCGCCGAAGGCGGGAGTAAGTACTGGCGCCTTACGAAATGGCGGGACCGCGGCCGCTACCACGACGAAGGGCTCGCGGCCGTAACGCCTTCGACTATAGGCAAAGCACTTGCAGTATACTATATGATATGAAGGTAAAACTTAGCTTAGCGGTGTTGCTGCTAGCGGCTTTAGGTCCAGCCGCCGCCGCGGCTCGAGCCGAAGCCCCCCTCGTCCGCCACCTCAAAATAGAGGGCGTCGTAAGCCCCATCATGGCCGAGTTCCTGGTCGGGGGTATCGAAGAGGCGGAGGAGGACGGCGCCTCGCTCGTCGTCGTCTCGCTCGATACCCCCGGCGGCCTCGACCCGTCGATGCGCAAAATAATCAAGAAGATTTTGGCGTCGAAGGTGCCGGTCGCGGTGTACGTATCGCCTCCCGGCGGCCGGGCCGCGAGCGCCGGGACCTTCATCACGCTCGCCGCGCACGTCGCCGCGATGGCACCCAACACCTCCATCGGCGCGGCGCACCCGGTGACGTTGGGCGCGGGCGGCGAGGGCGCCGACGAGGCCATGGTGGCGAAGATCACCAACGACGCCGCCTCCTACATCAAGAGCCTCGCGCGGCGCCGCGGCCGCAACGAGAAGTGGGCCGAGCTCGCCGTCCGCAAGTCGGCGTCGCTCTCCGCGGAGGACGCCGTGACCGAGAACGTCGTCGACTTCGTCGCCGAAAATCTCGACGAGCTGTTGAAGAAGGCGGAGGGGCGGAAGGTGAAGGTGGCGGGCCGGACGATTCCCATAAGGACGAAGGGCGCGCGCGTCGAGGAGCTGACGCCGGACTTCCGCCAGCGCTTCCTCGCCGTCGTAACGGACCCGAACGTCGCCTACCTCCTCCTAATCATCGGCTTCTACGGCCTTATCTTCGAGCTCTCCAACCCCGGCTCCATTCTGCCGGGCGTCGCCGGCGGCATCTGCATCATCCTCGCCTTTTACGCGCTATCCACGCTGCCCGTGAACTACGCCGGCGTGGCGCTAATCGTCTTCGCGATAATCCTTTTCCTCGCCGAGATAAAGATAACCAGCCACGGCCTGCTCGCCGTGGGAGGAACGATTTCGATGCTCCTGGGTTCGATTCTACTCATCAGTACGCCCGCGACGTACCTCAGGGTATCCTGGGCCGTCATCATACCCGCGGTGGTCACGACGGTCCTGTTCTTCTTGTTCGCCGTCGGGATGGGCCTGCGGGCGCAACGCCGCAAGCCCACCACGGGCGACAAGGGGATGGTGGGCGAGCGCGGCCGCGCCGTAACCGCGGTGGGGCCGGCGGGAGGCCAGGTCTTCGTCCGCGGCGAATACTGGCGGGCGAGCGCGGCCGAGGATATCCCCGCGGGCGCGCCGGTTGAAGTCACCCGCGCCGACGGCCTGATAGTGGAAGTCCGCCGCGCCGACTAAACTCGCCGCGGCGCCCGCTAAGCTGACGACGCCTTATGGCTCACCTCCACCTCCCGGACGGCGTGCTGCCCTTCTACCTTTGGGCCGCCGGCTACGGCGTCGTGGCCGTCGGCCTGCTGCTCCTTTGGCTCAGGTTCCGCCGCGCGCGCAACCTGCCCGTCTTCGCCCGGGCGGGGTTTTTCGCGGCGCTGATGGTCGTCGCGATGTCGTTTTACGTCGCGCCGCTGGGCTACCACCCGAACCTCGCGGCGCTGGCGGGCATCGTCGCCGGGCCGGCCGCGGCCCTCCTCGCCTGCCTGTTCGCCAACGTCATCCTCGCGCTCTTGGGACACGGCGGCGTAACGGTCGTCGGCCTGAACACGCTGACGCTGGGCGTCGAGGCCGTCGTCGCCTCGGTCCTCTTCGGCTCCGCGGCGTTCGTTAAGGCGACGTGGCTTCGCGCGTTCGGCGCCACGGTCCTCGCCCTCGCCGCGGGCACGGCGCTGGCCTTCGCCGTCGTCGCGGTAGGCACGCGGGACTTCGGCCAAATAGTGGAGCGAGGCCGCGGCGGCGTTGTCGAGTTCCAACCGTTCGACCGACGCGAATCCGCCCAGCGCGAAGGCGGAAGCGGCGCGGAGCGTGGGGAAGTATCGCTACCGCGCCTCGCGGCCCTCTTCTTCGGCCTCGGCGCCGTCGGCTGGGCCTTGGAAGGCGCGGTAACGGCCACGGTCTGCGCGTACCTTAGGAGAACGGCGCCGCGGCTGTTCCCGCGGGCAACGTGATGTTCTTCGAAGACCTCGACTACTGGGCGACGACGGGACGCGGCTGGCTGCACCGCGTACCGGCGCAGCTCAAGTTGCTCTGGCTCGGCGGCGTGGTCGCGTCGCTTGTGCTCGTTTACGAATTCGTTTTTTACGCCGCCCTTTACCTTCTGCTTATTTCGTTCCTACTCACGGCGCGTCTGCCGGCCCGGCGGATCCTCGCGGCGTCGGCCTACCCGTTGATTTTTCTAGGGCTCGTGTTCCTGAGCGTACGGGGCCTTACGCCTTTCGCCGTGTTGTACTTCGCGGTGCGCGTCTCGGCGGTGGCGCTCTCGGTGCTCCTTATAGTCGCGACGACGCCGCTGCCTCGGCTCCTCGCCGCGGTACGCTTCCTTCCGAAATTCTTAACGGCCGGGCTTTTTTTGAGCTATCGTGCTATATTCATACTCGCGGCGGTGGCGCGGGACGTCCGGACCGCGTACCGCCTGCGCGGCGCGCCCGGGTGGCGGCGGCCGCGCCGATTCGTAGGCAACACGGGACGCGCGGTAGGGCACGTCGTCCTCGCGGCGTTGGAGCGGTCCGAGAACGCCGCCGCGGCGCTGAGGGTCCGGGGTTTCGATGGGCGAATACACCTCTGAGCCGATCGTATCGGTCCGATGCGCCCGCCATATATATCAAGACCGGACGGAGGTCGACATCTGCGGCCTCGACTTCGAAATTTTCGCCGGCGAAAGCGTCGCCGTCCTCGGCCCCAACGGCTGCGGCAAGACGACGCTCTTAAAACACGTCCTGGGGATGCTCGAGCCCGTCGAGGGGGAGGTGAGCGTATTCGGCGTAAATCCGGCGCACGACTTCGGCCGGCTCGTAGGGCGCATCGGCGTCGTGCTCCAGAACGCGGACGAACAGATCCTCGGGCCCACGGTGTTCGACGACGTCGCGTTCACGCCGCGGAATTTGGGAATGCCGCGCGAGGAGGTCGACGGGCGCGTTCGCGACGTCCTCGCGGCGCTTAAGATAGAGAAGCTCGCGGGTAAAGTCGTCCACTACATATCGGGGGGCGAGAAGAAGCTGGTGGCGCTGGCGGGCGCGCTGGCGACGTCGCCCGAGCTCTTGATACTCGACGAACCTCTGGAGTGGCTCGACCCGGGGGCCCGCGCGCGGGTCATATCGTACTTGCGAGAAATAAACGAGGTCGGGAACGCGACGCTGATTTTCTCGACGCACGAGGTGGCGGCCGCTTGCGAACTCGGGACGCGCGCGTACCTGATGAAACCGGGCGGGGAGCTGGGCGCCGCGGGGGCCGTGCCGGCGCTGCTCGCGCGCGTCGACCTCGCGGCGTACAACCTTATTACGCACGAAGAAGGGTATCGCGTACGCGAATAAAGACTAAAAGGAGGAAGGCAGATGGCTCGTATTATTCTCATCTCGACCGGGGCTACGTTACTCGCCGTCGCCGCGGCCGCGTGGCCCGGGGCGGATAACGTTTTAAGACTTTCGACCCACTTCGCCTACGGCTACGACGAGTACACGTACGTCGCCTCGTACGGCACGGCAAGGGACAGCGGATTGGGCGCCGGCTTCCGGGCGGAGTTCGAGTTACCCCGGGCCACCTTCGCCTCGGGGCTCTCTTTCCTAAATTTAGAGAGAGATTTACACACGACGAAAGCGACGGCATTCGACTGGGGAAGCGAGTTCTACCTTTATTTCCGCAAGGGGCTCTTGCGGCCGTACTTAGCCGGGAGCGGCGGCCTTCGCTTCGGAGAAGAAGATACCTCGAGGGGTTCGGGGCGAGGAGGAGGTCACGTCGGCCTTCGCGTTGGTAACGCTTCGTCGTACGTTTCTTTGGACGGCGGCGTCGGCGGGGCCCCGTACCTGGTATTTATCATCCGCGCTCGCACCGACGTCCGGATTATCGAATTCCTTGGCTTAAACGCCGCGTTAGAAATGGACGCCGGCGTGGCCGACCGGCTGTCGAACGCTCGCGCCACCGTCGGCCCGTCGTTCAGTTTCTAAAGGAGGAAAAAATGCTCAAACGGATGATTTTGGCCTTCGCGTGCGCCGCGGCCGCGGCAGCCTACGCCCAGGACTTCGAACACGCCTCCCTCATAGGCGGCGCCTTCGGGGCGACCTCGTACGAAGCCTATGCCAAGGTCGACCGCGAGCTCGAGCGGTCGTATAAAGTAGGCTTTCACTTCGGCGCCGATTTTTACCGCAACGACGGCTACCTCACCCACCTCGTCACCTTCGACTACGCCGCGACCGAGAGTTACGCGGGGGTACCCGTTAAAATCTTCGACTTCAATTACAACTTGCCGGTCTATTTCACGCCCGGGCCGCTCCGCCCGGCCGTCAGGCCGTTCTTCGGCGCGCGCTTCGCAACCGGCGATAACGGCGGCTCGCTCGGGCAACTCGGCATCCTGGGCGGCGTACGCTACAGGCCGTCGCCTACTAAATGCGTTTTCTCGGACATCTACTTCGGTTGGCGCGGCCGCTACGGCAGCCTGGCCTACGAAAGGCCGGAAGAAGCCGAAGGGTGGAAGAGCGGCTTCGCGTTTCGCAACGCCAACACGATCGAAATCGTCTTGCCGCTATGCATTTACATAACAACGGCTTTGGATTACGATTTTACTAAAATCGCACCGGCTACCGCGAAAGCCGAAGGCGAAAGCCGCAAGCCCACGTTCAGCGGCGCCTTCGGCCCGGCGTTCTTCTTCTAACGGCGTAACGGGTCTCGCCTAAAATCGAATAATTGGTACCAGTAACGGCGCCGAGCCCGCGCTCGTACGCGTAGGCGTCGTGCGCCGAACTCCCTAAAAAGGTTGCGGCTCTTCCTACCCATCCCACTCTCTATGGAACTCAACTACCTCTTGGCCGACACGCACGTCCACCTGGAGCACGACGACTATGCCGTGGACGTCGACGACGTCGTGTCTCGCGCAAAGGATGCGCGCGTGCGGTATATGGTGGTGCCGGCGTGCGCCGCGGCGGACGCGGCCCGGGCGCTCGAGCTCGCCCGTCGCCACGACGGAATACATTTCGCCGGGGGCCTCCACCCCAACTGCGGCCTACACCTCGACGACGCCCAGGCCGCCGGCATAAGGGAAGCGCTCGAGCGCGGTAAAATGGAGGGCTTAACGGTCGCTGTCGGGGAGTGCGGCCTCGATTATCATTACACGGCGCTGCCGCGCGACGAACAGCTCGCGCTTCTGCGTTGGCACCTGGCGCTCGCCCGCGAATTGGAGCTGCCGATAATCCTGCATCAGCGCGAGGCCGAGGAGGATCTAAGACGCGTTCTGGATGAGGAGGGGGCACCGCCGCGAGGCGCCGCACTCCACTGCTTCTCCGGGAGTCGCGATTATTACGAATGGGCTCGCGCGAGGGGGCTTTACGTATCCTTTACAGGGAGTATAACTTTCGACGGGAAAGGTGAAAAAGTACCTACGTATTTCGCGGGGCTCGAGCTCGCGGGGATTATGCTCGAGACGGACGCGCCCTATATGGCGCCGAAACCGTACCGCGGCAAACGAAACGAGCCGGCGTACTTGCCTTTAGTCGCGGAAGCGCTAAGCGCCAAGGCCGAGAGACCCCTCGAAGACGTGTACGCGGAAACGACGCTGGCGGCGCGGCGCCTCTTCGGCCTGGCGCCCGACTTCGGCGGCGCGATAGCTTACCGCCTAAGAAACTCGATCTACCTGAACGTTACCAACCGTTGCACCAACGACTGTCGCTTTTGCATCAGGAACTCGGCGCCCGGCGTCGGCGGCTACGACCTCCGCTTAAAAATGGAGCCTACGGCGGCCGAGGTCGAAGAGGCGATCGGCGACCCCGCGGCTTACGACGAAATCGTATTCTGCGGTTACGGCGAGCCGACGATACGTTGGGGGACCGTCAAGGAAGTGGCGCGGGCCGTAAAGGAGGCCGGCGGCGTCGTGCGGCTAAACACCAACGGTTCGGCGCAACTCACGCAAGGCCGGGACGTTACGCCCGAGATGGCCGGCCTGTTCGATAAGGTCTCGGTAAGCGTCAACGCCGCCGACGAAGCGACGTATCGGCGGCTGTGCCGGCCGCGCGCGGGCCGCGACGCGTGGCAAGCGGCGGCCGACTTCGTAGCCGGCGCGAAGCGCCACGTGCCGACGGTGGTAATTACCGCGGTCGCAACCGACGCCGTCTCTACGGCCGCGGTGGAGAGTTTGGCGGAAAAGTGGGGCGTCGGCTTCCGCCTTCGCCGCTACGTCGACGCAACAGGAAAAAGCCGCCGGCGTACCGGCGGCATTTAAGGCGATAAGGGCCGTTCAATTTTAATCCTCGGGGTCTAAAACGGCGTCGTCGCCCGCGAGCACATCTTCCCACGTGGGTACGTGGTCGTCGGGCGTGGCGTCGAACTCGCCGAGGAGGGTGGGGTCTTCGCGCTGCCGGTCGCCGAACTCGTAGAAGCGCCCCCGGACGTAGGCACCCCCCTCGTCGACCTCAACCTCGCCGCACTGGGCACACTGGTATAACCCGAACTGGAGTTCGTCGGAAACCAAAGGCCCGCCGCACACCGGGCACCTCATAATCGCGCCAAAGTGAAAGAGCTGTTAACGCCAGCCGTTATTGCCCACCTTGCGATTTTTCGTAAAGCTCTTGACCCTTCCTGAGGAACTCCTTACCTTTCTCGTATTCGCCTACTTCGCCGTAGGCCTTGCCCAGGTTTATATAAATCCGGTAATCCTCCGGCGCCAGCTCTACAGCCTCCTCTAAAACCTCGATGGCCTTCTTCGGGTCGCGCCCCTCGTACTCTTTCCGCAAGTAATAGGAGGCGATTTCCCCGAGGACCTCGGCCTTTATCTTATCGTCCGTGACCCTGGCCGCGACTTGCTCGTACGTCTCAATCGCTTCTCCCACGCGGTCCAGCTTGTCGAGTACGGCCGCCTTGGCGTTCAAGAGCATCATGTCGTCGGGCGTCTCCGCCAAAAGCGGGTCGATAATCGCGAGCGCCCGCTCGTATTTTTCGAGGCGTAAACACGCGTTGACTACCTTCACGAGGTAATCGCTGAGCAGCGTCTTTTCGTCCCAGTTTTCGCCCGCCATATCGGCCCGTTTCGCCTCGGCCGCCGTCTCGTACGTATCCAAGGCCTTCAACCACATCTCTCCTGCGTATTCGCCGGCTTTGACCTCGCGTTGCGCCGCGGCGCCGGTGTCGAGGTCGTAGTCGGTAACGGCAACGACCTCTTCCTCGTCCAGCTCGCCGTAGTAAGCGGCCTTATCCTCGTAAACGAGGGCGAGAAGGAAAAGCGTCTTGGGGTGGGGACTAAAAACTTGGTAGGTAGCGATGAACCCTTCTTCCGCTTTTTCCAAATCCCCGCCGACCGTCTCGCCTTCTTGGGGAACGAAATCCGGATTGTCGAAACTCAAAGCGCGGGCGACGTATTTGTGCGCGGCGTTGAAAGCCTGCGACCAAAAATATTCCCGGCTCTGAAGTATTTTATCGATCTTCTTCTGTTTCTTCTTCTGCCCATATATTTCTTCCGCGCGAGACCAAGCTCCCGCGGCCTTCAGAAATTCGCCCTCGTGTGCGTAAGCGTCGCCGAGGTAACCCCAGGCCTCGGCGCTATCCGGCGACTCCGCGACGTCCTCCTCCAGGAGTTTTATCGCCGCCTCGTACTCGTCTTGCCGCATGTGCACAATAGCGCCCGCAACACGCCACGACTTCGCCAAAGCTACGCCGTTTAATGCGAGAAGTGAAACTACGAACGAGACGATTAATTTCGTGCGCACCGGTATTTCCTCCTTGTTTTTAAACTTACCACAGGAAAACCCGGCAGTCAAGGCATTAAAACGCAAAACCGCGACGCGCGCTTTTCGCGCCCGGGAAGAACAAAAACCCTTTCCCGCGGCCCGCAGCTATGCTAACATATCCGGCGTGTGGCTGGCGAGATTCGAAAACGGCCGGCGCCCGTTTGGTATAAAGCACTTAGCCGTTCTTTAGAGTTTGGGAACACTCGCGGTTTAGAACCGCGGTCGGCTCCGCGGGCCTAAAAAGCGGAAGGGAGCGAAATCGAATGCCGGGAGCGAAAGGTCTCGTTAAAGGTTTAATCGTCGTCATCATCGGCGCGCTCTTAGGTACGATGGTCGGCGAACTCTTGGGTGCGTACTTGCCGGAGGGTGGCGTCAAGAACTTCTTTTTGAAGAGCATTGCCTTCGGCCTGGAGCCCTCCGTTCTCAACCTCCATATCCTAACCCTCACTTTCGGTTTGATCTTAAAAATAAACGTCGTCACTGTGATCGGCGTCATAGCCGCCGGTTTTATCCTGCGTAAACTTTAATCAAAAACGGCGCAACGTGCCCCAAAAGGTCAACTTAAAATTTTTGGCGAATACCCTGGCGGCCGGTACGGCCGTCTTCTTTTGCTGCGGCTTACCCGAACGAGAAGGACCCGAGTACTTCGCCATCCGCTACCGGGGCACGACCGTAGGCCGCCTCGAGCGTCTCGAGGTGGGTGAACGCCGCGACGCCTCGGGCCCTTTCGTCGTAACGGAATGCCGGCTCGCCCTCCGCCGGTGGGCCGACGGCCGGGGCGTCGTAGACGACGAACTTACCCTCGTCGCCGCGCGGCGCCCCGCGCAAACGGCATTCTACCTGGCCGGTCGTTGGAACGGCGGCGAGTTCCGCTACCGCCGCGGCAACTCCTGGTATTACAACCTCGTCGACGAGTTCGGAAACGTGACGGAAAAGCGTGGCCGAAGAGCGCCTTCCTTCCTGACGTTTAGGGGTGTTCCACTACCCATCGCGACGGCCCGGCATCTTTCCGAGTCCGCCGCCCTTACGAGCCTCGAGCTCACCTCCGGCCGCGTATCGCCGTACCGGGGCCGCGGCGAGGGCCGCTCGTGGACGGGCCTCGGCCGCGAAGGCCGCTACGTCCGTTTTACTTTCGCGGCGGACGGAGCGGTAGTAAATTATACGGATGCCGCGGGCGTCGCTACGTGCCCCGCAAACGGGCCGCCCCGACCGCGCGGGTTTCTGTATAAAAACACGGAATTACTTTATCTACCTTTCATAATCCCGCCGGCCTCAAAAGCCACGCGCCTACTTCTGCCTCTTACCGCAAGGCTGTCGCGGCCCCTTCGCCCGGAGGATTTGGCTCGGCCCGGCCAGACCTTCTCGGGCCGCGTAACCGGAAATATCGTGGCCGGTACGTTTACCCTTGAGCCTGCGGGCCAACCATCCCTCGAAAACGCCCCGCCCGACTTAGCAACGGCCGAACGCGGAGCATGGCCCCACCTCCACGGCGAGGGAGAACTGGGGCGGCTGGCAGCGTTCTACCGCGCCCGGGGCAAATCGGTCCGCGTCGTTACGGGCCTTGGCCTCTTCCGCGGGAACTTGCTCGCGCCGTACGATTGGCTCGAGGTCGAGGGCCGCGGCGTTGGCGCGCCGGGCCGGCCGGTGCCCCGGCTCCGCGTCGCGCTGGCAACGTCCGAAGAGCCGGCGACGTTGACTAAGTTCGCGCTTGCCGGCGAGGCGAAAGCCGAAGGACGCGGCGCGCGTGCGATAGCCGCGGAGATCCCCGGTATAAAAAACCGCGCGGAACTATTCTACGATATTTATTGCGCCGGCGCGCGGGCCGGCAGCGTCGCCGCCTGGTACGAAAAACCGCCCAAGGAACCGGCCGCGGTACTCGTTTACGGCGAGATCTTGGGCAGGGTCGTCGAGGGCGGCACCACGTGCATTCCGCCTTGTGGCGCACCGCCGCACAAACCCATCGGTCCCGCCTTCGGCGAATTAATAGCGCTCGGCGCCGCCGTGGCCGTGGCCGACGAGGACGACGCGCCGCCGTACGAATTCTGCTTTCCGGCCGTCGAGGGCCGCCCGGCCCGCGCCAAGTGGCAAGGTCTTAAAGCCGTCGTCGTTGGCGGCGAAAGCCGTATGTGCCGCGTTTACGAACTCGAGCCGGGCCCCTTCCGCGCCTATTACACGTACGACGGCGTATTAGTCGCCCTCGAGTGGCACAACTTCGCCGCGCGCCTGTCATCTTTTCCGCCTCGTAGGCCGGCCCGGGCCGCACCGCCCGTACGCGAACAAGAAGTCCCCGAACCTGGAGACGCCGAAACGGCGCCGCCGCCCGCAACCGAAGGAGAAGGGGAAAGCGAATGAAGGCCGTCGTCCTCGCCGCGGGCCAGTCGACGCGAACGTACCCGCTCACGCTCAGCCGGCCCAAGCCGACGCTTCCGCTGCTGGGAAAGCCGCTCTTGGCCCACACGCTGGAGGCGCTCGCGGCCGTCGTCGACGAGGCGATACTCGTCGTCGGATATCGGGCCGACATGGTACGGGCCGCGTTCGGTGAGCGCTTAGCCGGTTTAAGCATAAAATATATTACCCAAACCAACCAATGGGGAACGGCCGACGCCGTGGCCTCGGCTCGAGACGCCGTGGCCGGCGAGTTCCTCGTCGCAAACGGCGACGACTACTACGGCCCCGGAAACGTCGAGGCCGTCGCTTCCGCCGGCGGCGCCGCGGTGCTCGGCGCCCCCGTACCTTCGGCCGGCAGTTTCGGCGTACTGAAAACCGATAAAGGCTTCCTGCGCGGAATTGACGAAAAGCCCGGTGGGGAAACAGCGGCCTTGGTTAATACGGGCCTTTATAAAGTCGACGAAAAAATATTCGATTTCATAAAACGGCTCGAGCCGTCGCCGCGAGGCGAACTCGAGTTCACCGCCGCCCTTGAAAGCTACGCCGCGGACCATCCCGTCGCCGTCGTCGAAGCGGCGAGCGTTTGGCTCCCGGTAGCCACGGCCCACGATCTGCTGGCGGCGCAACTCAGGTTATGGCCGCGCCGGGAAGCCACGTTTCTCGGCGGCGGCGACTGCCGCATCAGCTCGGCGGCCGCGGTCGGCGGCCGGTCCGTCCTCGGGAGCGGCTGCGACGTGGGCGCCAGCGCCGTCGTCGAGGCGTCGCTGTTATTCGACGGCGTATATGTCGGCGAGGGGGCCGCGGTCACCGGGAGCATCTTGGGGGAAGGCGTCGTCGTCGGGGCGGAGGCCGTCGTCGACGGCGCGGTCCTGGGGGATGGCGCGCGCGTAGGCGCGAGCGCCCGCCTCGAGCCGGGGAGCAGTATATGGCCGGAAGTAGAAGTGGCGCCGGGTTCTGTCGTTACCGGCGACCTTTAGGGAAGCGAAAAGGAGTGAACGATATGTTTAGATATTTAATGGCATTGGCCTTAATCGCCGTCGCGGCGCACGCGGCCATCCCGCTCCCGTCGCAGCCGAGCTGGACGTGGGAAACCGCGGAGCGCGCCTACGGCGGCCTGGCCTTCGCCGACGTCGACGACGACGGCGACCTGGACCTATTCGCCGGCTGCTACGACGCCAGCAACTGGTACCCGCCCATCTACGACTACCACAACATGATCTTCTACAACGACGGCGGCAAGCTCGGCAACTCGCCCGGGTGGACCTCCTCGCTTCAGCGGCACACCGCCGAGCTCGATACCGGCGACATAAACGGCGACGGCGTTCGGGACGTGTTCGCCGCCAACGGCGGGAGCTCCTACCAACCCGATTCGGTCTACTACGGCAAGAAGGGAGGCCCCAACACCTCACCCGACTGGTCGTCGGCGCAACCGGCCTGGGGCACCGGCTCCTGCCTGGGCGATATCGACGGCGACGGCGACGTAGACGCCGCGACGTCGAACCAGGGAAGGAGCTCGCAGGACCCGTACCGGCCGGTCTACATCTTCTGGAACACGGGCTCGGGCCTTGGCGCGACGGCCGGGTGGCGCTCCAGCGGCCAGGGCGTCTTCAGCGGCATCTGCCTGGGCGACGTCGACGGCGCCGACTTCACGCAAATCAAGGGCGAGAAGCTCCAGGGCGACGGCTCGCGGCAAGTGTTCTACCTCAAGCACGCGCCGCTGCTCCGAATAGACGCCGTCCGCCTGGAAGGCCGGCCCCTCAACGCCGCGTACGCCTACGACCTCTACGCCGGCTGGGTCTCGTTCTGCAGGCCGCTCCGGCAGGGCGAGACGGCCGAGGTCGACTATACCTATTCCAAGAAACTGGACGTGGGCGTCGCGAAGTGGGTCAACTTCGACACCTGCGTATATTTCAATACCACCGGAACGCCGAGCACGACCCCCGGCTGGACCTCCGGCAACCCGGGCAAGACGGACCGCGGCGTTATCTTCTTCGACTACGACCGCGACGGCGACCAGGACCTCTTCGTCGCCGGCAGCAACGACTACCTCCGCATCTACGCCAACGACGGCGGCAAGCTGGGCACGACGCCGGCGTGGACGTCGGCCGGCCGGGTCCGCGTCAACGAGGCGGCCATCGGCGACTTCAACGGCGACGGCTACCAGGACGTCGTCATCGCCAATCACCCGTACCGCGGCCTGTCGGTCTGGGAAAATAAGGCCGGCGCCATCGACAAGCAGCCGACGTGGCAGTACACCGGCTCGCAGGAGGTCCGCGCCATCGCCATCGGCGACGTTAACGGCGACGGCGCGCTGGACCTGGCGGCCGGCTTCTCGCGCAAGCCGCTCGTCGTCTTCCTCAACGACTTTACGGTGGCCGTGAAGGTGACGGCCTTCCGCGCGGTGGCCCGCGAAAAAGGTGCGTTGATAACCTGGCAGCTTAGCGGCGGCCGGGTCGCGGGCTTCGACCTGCTGCGACGGGCCGGCGACGGCCCGTGGACGCGCGTCAACGCCGAGCGCATCGTAGGCCGCTCGCCTTATCGCTTCGAGGATGTTAACCTTGAGCCGGGCGCGTACAGCTACAAGCTGGTCGCGTACGACCTGAGCGGCTGGAGCCGCGAGTACGGCCCGATTACGTGCGACGTGGGAACGACGGCGCGCGCCTTCGCACTGTACGCGGCTTATCCGAACCCGTCCCGGGGCGCGGTCAACTTCGCCTTCTCGCTGGCGGCGCCGGGTTACGCGGAGCTCGCGGTATACGACCTGGCGGGTCGGCGCGTCGCGACGCCAGCGCAGGGAGAGTTCGCCGCGGGTGAGCATAAGATAACGTGCGACCTCGCGCTCTCGCCGGGGGTCTACGTTTACCGGCTGGAGGCCGGCGGCCTGACGGCGGCCAAGCGGCTGGCGGTGGTGAAGTAACTGACGATCCAAAAAGGCCAGTAGAAGGGTTATAGGCCGGCGAAAAGAAGAAAAACTACAACGCGAGTTCAGTCGAATAATGTGGACTGGGCTACTGTGTTATGTTATAAAAATTGTAGTTAAATATACGATATGGAATACGATAATCGACTAATCTACGGTGATAACCTTGAAGGGCTTCGGTACCTATTAACGGAGCTCAACCTCGCAGGTAGCGTCCGTTTAATATACGCCGACCCTCCTTACGGTACAAACCAAACCTTTACGATTACCGAGGACCGCGGAGCGACTATAAGTCGAGCGCGCAACGGCCGAACAGCGTACGCGGACAAATTTTCGAGGAAAGAATACCTAGGATTCCTAGGGCTTCGGTTGGAGCTTATGCGAGAGTTATTAGCCGACGACGGGTCTATCTATCTCCATATCGACTTAAAGATGGGGCATTATGTTAAATGCCTCATGGACGATGTTTTTGGGGACGACCGTTTCATTAACGACATCACTCGCGTTAAATGCAACCCTAAGAACTTCCAAAGAAAAGGTTACGGGAACACGAAAGACGTAATCCTTTTTTATTCTAAGACAGCGCGATATATATGGAATCACCCCCGTGAAGCGATTGACATCGAAAAGGACCCGCGGTTTAAAAACGCCGAACAGGATGGCCGGCGCTATACCACTACCCCACTTCACGCACCGGGAGAAACAGCAAATGGCCGTACCGGCCAAAAATGGCGAGGTATGTTACCGCCCCCCGGGCGGCATTGGCGCTATCCCCCCGAAGAATTAGAACGCCTTGATCAATTAGGTTTAATTGAGTGGTCTTCTACCGGTAACCCCCGAAAAAAGATCTATGCCGATGAAATAAAACGGCGCGGCGTTAAAGTCCAGGATATATGGGTTTTCAAAGACCCGCAAAATGCAACGTATCCCACGCAGAAAAACCTCGACATGTTGCGCCGTATTGTTGGTGCATCGTCGAACGAGGGTGATCTAGTACTAGACCCTTTCTGCGGCGCAGGTACGACACTAAAAGCCGCCGCCGTTCTAAACAGGCGGTGGATAGGTATCGACTTATCCCCTATAGCCATTAAACTATGCCGGAACCGTTTATCCGATTACAAACTTATAACTTTATGCGGAGGGACCGCCCCTTCCGAGGAAGGCCCGGATGAACGAATGGGGAAGAAAGACAGCCGAATTAGCACAACGAAGCGATTATTTGGACCGGCTTTACGAAATATACCCGGGAGAGACTAGAGTTCGCCGGATCAATACCGCGAAAAAAGCGGAGATAAAACGGCATATCGAAAGCGGGGACGATATATCCCTTTTACGTTGTTTACTACGCCTAGAGAAATTCCCGATAAAAGATTCGTACGTAGATTTTCTCAGGAAATACGATAAAGGTATTGAAAATAACCCGCGAACCGTTGCCCGTATATGCAAAGCAGTCAACGCCTTAGGCTACGAAGGAATAGTTTCAAAGATTTCGGCTCCGCCGGAAGCGAACAGGGTTAGGGGCCCGCAGTTTAAAAATTGGTTGAAGACCCAATTTGAATTTGAGCCTATGGATAGTTTTATATCAATTAATAAAGGGATCGTTTTTCTGGACGCGAACGAAAGGATATTAAAAGATTTCTCGAATCAAACGTTAAACCTTGGCCTTACTAAGCGGCCCGACTTCGTAGCAAAGGTTTCGGGGAAGTTCATCGTAGGTGAAGCTAAATTCTTGTCGGCGATTGGCGGTGAACAAAGCGCGGGTTTTAAAGACGGTATGGACCTCGTCCGGGCCAGAGGAACCGGTACTAAAGTATTCGTCGCCGATGGCGTTATTTGGGTGGTAACCGGTTGTTCCGAATACAAGGAAATTAACGCATCAACTAACTACATATTTAGTGGTTTATTACTAAAGGAATTCCTGCATTCGATTTTATAGTTATAGACGGCTTTCGTATTCTGGGAAGACCTATCGAATTTAAATACCGCCCGAATTAAAAAACCGGCCCTCGCGGGCCGGCTTACTTTATTCCGATAAAGGCCGTACTCAGTACATATTCAGGTGGACCTTCTTGCCCTTGTACTCCAGCTCGTACGCGCTCATATCGTCTTTGCTTAGGCTCGAGCGGTTCTGGAGCTCGTCGGCGTACGTCTCCTCGCGCTCGGCGTCTTCCAACTGAGCGAGGTACGACTCTATCGCCGACGCCGGCGGGACCTTACCCAGCTCGCCCGCCAGCGCCGCGTCCATGGCGTAACTGGTCAGCAGGCGCGGCCAGACCGCGGCGAAGAGGTCGTGGTTGGCGAAGACGTCGCCGGCCTTCACCTTCCCCTCAGCCACGACGATTACGCCCACGACCTCCTTTTTCTTGGCGAGACCCTTCAGCGCCTTCTCGTACTTTTGGACGTCGGCCCGGAACGCGGGGTCGTCGTAGCTCGCCGTGAGCGCGTCGGTCCCGGTTACGGCGCCGCACGCCTCGTTCACCCTCGACACCGCGCCCCAAACCTCGCTCTGGTCCTGTTTGCCCTGGGCCGCGGCGCGGACGCTCGCGGGGGCGATTTCCTTCTCGTACTTGAAGTGCTTGCTCACCTCGGTCCAGCGGCCCGCCTCCACGCAGAAGGCGTCGACGCCGACCTTGCCCCGCGGGGGTATGACGACGTCGAACGAGATGATGCGGTCCTGCTTGGCGCCGCGCACCATCTCGCCCGCGAGCAATACGACGTACTTAGCCGTGTCGTTGTGCACCTCGAGGGTGTTAACGGACGCGCCCTCCTCGAGCTCGGCTATTCTGAACTTGCCGGCCTCGACGGCCTCCGCCATCGTGAGTACGTCCCCCAACTTCTCGCCGCCGCCCGGCAGGTAGACCGGGTAGACGGCGAGGTTGCCGTGGACGACGGCCTTGCCCACCGAGAGTTCGGAGTAGAAGCTCGCCGCCTCGCCGCACGCGGGCGCGGCTAGCATAGCCAAAATAAGGGAAGTGAACGAGGCGTAAATTATGATTTTGCATTTCCTCACGTCAATCCCTCCTGGTCGAAGGTTGGGTTGGAGTTCCGGGTATTTTGACGCCGCGGCCCGGCCAGTGGTTTAATCGCCGAACCGCCGCCCCTTTGAATAGTTTGACGGCGAGGGGACCGTGTGGTAGGATGTGCTAGGATTTCGGTTTATATTGGCTCAGCCGCATTTAACCCCACACCAGGAGGAAGAGATGTCGAGAGCTCATTGCGTTAAAGCGTTCGTTGTACTCGCCCTGCTCGTGGGCGCGGCCGCGGCCTACGGCGCCAAGGCCAAGATGACCCCCTGCCGCTACTGGCACTTTTTCGAGAACGTCGAGGTCACCGGCAAATCGCCCGAGGTGCGACTTTGGGTCGCGCTGCCGGTGAACCACCGCGGCCAGAAGGTCGAAGTCGGCGAGATATACCCGGAGCCCGTCAAGATCTTCGAGGACCCCTTGGGCGGCAACAAAATTATTTTTTGGCGGCAGACGGACGTCGTGGACGGCGAGGACTTCTATTTTTATTACGACTTCAAGTACGCCGCGGAAGAGGTGAACGCCAACGTCGAACCGTTGAAAATAGAACCTTACGACGTCAACTCCGCGGAATACAAGCGCTACACGCGGTCGGAGCCTTGGATAGAAATAACCGACGACATCCGCGCCAAGGCGGCCGAGATAGTAGGCGACGAGGACAACCCCTACTTCCAGGCGCGGATAATATACGATTGGGTCATCCGCAACATCCTATACCGATACCCGGACGTGGAAGGCCGCGGCGCGGCCAAGTCCTTTGTCCGCCGGAGCGGCGACTGCGGCGAGTTCAGCGTCATCATCTGCGCGATGTGTCGCTCGCTGGGCATCCCGGCGCGGACCGTCACCAACAAGGGATACTGGAACGGCGGCCACCAGTGGGCGGAGGTGTTGCTGCCGCCGTACGGCTGGGTACCGGTCGACGGCTCGGTGGGCCAGGTATTCGTCCCCGGCGTCAAGGTCACCGTACCCAAGGAAGGCGTCGCCGAGACGATGAAGACGTGGGGCATCCCGGAGTGGGACGCCAACTGGCTGTTCGGCAACCTCTACGCCCGGCACCTCATCGTATCCATCGGCAATAACCACCGCGTCGAGTACCCGGAGCTGGACATCGCGAAGACCTTCCGCTTCATGCAACCGGGCGGCGATTGCGCCTACCCGTTCGCCATCGAGCTTATCGGCCTGTCCGATAAGACGGTGAACACCGGCTTCTTCTTGGCGGGCGAGGGCTACGACGACCCGGCCGTCGCGGGCGAGAGGGCCGCGGCGGCGTTCGGCGGCGCCTATCTGGAGGCGGGCGAGTACGCCAAGGCCGAGGCCGGCCTCCTCCTAACGCTGAAGGAGAACCCGGACAGCGCGCCGGCCTGGCTAAGCCTGGGTCGGGTTTACGTCGAGCAAGGCAAAACGGACGAGGCCATAGCCGCCCTTCACAAATGCCTGGCCGGCAAAGGCGGCTCCACAAAGCTGCTGTTCGAGGCCTGGGCGCACAACTACTTGGGCGTGTGCTACGAGAAGAAGGGCGACGGCGACGCGGCGCGCAAGGAGTTTATGTGGGCGCTCGCGCGCGGTTGCGACTACAGCGGCTCGCTGGCCTTCGCCGAGGAACACCTCGACGGCCTTCCCGCACCCGGTGAATAGTCGCGTTCCGGTAAAAACGGCGACTACTACGTAACCGGCCTTGTACTCAAATATTTAAGAACGGCTCACATCAGAGGAGGAGACGATGTCGCGAATATACGGCGTTGTAGGTATCTTTCTGCTTGCGTCGCTCACCGCGCCGGCGGCGCTCCAAGCCGCCGAGCCGGAGATGACGGCCGCCCGGTACTGGGCGTTCGTGGAGAACATACAGGTCACCGGCGACGCGCCCGAGGTCCGGCTGTGGGTAGCACTCCCGATGAACCGTCTCGGCCAGAAGGTCGAAATCGGCGAGATATACCCCGAGCCGGCCGCGGTCGTCGACGACCCGTTGGGCGGCAATAGGGTCATCCTCTGGCGCTTGACCGACCTCGAAGGCGCCGACGACGCGTACGCGTACTACGACTTCAAGTTCGCCGGCGAAGAGGTCAACGTCGACGTCGACCCGTCGAAAATTGAGCCGTACGACGAGGAGTCGGCGGAGTACCAACGCTACACGCGCTCCGAGCCGTGGATAGAAGTTACGGACGCCATCGTCGCCCAGGCGGGCGAAATAGTCGGCGACGAGACGAACCCGTACTACAAGGCCAAAAAGATATTCGACTGGGTCGTTTACAATATCCGCTACGAGTCGCCGGACCTGGACCACTGTAGCGCCACGAAATCCTTCGCCCGGCGGGCCGGCGACTGCGGCGGATTCAGCGTCATCTTCTGCGCGCTGTGCCGCGCCGCGGGGGTGCCGGCGCGGACCGTCACCGCCTGTTGGTCCTTCGGCGGCGGCCACCAGTGGGCGGAGGTGCTGCTGCCGCCGTACGGCTGGGTGCCGGCGGACACGTCCGTGGCGCAGATGTTCGTCCCGGGCGGTACCATCCCCGCGACGGAGGACGACGTCCACGCATTTATGGAGATGACGGGGATCCCGGCCTGGGACGCGAACTGGTTTTTCGGCAACTTGTATCCCAACCGGCTCGTCATATTGGTCGGGAACAACTTCCGGTTTAAGAACGCGGCCCTGGGCGTCGGGAAGGTCTTCCGTTACATGCGGCCGGGCATCGACGACGGCTACCCCGCGGGCATCGAGTACGTCGGGCTGTCGGATAAAACGGTAAGCGCCGGCTGCTACGTCTTCGGCGAGGGGCGCGACGACGCGGGGGCCGCGCGTAAGAAGGCCTCGTACGGCCTCGCCGCCGCCTACGTCAACGCCGGCGAATACGCCAAGGCGGAGGAGCTCCTCCTCGCCGCGCTCGAGGAAGACCGCGAGGCCGAAGCCGCCTGGCTCGCGCTGGGGAAGGCGTACTTGGGCCAGGACAAGCTCGACGACGCCATCGACGCCCTCCGCGAAGGGCTCGCCGCCAAGGCGGGGTCCTTGAAACCGGTGGTGGACGTTCAGTGCCGCAACCTTCTGGGCGTGTGCTATCAAAAGAAGGGCGACCTCGAAGCCGCGCGCCGGGAGTTTATGCGGGTCATCGAGAGCGGCATAGACTACGAGGACATGCTGACGTTCGCCGAGACGCATCTGGATGAAGTGACGTTGGCTCTGGAGTAGGGCGCGGCGGGTCGCCTTGTACGCGTCGGCACGAACGCGGCCGGATAATGTTGAAACCGGCGCCGCACATTATTAACATATATATCCAGTTCGGCCTTTCCCGTCATACCGTAAACACACTCAACTCACAGGAGGAGAAGATGCTACGAGCTTGTTGCATAATAGCCGTTGCCCTGTTCGGCCTACTCGGCGCCGCGGCCGTTGTCCAAGCGGAAGAGGCGGAGATGACGGCCGGCCGGTACTGGTGCTTCGTAGAGAATATACAGGCCACCGGCGACTCGCCCGAGGTGCGCCTGTGGGTCGCGCTGCCCTTGAACCACCGCGGCCAGAAGGTCGAGATAGGCGAGATATATCCCGAGCCCGTTAAAATTTTAGAGGACCCTTTAGGCGGCAACAGAATAGTCTTCTGGCGCCTGAAGGACTTCGAGGGGGCCGACGAAGCGTACGTATACTACGACTTCACGTTCGCAGGCGAGTTGGTGAGCGGCGAAGATATCGACCCGGAAATGATCGAGCCGTACGACGAGGCCTCGCCGGATTATCAGCGGTACATGCAGTCCGAGCCGTGGATAGAAGTTACGGACGCCATCCGCGCCCAGGCGGGCGAAATAGTCGGCGACGAGACGAACCCGTACTATAAGGCCAAGAAGATATTCGACTGGGTCGCTTACAATATCCGCTACGAGTACCCGGACCTGAAAAGCCGGGGCGCGGCCAAATCCTTCGCCAGACGGAGCGGCGACTGCGGCGAGTTCAGCGTCGTCTTCTGCGCGCTGTGCCGGGC
>CAZWAM010000038.1:0-20555 GCA_964631855.1 uncultured bacterium | reverse complement strand
CGGCCGTACCGCCGGCGGGCTCTCCTTCGGCGACTTCCGCTGCCATTTCCTGGGGTGGCGTGGGCGTCGTGACGACGACCACCGCGTTGACGAGGTATTTGCGCGCCGCGGCCGTAACGTCATTCGCCGTTACCGCGAGGACGCGCTCGTCGAAGTTGTCGCGCCAGTCGTAACCGAGGCCGACGAGCTCGTCGCGCGCGGCGAGTCGCGCCACGTCGGCGTTGGATTGTTTGTAATAAAGCGCGTTCACCGTGAGCCAGTTCTCGCGGGCGAGCTCGAGGTCCTGGGCCGAGATCGGCTCCGTCTTGACCTTGGCGACCTCCTCTTCGATCACGGCGACCACCTTTTCGGCGTTCCGTGGCGCCGTAGCCGCGTAGATGGCGAAGAAGCCCGGGTCGCGCGCGATGACGTTATAGGCGTGGACCACGTACGAGTAACCCGCGTCCCGCAGCCGCTCGTGTAACGGCCCGCTCGGTAAAACTACGCCCGAGAGAGCGGCGTCGAGAAGGCCGAGAGCAAATATGTCCGGGTCGCCGTACGTAATTCCGCGGTAACCCACGTAAACGACGGCCTGCTCGTTATCGGTCCCTTCGACGAACACTTCGCGTTCCGCCGGCGGCGAGTCGACCGGAACCACCGGCGCCGGCGACGCCGCGACGCGCCAGCCGCCCAGCTTCTTCTCCACTACCCGGGCGACCTCAGCCACGTCGACCTCGCCCACGACCGCGACGACGACGTTCGACGGTCCCACGTACTTCTCGTAATAAGCCAACGCGTCTTCTCGGCTAAGGCGATCCACTGAGGCCACGGTGCCCGTGGTGCGGTAGCGGTAGGGATGTTTCGGGTACAGGCGGGCGCGCATAATCTTCTCCGCCTGGAGCTCCCAATCGTCGTCTTCGCTCTGCACTTGGGCGAGGAGGCGGTCGCGCTCTCGGGAGAATTCGACGTTCGGCATCGTCGAGTTGGCCAGGCAGTCGGCGAATACGTCGAACGCCTTTTCGAAGTCCTCCGCGAGGCAATTCACGGACAGCGCGAGGAAGTCCAGCGAGGCGCTCGAGGAGATAGAGCCGCCCAGCTCCTCGACCTCCTTGGCGATACGGTCGGCACTCCGCTTCTTAGTACCCTTAACCAATAGTTCCGCGGCGAGTTCGGCGACGCCCTCCTTGCCCGGCGCCGTAACCCTCGAGCCGCAGCCCACCACGGCCCGGATCGCGACCGAGGGTATCGTCGGATTGTGTCGCGCGAGGAGGCGCAGGCCGTTACCGAGTTCGATTTTTTTCATAGGCTCGGCCGCGGCCCCGGCAACGGCCCTCTCGGCGACGCCGGCCCAATCCCGCGGGACCACCTTCGCCACCGTCATGTTCGATTCGCGTACGTAGCGCCTCGCCGCTTCGAGGATGTCGTCGGCCGTAACCTTCTGTATCTGAGCCAAGTATTCGTCGCTGTAGTTCATGTTGCCGGTATAGAGTTCATTTTCGCCGAGGTCGTCGGCCACGGCTTGGACGGTTTGCAGGCCGAGGACGTGCTGGGCGATTAACAGCTTCTTGGCCCTCTCCAACTCCTCCTTCGAGACGCGCTTTTCCGTGAACCGGAGCATCTCCGATATAATCGCCTCCTCCGCGTAGTTAAGTTCTATGGCCTCGCCCTCGGCGTAAACCGCGAGATAGCCGAAGCCGGTGGGCGGGGCACTCAGCCACGCCGAGATGTCGGTAACGTACCCGCCCTCTTCCAATACCCGGCGGTAGAGGCGGCTCGAGCGCCCGGAGCCGGCGACGGCCGCGGCCACCTCCAACGCGTAGGCGTCCTTCGAGCCCAGCGGCGGCCCGCGAAAGCCGAGCCACAAGTACGCCGCGCCGATGTCCATAGGCACGACGACTTCCCGACGGCCCATCTGCGGCGGCTCGTAGAAAACCTCTTCCGGGAAAGGCCTTCCCCGCGGCAGGGCGCCGAACGTTTCGTCGATTTTTGCAAAAGCCCTTTCGGCATCCACGTCGCCCGCGACCACCACGACGGTACGTTCCGGGACGTAATACCGTTTATAATAGTCCGATAGGTCTTCGCGGGTTATTTTTACGAAGAGGTCCTCGAAACCGATGACGGGATAACGGGCGGGGTGTTCGCGAAACGTCGTGTAGAAAAACGATTTCTGGAGGACGCGGTTGGGTTCGTCGAGGCCCATGCGGATTTCGTTTATTATAATTTCGCGCTGGTTCTCCACCTGCTCGAGCGGGAAGACGGCGTGGAAGACCCGTTCCTCGAGGTGCGCGATCGCCTCGTCAACCTTTTCCGCGCGCACCGCGATGTGGTAGCATACGTGGTCTTTCCAAGTATACGCGTTATAGGCCCCGCCCATCTCGGCGACGGCCGCCTCGAGCTCGGCCTTGGAATGTTTGTCGGTCCGCTCGCCGAGCATGTGCTCGATAAAGTGGGATATGCCGGCGCCGAGGTATTTACCCTCGTAGATGGAACCGGCCTTCACGTAAACGCGGACCGCGGCCACCGGGTTAGCGTGGTCCTCGGCGACTATCGCAACCAGGCCGTTGTCCAGAACCTTTCGCGCGGGGGCGAGGCCCAAGGCCGAAGCGGCCGCGAAGGCCGCGGCCAATACGATTGCCGTCTTGTTTCCCATAAAGTTACCTCAATATTTCTTACGGACCGTGACCGGTATCTCCAGTTCGCCGAAGAAGGTTTCTACGTAAACCGTGGCCTGAAGGGTATAGGTCACGCCGCCGCTGTTGCGCAATTGATTCAACACCCCCTTGCCGAGGTTCTTAAGGGGCGCCTTCATGGTAAACGCGATTACCTCCGTCTCGCCGGGCGCTACTGTCTCCCGGCGGCGGTGCCAACCTTCCGCAAGCTGGTTCTTGTCGCCCAAGAGCGTATAGGATAACCGGTCCACGATAACTTCCACGTCGTTGGGGTTGTAAACCGACAGCTCGAGCGATAAATCGACGTCGGAGAGCGAGATGCCCTTCACCTCGACGTCGACCAGATCGAACTCACAATCCTTAAGCGCCTTGCGTTTCGCGACCAGGCCGCAGCCGACCACGGATAACGCCAACGCGACGCCGAGCGCCGACGTCGCCCACGGGAATCGTCCAGCCATTACGCCTGTCCTTGAGCGTAGCCAAGCCCCGGCACAATTCGCGCGGTCGCTTCCGCCACAACCGGCCGACCACCCGCAGGCGCTACCCGCGGCGTGGAGCTATTCGACTTCGGCCGGCGGCGGGGCGTCCCCGCATTACTTCTTCGAAGCCCTGCTCTTGGCGTAAGCTTGAATGAAGGGTTCGAAGAGGTCGATGGGAACCGGGAATAACGTCGTCGAGTTGTTCTCCGCGGCGACTTCTTTCAAAGTCTGCAAGAATCGCAGTTGCAGCGCGGCGGGCGCGGCCTGGATGATGGTCGCGGCTTCGGTAAGTCTCTCGGCCGCTTGGTACTCACCCTCGGCGTTGATGACCTTGGCGCGGCGCTCGCGTTCCGCTTCCGCCTGCCTCGCCATCGCCCGCTGCATCTCGATGGGCAGGTCGACGTGTTTGACCTCGACCATGGAGACCTTGATGCCCCAGGGGTCGGTGGCCTGGTCCAGAATGTGCTGCAGGCTCTGGTTTATCTTCTCGCGGTGGACCAGGATATCGTCCAGCTCCGATTGGCCCAGGATGGACCGCAGCGTCGTCTGCGCCAGCTGGCTGGTCGCGAAGTAGTAATCCTCCACCTCGACGACGGCGTTGTTCGGGTCCATCACGCGGAAATAGACGACGGCGTTGACCTTGAGCGAGACGTTGTCCTTGGTGATGACGTCCTGCGGCGGGACGTCGTGCGCTATGGTCCGGAGGTCGACCCGCACCATCCGGTCCACGATGGGGATGAGTATAATCAACCCCGGCCCCTTCGCGCCGATAAGGCGGCCTAAGCGAAAGACGACGCCGCGCTCGTACTCGCGCAAGATACGTATCGCGCTCGCGAGGATGAATATGATGATTATGGCCGCGATTATCAGCGGCGTGCCGATACAACCTATGGCTTCCATACGCAAACCTCTCTTTGGGGGTGGATGTTCTTATTCGACGTTAAATTATAATACAATAAAAAATCGCCGTAAAGGTAAATGGGTTAAAAACTAAACGCCGGGCCGACGAGCACGAACGGCGCTACGCCCGGGCTACGTAGCGGGTCGTGGTTCTCGGCGAAGAAGCCGGGCCAAAGTAAGCTGCCTTCCGCGTGGAAACCAAAATGCGCCGTCACAAACCAATCGCACGTCGCTCCCGCGGCGAGCTCCGACGTGAACGACGGCCGCCGCTCGTCCCGGTCGAAGTTGAACAGGCCTCGGTAAGCCGCGAATACGTCCAACGTTACGGGCGCGCCCTCGGCCGTCAATAAACCCCCGACGCGCGCGCCGACGCTCGCGACGCGGTAGGTCCGGCCGCCGTCCGCCGCCGCCCGGAAGCCGAGCACGGGGGCCACGTACGGCCGCGCCGGTTCCGGGTGGAAATAATAACGTGCACCACCTTCGGCCCCCGCCTCGTACGTATCGGCGCCGTAACGGCGATAACGCCCTTCGAGTTGCAGGGCCGACCTTTCGCCCTCGAGCCGACCCTCGAGCGCGGCCGCAAGGCCGGCGTCGGAACGACCCGCGGGGAAATAGGGGTCGAATGAGTAATACTGGAAAACGCCGACCCCGCCCGCCAGCGTTACGCTAGCCGCCAAGGCCCGCGCCGCCCACAGAAGAGACGCGGCCGCCCAAAACAAGCCGAGTAATCTCAACGTCGCGTCCCCCCGGCCG
Organism: uncultured bacterium; assembly: GCA_964631855.1. Taxonomy (GTDB): domain Bacteria; phylum RBG-13-66-14; class B26-G2; order WVWN01; family WVWN01; genus WVWN01. The sequence goes on along the minus strand of CAZWAM010000038.1, from coordinate 15,775 downwards.
CAAACCTTAGCCAAGGTCGAGCGGGCCATCGCCCTCCGTCACCGCCTCGGCCGACGCGGGCGCCAAGTCGCCGAGCTTAACCTTCACCGCGGCCCCCGAATCGAGCGCAACCAGAACCGCCCTCGCAAGCGCCAGGATACTTTTGACTTCCCCCTCGCCTTGAGGGGTGGATACGCGCGTTCCCACCGCGGGGAACGACTCCTTTATGCGCCGGTAGAAATCGTTCTCATACGCGAGGCAGCACATAAGGCGGCCGCAAAAACCCGATATCTTCGACGGGCTGAGCGTGAGGTTTTGCTCCTTGGCCATCCTCATCGTAACGGGTTCGAATTTATCGAGAAAGCCGGTACAGCAGAGGGGACGGCCGCAAACACCCATACCGCCCAACAGCTTTGCTTTATCGCGGACGCCGATCTGGCGCATCTCGATCCGCGCACGGAACTTCCTCGCCAGCTCCCGGACCAACGCGCGGAAGTCCACCCTCTGGTCGGCGGAAAAAAAGAAAATTATCTTGGCGCCGTCGAAAGTCATTTTGACCGACGCCAATTTCATATCGAGGTCGGATTTGGCGGCGAACCCTCTGCAAGCTTCCGCCGCGGCCTCCTCGGTCTCCCGCTTCGTGGCGAGCCACTCGAGGTCGTTCGGCGTGGCCTTGCGGAGGACCGTCGCGGCCGGCGACTCCAGCTGGCGGCGCGGGCACGAGGCGGACGAAGCCGTTACCTCGCAACAGTCGAGGCCTTCCTCGGTCTCGACGATAACGACGTCGCCCGCCTCGAGAGGAATACCTCCCGAGGGTATATGAAATTCGTGGCTCTCGTTAAAATAGCGTACGCGTACGACGTCGGTTTCCATAACTCCGAAATTATCGGGCGCGCGGACCCTCGCGGGCGGAGGGTTTGGGCCGCGTTATGCGAACCCGGCCCCCCGCCCCGCTCAGCAAAGCGAAATCTACGAAATCCGTTGCCGGCCTTTCGCCCGAAACTACGGGCTCGGTATCGTCGATGTATATAGGGATCAGGCGGAACCCGAGAATCCCCTTGGAACGGGACACCTCTATCGCCAACAACGTCGAATACCGCCGCTCGGGGTAACGGGTGTCGAAGAGGAAGTTGCCGAGACTATAAGCGATCACCGCATTCTCGTAAGACTCGACGCCCTGTAAGACGTGGGGGTGGTGGCCGAGAATAATGTCCGCGCCGGCGTCCACGAATTTATGCGCCAGCCTCTTCTGTTCCGACGAGGGATAGGCCATCGACTCGCTCCCCCAGTGCAGGGACACGACGACCAGGTTGGCCTCGCTCTTCGCGCGCGCGATTGCGCTGACGACGGTACCTTCGTCGAGCGGCGCCGCCCCGGCCTTAGCCGGGCCGGCATTATAATTCACGGGAGACACCCCCGAGAAAGCGATAAAATCTATCACGTACCCGTCGACGTCCAGCCGGGCGGGCGCGAGCGCCGCGGCTAGGTCGGGGCCCGCGCCGGCGTGCTTTATCTCCTCCTGCTCGAGGTAATATATTGTATCCGCCAAACCCTGTTCGCCGTAATCCATAATGTGGTTATTCGCCAACGAGAGGACGTCGAAACCGGCCTCCGTCAAGAGGAACGCGTAGTCCGGGTTCCCCTTCAGGTATATCGAGCCGCCCCCTGGCCCTTTGCTCGGCGCGCGCTTCGCGCGCTTAGTGAGGGGGGATTCCAAGTTCCCGAAAGCTACCTGCGCTCGCCTAATAAGAGGAGCTACGTACCTAAGCGGGTTCTCGGAACGGCCGGAAGAAAGGCCAACGTTGACGCCGCGCGCCAAGCTCATATCGCCCACGGCAACGATCTCGAAGACGTCCTCGTCGAAGCGCATCTTCGCGGCGAGGTCGTCCACCGCGGGAAAGCCGCCGATAGCGTGTCGGTGCTGCTTGACCAAACCGGCCCACGGCCCCGCGGGGCTGATTTCCAAGTAACGGTCGTAGGCGTCGCGCGCCGCGTTGTACCGGCCGAGCGCTTCGCGCGCAAGCCCCAGCGCCGCGTAGTTGGGCGCGTAACCGGCCTCGAGTTCCGCCGCCCGTTTGAAATTTTCAACCGCGAGCCGCGGCTTATGGAGGTAGAACAATTGGATGACGCCGAGGTTGTAATAAGCGCGGGCGAAGTCGCCGTCCGCCTTCACGGCCCGTTTGAATTCGTCGGCGGCAGCGGCCGCATCGCCGTCCACCGCCAATTTCAAAACGGCGAGGTCGAAATGGGCCAGCTCGTTGCCCGGGTCGAGCGCGACGGCGTATTTTAATAAACCCATCGCCTCGACTACCTTACCCTCGGCGAAAAGCGTTTGCGCTTCGCCCGTCGAGCGTCGCGATCGCCACGCCGCGATTTTCGGGGGCAACACGACGGTGGAGATAAAGAGCGCCGTCACCAGCGCCGACACCAAAAGCAAAGTATATACACCGGCTTTAACGTTGCGCATCCGCTTATCGAACGCGCGCCGGGCCGTCCTATCAACCATCACCGCGCCTCACTTCGCCAAAAAGTGAACCGTTCTACCGTCGTTTGATTCTCGACTACGGCCACGCCGGAAGAAAAGTCGCGCGTCCCCGCCCAGCGAACCGCCACGTCGTAACGGCCGGGCAGCAACGCCAAAGGCCAGTTGCTCTTGCCCAGGGCCGCGGGCACGTGGCCCGACGCCGGGCCGTAAACCCATACCTCCGCCTCCAGCGGCTTGCCGTCCTGGTCGAGAACCTCTACGCGCAGGTAGCCCACCGGCTCGATCAACGTTCGCGTTTCGTAGTCGCCCTCTCCAACCGTCACGCCGCGCAACCAACGTTCGCGGCCCTGCAGCGTTACGCGCAAGTCGTAGGTCCCGGCGAGAACGGCGAGGCCCTCGAACGCCTCGCCCTCCATCGCCGGCGGTCCTCCCGTCGCCTCCGCGGGGTAAACGGCGACGCCGCCTTCCAGACGGTCCCCGCGGCTCGAGCGCGCCTCGAGCGCGAGCGTTCCCATAGGCAGTTTGACGGCCTCCTCGCCCCCCGCGAGCTCCACGCCCCGCCGCCAATGTTTCTGGCCGAAGTACTCTATCAGAACATCATACCGGCCGGGTGGAAGTTCGTATTGCTCCTCCGCCAAGCCCTCCCAACGCGGCTCGGCGTGTTCACCCGCCTCGTAAACGGTTATGCCCGCCGGGAGAAGGCCGTCATCCGGCCCGGCAACGACGAACGAACCAGCCACGACCTCGTCGGCCGCGGCGGTCTCCCCATCCCCGCCGGCCACCTCCCTGTCGCCGCGGCAACCCATCACAACCAATCCAATAATAACCAGTACCGACGGGGCTTTCTTCATAACACCTTGCCCTTAAACGCTCACACGACCGCCGGTAAGAACGGCGTTAGAAGCTGAACGCCGAGATAGATGAACCCGGCCGCGGTTACCAATATGATAACGTAAAAAGCGATAGCCTTTTTTAAGGAAAAGCCGTGTACCGCGGAAACGCCCCAACCGTAAAGGGAGAGCCTCAGGACGAAAGCAACGATAGTGCCGATGGGAGGGATGACCTCGGCTACCGCCACGGCCTGGCAATAAGCCGTCGCGCGTATCGTGGCCCGAATTTCGCCGCCGCCCCCTAAACCCCGGGCGAGGACGTGCAGAAACGCGACGGTTACTACGAACGCGGAAAGGTTCGCAGCGGGTACGGCGGCCAACGTCATCGCCGCAACTAAAGCCGCGCTGGAAGGCCCGACGTAAGAGAACGCCGTCACCACGAGCCACAATAAAACGCCGACGAAGCCGACAGCCAAACAGATGACGGCAAAAACCAACGGCTTAACGAGTGCTCCCCCCGGCTCGAGGCCGCCGAAGAACGCGCGCGGGGCGAAAATAACGGTCCGCCAGGTAGCAAAGAAGGCGGTTAGATAAGACGCACCGCGGCGGTTCTCCCAAGGCACATCCCGACGCAAGCTCCTTCTCGAGGCGAGCCCTACGACACACCCCCGACACAGGAGCTGCCGCGAAACCTCCGCGCCGCGGCTCACGCACAGCGCGCACATATACCGGCCGCAACGAGGGCAAGCCGCTATCGCGGGTCGGCCGTCGTGCTCGGGACACACGCCGAAAGCTTCGCGTTCTTCGTCGCCCACAGGTTTGAAATATATCAATAAAGGCCCTTGGTGTCAATAAAGGGCAAATAAAAAGCGTAGGCGGCCTGTCGCCGGCCGCCACGCTTCGCCCGTTATAGGAGCCCCGGGTTTAACTCGCAGGAGCCGCCACCGCGGCCTCCATAAATTCCTCCGGAACTTCGTCGAGCTTTAACGATAGCACCTTGGAGACGCCCCTCCGTTCCATAGTGACGCCGTAAATAACGTCCGCCGCCTCCATCGTGGGGCGGGCGTGCGTGACGATCATGAACTGGACGCGGTCGCGGTAGGCGGACAAGAGCTTGAGGAACCGGCCGATGTTGCGTTCGTCGAGGGGGGCATCCACTTCGTCCAGAATGGCGAACGGCGCCGGCCGCACGTTGAAGAGCGCGAAAATGAGCGCTATGGCCGCCAGGGCCTTTTCGCCCCCCGATAAGAGAGAAAGGCGCTCCATCTTCTTACCGGGCGGTTGGGCATATATATATATCCCGGCCTCGAGGGGGTCCACGCCCGGCTGTAGCCTCAGGTCCGCTTGCCCGCCGCCGAAAGCCTCCTGGAAGATTCGCCGGAATTCCCCCCGGACCAACTCGAAGTTGGCAACGAACTTCTCCCTGCTCCGCGCGTCTACCCTGGCAATACTCTCGTCGAGGTCGGCGCGCGCCTGCGCGAGGTCCGCTCGCTGAACTTCCAACTCCGCCACCGTCGCCGCGAGTTCGTCGTACTCTCGCGCGGCGAGGAAATTGACTTCGCCCATCTTGCCGAGGCGGCGGGCCAGTTCCTCCCTCTCGGCCTCCGCCCCCGCCAAGTCACCGTCGAGCTCGTACTCCTCGGGCCCGAGCGCGCCCAGGCGAACGCCGTACTTCGCCCCCACCGCCTCCTCGAGCGCATTCAACTCGCCTGCGAGGGAAGCCACTTCGACCTCCTCTTCCTTCAAGGCGTCGGCCACCTCCGCGACGTTAGCTTCCGCAACGGCCCGCGCCTCCTCCGCCTCCCGACGCCGGCCAATCAAATCGGCGCGTTTCAACCGGGCCTCCTTAACTTCACCCTCCGCGTTTTCGAAAACCGCCGCCCGCTCCGCGATCTCGGCGTCGCACTCCTTCGCCTCCTCGGCAAGTTCTCGCGCTTCTTCCGCCCTCTTCTCCGACGCCGCGGCGAGCGCCTCGAGCTTCGCGGCACCCTCCTCTTTCAAACGCCCGAGCCGTTCGCGTTCGCCCGCAAGAGCCCTCAATTTTTCACGCAAGGCCGCTATATCTTCGCGCGCCGAAGCGCCGGCCTTTTCCCCTTCGACGACGAGGGCGCGAACGGTTCGCTGTTCTTCCTCGATTTCCCCGACCGCCTGGCCCGCTTCCTCGCAAGCCCGCTCGGTAGCTTCGAGTTGGCAAGCGAACCGCTCTTCCTCGCCGAAAGCCGCCGCGAGGCCGGCCTCCGCCTCCCCTATCTCCGCGGCCAAAACGTCGCGCCCTTCGGCCAAAGCCCGGCCCTCCTCCCGCGCGCGCGCCAGCGCGGCCTCGCCGTTGGCGCAAGCCGCCTCGAGCCGGGCCAAGCGGGCCGCGGCCTCCTGCTTCTTACGCGCGAGGTCCTCGCGCGCCGCTGTCAGGCGGCCGACTTCCCGCCTTTTGCCCTCCAACCCCCGCTCGAGCCCTTCGAGACCCGCAGCAAGCTTTTCGATCTCGGCGCGACGCCCGAATATGGTAGCGCTGACGTCCTCGGCCGCCCCCGCCAACAGCAACGCCTCGCCGTCCCACCAATCGCCGCCCAGCGTTACGGCGCGCGTACCCGGGCAAACCTCCGCCACCGCCTCGAGCGCCGCGAGGTCCGCCACGACCAATACGTCCCGCAACAACCGGTTCACGGCGCCGACATAAGGGCCCGTGACCTCTACGAAGTCCGACGCCCAACCACGAACGCCCTCGACCACCGGCAGGTCCCCCGCGGCGGGTAAGCCGTCGCACGGGAGCACGAATGCCGCCCGCCCCGCACCCGAGGCCTTAAGCCGGCGGCCGTACGCCGTCGCCGTTCCCAGATCCTCCACCAACACCGCTCCCACGGCGTAGGCGAGCGCCCGCTCGAGCGCGGCTTCGTAGCCTTCGCGCACGTTGACGGCGTCCGCCAAAAGGCCTTCTATGCCCGCGGGCCGCCCTCCTTCCAGAAGGGTCGCGACGCCGGTCCCAAAAGACTCGAGCCGGTCCGCAAGGTCTTTGAGCGAGGCGAGGCGAGATTGTGCTTCCGCGAGTCTGGTGCCCATTTCGGCCGCCCCCGCTTCCGCGGCGGCGAGCTCTCGCGATAACCGTAGCTCGGAAGCCGCCAGCTCCTCCGCGGCGTTGCGGCCCTCGTTCAACTCTCTTTCGACGGACGCCAGCTCCGCGGAAAGACCGTCGAGAGAGGTGCGATTATCGTCGAAGAGCGACGCCTGCCGCACGGCCTCGTCGCGGAGACGACTCAGTTCTTGGTGCAGGCTTTTGCAAGCCGCCGCGGCCGTGGCGTGCAAGTTGGCGAATCGCGTCCGGTCGTGGAGTTTTCGCAGTTGCTCGCCGCGCGCGGCCTCAAGCCTCTCAAGAAGTTCGGCCTCGCGGGAGCGCGCGGAAGCGAGGTCCCGTTCCGCGCGCGCCTTCTGCTCGTCGCGCGCGGCCACTTCCTTCTGCCAACGCTCCAGCTCGCCCGAAATTTTTCCGTCCTCATCGCCAGCGCGTCCCAAATCCTCGGCCAGGCGGGCCCGTTCCTCCGAAAGCCGGCCGACCTCCCCCTCCAAGGCCCGGGCCCTTTCCCCGGCGAGCTGCCTCGCCGCTTCGGCTTCGTTCAGGCCGCGTTGGCGCTCGAGCAGTGCTTTTTCTCCGCGTTCGAGCTCCAGCTCGAGCCGGGCGACTTCGGCGTCGAGGCGGGAAACCTCCGCGGCCGCGTTGGCCGCTCGCGCTTTGGCCTCCCGCGCCGCCGCGGCGCACCTGTCGCGGTCCCCCAAGGCGGCACGCTTTTCATCCACCTTCGCCCGGTATTTACGCTTAGCGAAGGCCACCTCGAGGTCGCGAAGCCTATCCACCAAGCCCTGGTACCGACGGGCCGCACCCGCCTGGCGCTTTAACGCGCGCGCGCGTCGCTTATACTCCGCGTAGAGGTCGTCGAGCCGCTCCATATTGGCCCGGACGTCCTCGAGCTTCCGCATCGCCTCGGCGCGTTTGCCGCGGTAACCTCGAATGCCCGCGGCCTCTTCGAAAAATGCGCGGCGCTCTTCCGCCTTCGCGTTGACGATGGCCTCCACCATTCCTTGCTCAACGACGGCGTAAGAAGCTTTACCGAGGCCGGTATCCGAGAACAGGTCCCGGACGTCCTTGAGCCGGACGGGCCGCTCGTTCAGGAAATAGTGCGACTCGCCCGAACGGTACATCCGCCGCGTCACGACGAGCTCGTCCGCGTCGACGGGCAGGTAACCGTTCACGTCCGCGAAGGTTATGGAGACCTCGGCCACGGAGAGGGGCGGCGTTTCCGCGGTGCCGTTGAAGATAAGGTCCTCCATAACGTCCCCGCGAAGAGCCCTGGCCGATTGTTCGCCCAACGCCCAACGGAACGCGTCCGCGACGTTGGATTTACCGCAGCCGTTCGGCCCCACGACGGCGCTGATGCCCGGGCCGAACTCTATGCAGGTCCGGTGGGGGAAAGATTTAAAACCGAAAATGTCGATTGTGCTGAGATGCATAAAACCCACCCTATCTCTCCTCCATTTTAACAGACCGACCTATTTTTGGCAAGTGAAAAACGCAATATAATGTGGTATAAAAATTTTTTACCCCAAGATATAGTATCTTAAGGATACATAAAAAACAAAAAAAGCCGTAGCTACTATAAACGTGCGCCGAAAAATATTTCGAAATTCTACGCAAACAATTGACGCGAGCGTGAATTTAACCTATACTTTCGCGAGCGGATATATTTAAACCGCCGCGAGGCACAATAAAGGGGTCGGATATGGGGACGAAAGGTATTGTTTTAATGCTGGCCTTATCGCTGGCCGGCGCCGCGGCGAGAGGTGCGGACCTGGCGCGAGAGAGGGCCGTAACCCCGCAACGCCCCCCCGCGTTTCCGCGCACGGAATATGAATTAAAATGGGACAACGGTAAGCTGGGATACGTCAAGACCCATATTGAACCGGGTAACTGGGTCGGCAACGACTTCGACGTCTCGACTTTAGGCGCCAACAATATAAAATATATACGGATATACTCGAGCGACCAATGGCCCAACGGCCGGTGGGACGGCTTCCGCATAGGCGTATTCAAATTCAACGTCGGAACCCCCGGCGCGCTGATATGGGGGCCGCGATTCGTTAAGGGGACCGGCACCGGCTACCGGTGGTGCAACTTCGACGTCAACTTTACGCTGCCGAAGGGAGCGACCGAATTCGTCGCGGCCGTGGAACAAGTTTACAAGTATCCCGACACGGATCCGTACTGCTTAGATACGGGCCCTCCCAAATTGCGGGGATGGACGTACTATCGAGGCGTCTGGACGCCGCTTCAGGCCGAAGGGAATTTAATGCTCCGCGCAGTAATGCAGGGGGACATCGGCGTCGCGCCTACGAGCATCGGGCGCGTTAAGGCGTTATACTACTGAGCTCAATTACATTCAATAAAGCACAAAGAGTCGGCCCGAAAGGGCCGGCTTTAAACTTTCCTCCGTAACCTCAACCTTTAACTTTCGGCCCGGCGAGGGCGCAACTTATCCTTCGAGGTCCTTTTTCATCTCCTCGAACTCGGCCTTCGATATTTCTCCCTTCGCGTAACGTTCCTTCAATATCTCCAAGCTACTTTTCTCCGGCTTCCCCGCCGGCCCTTTAGGCATGAAGTACTTTACGGCCAATACGATCAAACCCACCAAGACGGCCGCCGCGACGACCCAAAATATGGCACACCACATACCACCGCCCATCATAGGCCAGCCGCCCATGTGCCAGTCGTCGCCGTTGCCGTGGCCGGAGGCGACGCCGGCGAGAAGCGACAGCGCCGCGCCCGCCGAAATTAATTTCCCCATTTCTGCTTCCACCTCCTGGTAAGTGTGTGTTATTTACTCGCCGGCCCCTCGCGGTTTCCGTTCGGGCGTCGCGCCCTTACCGTTTCCACCGTTTTACTTGTTACTCCCCGGGCCGTAGTCGTTGACGAGATAAAGTTCGATCTCCTCGGCGTCGACGTCGCTTATCCACTCGCGGTCGTAGCTGCGCATGCGTTCTATCAACGGCGGCCAATCGGCCTCCGCGCGGGGTTTCGCCAAGGGGCGCCGTAAATGGTGGCATCTTCCACATTTATCGGCGAAGACGAAACGCGCCGCCCTTAGCGGATCGCGCTCGGCGGCGCCGGGTCGCATATGCGGCAGCTTGCGATGGCGCGCCGCGGCCGTTTCCCCTTTGGCGTTTCCCGGGGACAATCTACCTAAGAGGTCCATCGTCGCGCCGAAATTTACAACCAAAAAAGCCAGGCCGAAGACGACCATCCCCAGCGGCGGCGCGAACTTCATCAACCCCCGGAACGGCCGCACGACGGCCCATTTAAGGAATATAAACGCCAAGACGGCGAAACCCGCGGCGGCGTGCCACGCCACCCGCGCCGAGAGCACTTTGCCGTGTTCAGTTATCTTGTACATCATCCCCGCGAAGAGGAAAATCATTATCGCGAGGAAGGCGTAACCGGCTACGCGGTGGGTCCACAACAGCGCGGGGCCCCCTCTCCCCGCGCCCCGGCCCAACCGGAACAGCATAGCCACGACGGCCGTAGCCCCCGCGGCCAACGCGACGTACGCCAAGACGATAGATAATAATTTCATAATACCACCTCCAGCCGGACGTCGGTTACCTCCGCAACGGCACTCTTATCGATATTTTGGGTATTATGGGGCGGGTCTCGATTTACCCCCGTTTTATAGCCATCTTTATTTTTTACTTGTATTCTTATACAATATATTATACTGTATAATCAAGGTCATAATTAACGGCCCAGATAAATATTTTCAAGACTAAGGAGGACGGTAATGCGTAAGTTTTTAATCTGTCTGGGGGTAGTCGCCGCCGTCGCCGCGCTATTCGTGGCGTGTAAGAAGAAAGAGGAGGCGCCGACGGTGGAAACGCCGGCAACGCCCGAAACGGCCGAAGTCGCGATGGAAGGCAACGTTGCGCGGGGGCTCGAGCTATTCCGCGACGCCGGCCTCGGGACCACCGGCAAGAACTGCGAATCGTGCCACCCCAACGGCGGGACCGAGGGCATGGCAGGCGACATGCCCACCAAGCCCCTCACCGGCGTGAAGGACCGCTACCCTGGCGTATTTTTGATGCTCGAGCCGGAGAAAGAGGTAACGCTCGCCGAGGTCGTCAACTTCTGCATCACCAACCCGCTTAAGGGCGAGGCGTTCGCCGAAGACAGCCAGGAAATGAAGGACCTCATAGCATACTTGGAGTCTTTATAACCAATCCGCAATCGGCACTTGGGCCGGCCCGGGCGGGCCGGCTTTTTTTGACCCTTTGACATAAAACTCGTCTCATGCTATAGTCGACAATAAATGTAGCGCGACGGCCCCTGCGGGCCGCCGGTTTCAATTTTAGGAGACCTTTATGGCCTCATATTCGCTTTTCGAAAAAATCGCCCTCTGGACCGTATTCGGTAGTGCCTTCGTAGGCGTTGGTTACGCCCTCATCCTCGCGGGTAGGATTCTAAAGCTCGACCCCGGCACGCCGGCGATGCAAAAGATAGCGCGCGCCATCCAACAAGGCGCCCGGGCGTACCTCAACCGTCAATTCAAAACCATCCTGCTGATAACCGGCGTCATCGCCGTCGCGATGTTCGTGACGGGCGAAACGCTGACGATGCAGCTCGGCCGGGCGGGGGCGTTCCTGTTGGGGGCGTTCTTCTCGGGCCTCGTCGGCTTCGTCGGTATGAGCCTGGCGGTGCGCGGCAACGTCCGCTGCGCGAATGCCGCCCGCACCTCCTACAAGCGAGCCCTCACCATCGCCTTCCAGACCGGCACCATCGCCGGCATGTTCTGCGTCGGCGTGGGCCTTTTGGGCGCCACCTCCATCTTCATCCTCTACGGCTCGAAGGCGTACGAAGTACTCATCGGCTTCGGCTTCGGCGGCTCGCTCTTGGCGCTGTTTATGCGCGTGGGCGGGGGCATCTACACCAAGGCCGCGGACATCGGCGCCGACCTCGTCGGCAAGGTGGAGGCCGGCATCCCGGAGGACGACCCGCGCAACGCCGCGGTTATTGCCGACAACGTGGGCGACAACGTCGGCGACTGCGCCGGTATGGCCGCGGACATCTTCGAGTCGTACGAGGTCACGCTCGTGGCCGCGATGATCCTCGGTTGGAGCGTGATGGGCGTCAAGGGCGTCATTTTCCCGCTCATCGTGCGCGGCGTCGGCGTCATGACGTCTATAATCGGAACCGCCGCGGTCCGACCCCTTTCGGAGACGGAGCCGGGTATGCGGCCCATCAACCGCGGCTACATCATATCGGCGATAACCTCCGCCGTAGGCTTCTACTTCTTCGCCTACTATTACGTTGAAGACACGCGCGTTTTCTGGGCTACCGTCTTCGGCCTCGTGCTCTCCGTTTTAATCTCGCTTTTGACCGAACACTTCACGTCAATCAAGCGCGGCCCGGTCAAGGAGATCGCCGCGGCGACGCGGACGGGCGAGGCCACGACTATCCTGATGGGCGTCGCCGTCGGCCTCGAGTCGTCGGTGTGGGCCATCCTCGTCATCTGCGGCGCCATCTTCTCCTCCATCCTCATCGTCGGCGACCCGACTAACGTCACCTACATCCTCTACTCCATCTCGCTCGCGGGTATGGGCATGCTCACGACGACGGGCGTCGTCGTCTCGATGGACACTTTCGGGCCCGTAGCCGACAACGCCAACGGCATCATCGAGATGTCGAAGGAGGGCGACGAGCGGACGCGCAAGACCATCGCCGACCTCGACGCCGTCGGCAACACGACGAAGGCCATCACGAAAGGCTTCGCCATCGCGACCGCCGTTATGGCCGCTACATCGCTCTTCGGCTCGTACTTCCAAGAGCTCTACCGGGCGGGCGCCGAGATCTCGACCATTGACGTCGCGAGCCCGATGGTCCTCATCGGCCTGCTCATCGGCGGCGCCGTTCCGTTCCTCTTTTCGTCGTTGCTGATCCGGGCCGTAGGGCGGGCCGCGGCCCTCGTCATCAACGAGGTGCGGCGCCAGTTCCACACCATCAAAGGTTTGATGGCGGGCGAGGCCGAGCCGGACTACGCCAAGACGGTGGATATCTGCACCCGGGCCGCGCTCAAGGAGCTCGTCGGCCCGGGCCTCTTGGCGGTCCTGACGCCCATAATCGTCGGCTTCCTCTTCGACGCCGCGGCGCTGGGCGGCTTCCTGGCGGGCATCATCCTGACGGGCCAGCTGATGGCCGTCTTCCTGGCGAACGCGGGCGGCGCCTGGGACAACGCCAAGAAGTCCATCGAGGACGGCCTGTACGGCGGCAAAGGCTCGCCGGCGCACAAGGCCGGCGTCGTCGGCGATACTGTCGGCGACCCGTTCAAGGATACGGCCGGCCCGGCGATAAACCCGCTCATCAAGGTGATGAACCTGGTGGCGCTCATCGTCGCGCCGCTCATCATCAAGTTCCGGTCGACGTGGTACGTGGCGGTCCCGATCGTCGTCGCCGGCCTGCTGCTCGTCGGCTGGGCGATCTGGCGCACGAAGAAGGGCTCCTTCGCCGAGGTGGGCGAGGCCGAGGAAGCGGTGGAGAAGTAACCCTTCGCCGTTGTGGGTTAATAAGAACGCCGCCTCGGGGGCGGCGTTTTTATCATATAAAAAAAGAGTTGACTTTTTATATCATATGATATATAATGCTAAAAGGAGATAGGTTATGGACTATACTAAGAGTATAGGGAGCCAGGTTTGGCGCAAGCTACGAGGGAAGAAGTAGCAAGTTTTCTTAAAGAATTTAAGGAAACCGCGGTCCGCTACGGAGGCATTTTCTTTGTAAACCGTCGCGAATACGACGTAGCTAGACGAGAGTTAGAGATAAACAAACTTGGAGTCGAACACGAAATATATAACCTAACGACCAATCACTACTCGAGCGGTCCTGATCCGGACTACGGCGAGCAAGGCGAGGTTTGGGTTTTCGGGAAAGAAATTCGGGGGCGGGAAGTCTATATAAAGCTTAAAGTCAGTGCTGCCGATATCGGTAAAATTGCGAAATGCTTATCTTTTCATGTCGCCGATAGACCGATAAAATACCCTTATGCTGAATAATATAAACCGCGATTACGCCAAAACCCTTTTCCGGATTTTACGATTCGGTACGGGTTTTTATATATATAATATCGTAGCCATTTTTTATGGAGCAGCTGGCCTCGGCGGATCAAGCCAAGAACGGCGCGGAGCCGTTGACAGGCTAACGGCAATGGAGAAGGCAAGGAGGAGCGGCTACGATGAAAGCTTTATGCCCTTACTGCGAGAAAGAAACGGACTTAGAAATAGTCCGGTGCGAAGAAGAGGTAATAGTACGCGGCGAAAAAATACGCGTACATAACGAATACTTCAAATGCCTAGAATGCGGCGGTGATTTCTACGACCCGAAATCTCCTCGGGACCACTTAGACGAAGCATACCGCGAATATCGGCGGAGACATAACCTGCTCCAACCTGAGGAGATAAAAAACCTACGTTCGGAATACGGTTTAACGCAAGCCGAGCTAAGCAAACTCTTGGGTTGGGGGGCGGCAACAATAAGCCGCTACGAGAACGGTGCCCTTCAAGACGAAGCACACGATAAGCAACTTCAACTTATTGCCGAACCGGCGAACTTGTCTCTACTTTTGGACAAGACACCCGGAGCCATGCTCCCTAGCAAAAGGGAACGGTTAATCGAAAGCCTAAAAGAAGCGGATCTCCGTTCGTGTTCTTTCGAAAATTTCTTTAATGAACATCTCGGGGACTACGAAGCTTCTTGGCTTAGCGGCTTTAAAAAACTCGACCTAAATAAGCTTTACGCCGCTATTATTTACCTGTGCAAAGGAGGTATAACCGAGACCGCCTTAAACAAACTTTTATTCTACGCGGATTTCAAGCACTTTAAGGAATACGCTACTTCCATAACCGGCTCCAGGTATGCCCACCTACCTTACGGCTTCGCATTAAATGACTACGCTTTAATATTCGGTGCCCTAGTAAGAGATGGCGCTATAGAAGAAGACGAGTTTTTTCACCGGAAATACCCCGTTAAAATATTAAAACCGAAAATACGGCCGGATCTCGATATCTTCGAACCCTCGGAACTTAAGATACTCGCGGAAATTAAAGAGCGTCTGGGCGCTTGGAACGCTAAGAAGCTAACGGACTTTTCCCATAAGGAAAAAGGTTACGTAGATACGAGAGACGGTGAAATTATTACGTACGAATACGCGAACGCGTTGCAAATTTAGATAAAAACCCGCCGCCCCGAGGGGCGGCTTTTCTGTTGCGGTGAACGGGCGGGTCGATTATAATGAACGGCGATGGTAACTTTCGCCGAAGCTATAGAAGATTTATATCGTATAGCCGTTACCGAAGGGAAAGCGCAATCGCCCGCGCGCCTTTCGAAGCTGGCCGCATATTGTTTAGACGAACTCGCGAAAAGAGGGTTACGGGACGCGGAAGCGGATGTAAAAATACCGGGAGGGGCCAGAGATAAAAGCTGGGATATCGCGTGGGAATACGACGCGAAATACCGCCTCGGGATTTCCCTAAAATCCCTGTTGAAGAATATACCGGGTACCGTACCTAACCGCTTGGATGATCTAATGGGCGAAGTAGCAAACGCCCAAATGTACTCGCCCGAGATAGTACTGGGCTATATAATGGTTTTCGACGTTAGCCAGGATACTACTCGCGGCAAGAACGGCAAACTATGGTCGGAATTCCTCGAACACAAACTTCGTTTTCTATCCGGACGTCGCGCGCCGGCGTGGAGCACGGGCACGTTGGAAGCCACCGTTCTTGCACGCGTCGACTTCACCAAAGGCCCTAAGATAATTACCGAAGAAGCGGCGTTAGCTAAGTTCTTCAACCAACTAGCGCCCGCGGTGAAAATGCGGAACCCGGGGATTAAATAACTAAACTCTGCTATGACGGCGGAACTACATAGGGATTTCTTAAAGCGCCTTAAAGTAAACGGCGAAACGCCCGAAGCCGCGGATATCGCCAACCCTCAGACGCTTATACCGCGGCTCGCCAAAGACCCGGCGGCGCTGCGCGTCATAGAAGCGTACGTCGCGACGTTAAAGACGCGCCATGACTTGAGGCTCGGCGACGCGCGTGATATGGCCGACGTAGGCGACGAGGCCGTCCACCTCGTCGTTACGTCGCCGCCCTACTGGACGTTGAAAAAATATAACGACCGCGCCGGCCAACTAGGCGACGTCAGCGACTTCGAAGAATTTCTGGATGAACTTGATAAGGTTTGGCGGCATTGTTACCGGGCGCTGGTTCAGGGCGGCCGGATGGTGGTAGTCGTGGGCGACGTTTGCCAGGCGAGGCGTAAGGCGGGCCGGCACTTCGTCGCGCCGCTCCACGCCGCGATTCAAGAACGTTGCCGCGCCATCGGCTTCGACAACTTGGCGCCGATAATTTGGTACAAGATCGCAAACGTCAAGCCCGAGGTGGACAACGG
>CAZWAM010000037.1:4541-20784 GCA_964631855.1 uncultured bacterium | reverse complement strand
CCGAAACCATTCGACCGTTTTGGGCAACCCCTCCGATAACGGCACTTGGGGCCGCCAGCCCAGAAGCTCCGTCGCCCGGGTTATGTCGGGACGCCGGCGCCGCGGGTCGTCTACCGGTAGCGGCTCGTATACTATCTCCAACCGGCCGTCCACCGCGTCCCTCACCATCTCCGCCATCTCGAGGACCGTCATCTCTTCCGGCGTGCCGACGTTGACCGGCTCCACCACGTCCGAGTAGAGCAGCGCCAGTATGCCGTCCACCATGTCGCTGACGTAGCAGAACGAGCGCGTCTGCAAGCCGTCGCCGTAGACGGTCAGCGCCCGGCCCGCCAGCGCCTGCGATATCAGATTGGGTATCAACCGGCCGTCGGCGGGCCGCATCCGCGGCCCGTAGGTATTGAATATCCGGACCACCCTCGTATCCAGGCCGCGGTGGCGTCTGAACGCCGCGACCATAGCCTCGCCGAAGCGCTTGGACTCGTCGTATACCGCCCGCGGGCCGGCGGCGTTTACGTTGCCCCAATAATCCTCGGGCTGGGGATGGACATCGGGGTCGCCGTAAACCTCGCTCGTCGAGGCAAACAGGAACCGCGCCCCTTTCGCGAGCGCCACCTCCGCGGCAAGGCGCGTCCCCTCCGAGTTGACCGCCATAATCTCGAACGGCAGCCGCTCGAAATCGACGGGGCTCGCCGGGCTCGCGACGTGTAAAACGTATTCGACCGGGCCCTTCACCTCGTAAGGCCGGGCCACGTCGACGGCCATAAATTCAAAATCCGGGTATCGCTCCAGGAGGCCGACGTTATCGCGGTCGCCCGTCACGAGGTTGTCGAGAACGACGACCTCACCGCCCTCTTCTCGGAGCAACCGCTCCGCGAGGTGGGACCCTATAAAACCGGCACCGCCGGTTAGTACGTACCGCGCCATGGTCAAACCTTTCCGAATCCCCGCCGGGCCCGGTTACGGCGCCACCCGGCCGGCCCGACGTCCTACGCCGACGTACTCAAAACCCGCGGCCTCAACCTTCGCCGGGTCGTATATATTCCTGCCGTCGAAGATAAGCCGCTGCCGCATCGCTTTGGCCAACTCTTCGAAATTCGCCTCTTTAAATTCGTTCCAATCGGTAACCACCGCCAAGGCGTCGGCGCCCTCGGCCGCGGCGTAGGGGTCGCTCGCGTAGTCTACTTCCGAGAGGACCGCCCTCGCCGCCTCCAGCGCGACCGGGTCGTAGGCCGTCACCGCCGCGCCGGCCGCGAGCAACTTCCCTATAATGTCCAAGGAAGGCGACTCGCGAATGTCGTCGGTATTGGGCTTAAACGATAAACCCCACACCGCGACCTTCTTCCCGCCGAGGTCGCCGAGGCGTTCGGTAATCTTTGCCACGAACCGGGAGCGCTGAACCTCGTTTACGTCTATAACGGCCTTGAGGATTCTAAAATCGTACCCGGCCTTAGCCGCGATGTCGACGAGCGCGAGCGTGTCTTTGGGGAAACAAGAACCGCCGTAACCGACGCCCGCGCCGAAGAACGCCGGGTTGATGCGGCTGTCCTTGGTCACGCCCTCGACCACGTCCCGGACGTCGGCGCCCACCCGCTCGCAAATGTTGGCTATCTCGTTTATGAACGAGATCTTCAACGCCAAAAAGGCGTTGGAAGTGTACTTTATCATCTCCGCCGACAACAGGTCGGTGACGATAATGGGCGCATTTAGGGGGGCGTAAAGCTCGGCCACCATCTCGCCCGCGGCCGGATTCGAACACCCTATTACTATCCTATCCGGCTGCATAAAGTCGTGAATCGCCGAGCCTTCCCTCAGGAACTCGGGATTGGAGACGACGTCGTGGGGATAAGTGCCCCCCGAAGTCTGCGCTATAATTTGGCTCACGATGTCGCCGGTCCCGACCGGGACGGTGGATTTGTTAACCACCAAACGGTACCCGTCCATAGCTCGACCGACGGTCTCGGCAACGGCGCGAACCTGGCTCAGGTCCGCCTCGCCGTTGGGGCCCGGCGGCGTCCCGACGGCGACAAACATCACTTTCGACTTCTTAACCGCCTCGCCGACGTCGTCCGTGAACGAGAGGCGGCCCACGCGCGCGTTGATGCGGACCTTCTCTTCCAATCCCGGTTCGAAGATGGGCGTCTCGCCGCGCTTGAGCATCTCTATCTTACGCCGGTCGATGTCCGCGCACATCACGCGGTTCCCCAGGTCGGCGAAACACGCGCCCGTAACCAGACCGACGTACCCGGTTCCCACGACTCCGATCCTCATATTCTCTCTCTCCAGTAGTCGAATATGTCTGAAAGGGTTTGCTCGAACGGTATCTCGGGGTGCCACCCGGTCCGTTCGGAGAACTTCGTATTGTCGCCTACTAGCAAAGGCACGTCGGAAGGCCGCAACCGCTTAGGGTCCTCGCGGACCTCGACGTCGGCCCCGGAAATCGCCATTAACTTATCCAAGACTTCGCGGATGCTGTAACCTTTACCGGTGCATATGTTGTACACGTCGCCCGCCTCCCCTTTCTCGAGCGCGAGCCAGTAAGCGCGCACCACATCGCGCACGTCGGCGAAATCTCGCACCGCCTCGACGTTGCCCACGCTCACGTACGGCCTGAGCCCGTTCTGCGCTTCGACGATTTGAATGGCGAAGTCGGAACACACGAAAACCCTGCCGCGGCGCGGCCCGGTGTGGTTGAACGCCCTCGTGCGCACGACGTCCGTACCGTACGATTTAAAATATTGATAGGAGAGTAAATCCTGACCCACTTTGCTTACGCCGTACGGGCTCAGCGGCCTAAGCGCGTTTTCCTCCGTAATCGGAATTTCCTCCGGCTTTACGAAACCGTACTCCTCCGAGGAGCAGGCGACCAGCATTCGCGGCGAATACTTAGCCCGCCGGACCGCCTCGAAGACGTTCACGGTCCCGACGATGTTAGTCGTTATCGTCTCCGAGGGCACCTTCCAACTGGACACCACGTACGACTGCGCCGCCAAATGGAATATCCAATCGGGCTTTATATCCGCCACGAACGAGTCGACCGACGACGCGTCCCTGAGGTCGGCGTCTATCACGGTTATCTTATCGACCACGTGCTCGATGTTCTGGCTGGGGCTTCGCCACCGGGCGGTTCCGAAAACCTGCACGCCTCCCTGCGTGAGCGCGTAATCGGCCAAGTGGCTGCCCGCGAAACCCGTTATCCCGGTAATGAGTACCTTCATAAGGCTTCCTTCGTTTACCGCGACCCTAAGCGTACGGCGAGCCGTGCCGCGGCGATTTCAATTTTAACGCCCTCGCAGA
Source organism: uncultured bacterium (assembly GCA_964631855.1). Classification (GTDB taxonomy): domain Bacteria; phylum RBG-13-66-14; class B26-G2; order WVWN01; family WVWN01; genus WVWN01. Next base: position 17,490 of record CAZWAM010000037.1, on the reverse strand, counting down.
CGTCGGCCGCGGCTCATTTCTTACCCCTGGGCCCAAGCCGCCGGGAACGCGTCCCGGAGAACGCGGTTACTTGTGTGGCGATTTCTTCTCACCCCGTTAAGGCCGATACCACCCGGATCGCTTCCTGCATCCTGTGGTCGAGCGGGTCAATTACGGCAAGGTCAAGGCCGGCGCCGGCGGCGTGGACGAACGCCCCGGCGTTTAGAACTTCTCGCCCCCGAAAACCTTGCGAAACGTTACCCACGGTTACAGTGGTTCTGACGCCGAAGTTTCTCTTTATCGCGCGCAACGTCTCGAAGGTCTCCGCCGCGCCCCCGGCCGCGGGTAGCATCACCGGGTCGACGTAGATATCGTCGAGCGCGATGCCCTCGTTAAGGGCCCGGTCCAGAAACCTCTCTACCAACCTGAGCCGCGCGGCCGATGCCGCCGGGACGCCCCGCGCGCCCCTCGCCTCCCCCACGACGGCCGCTCCCCACCGCCGCGCCAACGGCAAAATCCTCGCCATAGCCCGCGCCGAAGCCGGGCAAGAATTCAACAACGGCTTTCCCACCGCGGCTTTCAACCCCGCTTCCAAAACTACCGGGCGCGCGGAATCGACCGAAACCGCCGCCTCCGTCGCGCGCTGCACCGCCGAAACCGCGCCGCCCATCGCCGCGGCGACGTCGTCCTTATCGCCGACTTTCACGTCGACGACCGTCGCACCGGCCGCTACCTGTGCCTTAGCCTCTCTTGTTACCAGTCCGAAATTACCGCTCGCGAGCTGCCGCGCCAACGCCGGCCGCTTAGCGGCGTTTAAACGTCCGCCCACTATCACGGGCGCGCCGCCGCCGACAACGACCATCCGCGTCCTACTCGCAAGCGTGCCCCGGCGTTCGGGCGTCGTACGGCGCGCCGGCCTCAAGGTCTTAGCCGCCTCCGCCGCGGCGCGTACGTGCTCCGGCGTGGTACCGCAACAACCGCCCACGACCGCGGCGCCCGCGGCGACGAGCTTCGCGGCCCACGAGGCGAAGCGGGCCGGTTTCTCCCCGTAAACGGCCTTGCCGGACTCCAGCCTGGGTAGGCCGGCGTTAGGTTTGGCGCACACCGGCACGTCCACGCTTGCGGCCATCGCCCGGATAATCGGCACCATCCCGCGCGCGCCGAAAGAACAGTTCGCCCCCACCGCGTCGGCGCCCGCGGCCGCGAGCGTAACCGCGGCAACCTCCGGCGGCGTTCCGGTGACGGTGCGGCCGTCCTCAGCAAACGTCATAAAAGCCAAAATCGGGCCGTCGAAGGCCGCGCGCGCGGCGATGACCGCCGCCTTCGCCTCCCGTAGGTCCGACATCGTCTCGAGCGCGATCAGGTCGACGCCCGCGGCCGCGAGGGACCGCGCCTGGCGGTAAAATTCGCGATAGGCCTCGTCGAAGCTAAGCGTGCCCAGCGGCTCGAGGAATTCGCCCAACGGGCCGACGTCCCCCGCGACCCAGGCCTTCTCAGCCGCCGCCTCACGCGCGAGCGCGACGCCGGCCCGGCTTAGTTCTTCGGCCCGCGAGGCGAGACGGTACGGCGCAAGCCTCCGCCTCGTCGCGCCGAAGGTGTTAGTAAGGATTATATCGGCGCCCGCGGCGACGTAGGCCGCGTGGGCCGCGCGCACGGCGTCAGGTTCGTAGAGGTTAAACTCGTCCGGGAGCGACGCGGCCGCTAAGCCCTCATCCCTTAGCAGCGTACCCATCGCGCCGTCGAGCAATATCACGCGTTCGCGGGCGTATATCCTAAGCTGTTCGCGCCGGAGCTTCATCTACCTCGAGCCGCGTTTACCGCGGTACACTTTTTGCAAAGGGCGTTTATCTCTTTTTAAATTTAACCAGTTCCCGAGCGGGCGCCGCCCGGCTCAGCTTTTTCGCGCTTCCGGTAGCGCTCCTCCTCGCTGTAGATGCAACCGCAATAACGCTGGAGGTAAAGGCCCATCTGGCGGGCAAGCTGGTGGCTCGCGGCCTCGAGCGGCCTGAAGTCCCGCGGCAGGAAATCCACGCCGGCCTCGGCCCCGGCCCGGGCGCCCGCCTCGAGCACGGCGTCGTGGTCTTGATGGCGCGATATCAACAGCGTCGTCGTAAACGCGTCGCAACCCTCGGCCGCGGCCCGCGCCGCCGCGCGCGATAGCCGCTCGAAATAACATCGAGGACAACGACCCTCTCGCGACCCTACCACGTCGCGAAGGAAGTACTCCACGTCGTAGCGGTCGTCGACCACCACGCGCCATCCCTCGCGCGCGACGAGTTCTCCAAAGGCGGCGAGCCTCCTGCGGAACTCGCGGTACGGGTGGATGTTGGGATTATACCAATAGGCCAATATGTCATAACCCTCCGCGGCCAGCGCGCGCGCCGGCGCCGCGAGGCAAGGTCCACAACAGGCGTGAAATAAAAGCCGCATCCGGGAAGCAAATTATAAACAAGCCTCGCGCCTTTATCAAACCTTTTCTTAAGGCCCTCGAGCCGACGCCGGCGAAAACGCGAATAGGGAGGCCGTGCCGTTCGGCGCTAACGAATTTTCAAACTTAAAATTTTAATAGGTCAACTTGGCTCGTATCGCTTTCGTTCTGGGCCTTTTCCCCATTTTACCTTGACTTCAACCGCCCAAGGTGTTTGAATTAATAACGTGGGAACGAAACTGTCCGCGGTAGTGGCCGCGGTCCTCTTAGTCGCGGGGGCCGCCGCCGCAACCGACGACGGGCCTTCTATGGCGGACCTGGAGCTACTCCGCGTCCCGCGCGAGGAAATGCCGCCGGCTGAGGCCGAACTCGCGGACAAACTCCAACTCGCCCGGGCCCTTATCCTGGGCGGCAAGCCCGCGGAGGCCCTCGACGTCCTCGACGACGCTATGGCCCGCGACCTCGCGGGCACGTTCACCTTCGAAATACTCTACTACAAGGGCTTTGCGCTGGACTCCCTGGGGCGATACGACGCGGCCTTAGCCAACTACGAAGAGGCGTTGAAGGAACGGCCGGGCGACGCGACGATACTCCTCGCAATGGGGCAGGCGTACCTAGACGCCGGGCGCGACGACGACGCGCGCCGGACCTTCGAGGAGGTACTCGCGAAAAACGCCGAAGATTCGCAAGCCCTTACCGGCCTCGCCTACTTAGATTTGAAGGCGGGGAATATGGACGAGGCGCGAGCCAAGCTCGAGCGGGCGCTCGCCGCGGACGGCGACAACGCGCTCGCCATGTCGTATTTGGGCCTGGTCGAAATGAACGCCCGGAAATACGAACTGGCGCGCGCCCATTTGGAAAACGCGGTGGCGCTCGAGCCGGACAATCTCACCGCGAACTATAACCTGGCGGCGATATATTTCATGCAGGGTGAGTACGCCGGCGCGGAAAAACACTACCGCCGCGTCCTCGAGCGCAAACCCGGCGACGGCGAAGCCCGGTACTACCTCGCGCTGGCGCTCGAGGCCCAAGGAAGATACAACGAGGCCATCGCCGAAGCCGACAAAATAGTACAGTCGGGGGTCGTCGTCGACGGCCTCGTGGAGATGCTGGACCGCCTCCAGCGCCGCGTGGGCGGGAAATGAACGCAACCGCTACGGGCCCTTCCCGTGAAAGTCCGGCGGAAACGTCGATACGGCCGCCTCCCGCGAAAAAACGCCCCGTAGCCTTCGCGCTCCTCAAACTCCGCTATATTACCGGCACGCTGTGGGCGATCGCGGTCATCTCCTTCGCGAAGCCGCTTTCGCCGTGGTCCTGGCTCGGCGCCGCCCTCGTCGCCGCGGGCGTAGCGCTGAGGTTCCGGGCCGGGGGTTACGCCGCTCCCGAAAAAAAGTCGGCGGGCGGTCCCGTGGGATTTTTAACCGCCGGGCCCTACGCGTGGGTGCGCAACCCGCTTCACATAGGGAACGTAGCCGTCGCCGTCGGCCTTTCGCTCTGGGCCGGCGGCCTTTTGCCGTGGCTGCCCCTCGCGACGGCCGCGTTCTTCGTTTGGCAATATTCGCTTATCAAACGCGCCGAAGAGGAAGCGACGTGGCGTCTCAGTTGGGAATACCGAGCCTACCGCGCCACGGTGCCCGCCTGGTTCCCTCGCTTCGTGCCGCGACCGACGCGCGGCGCTCGCCGATGGCGCCTTGGCCTCGCTCTTAAAATCGAACTCCGCACGCTGGTTATTATTATAGTTATAGGCGCGGCATCTCTACTTAGCGCCCACTTCAAGGCCGGGTCCGTCTAACGGTTTTGCGGCGTCCGCGCCGCGGCCGGCCCTATCGCCCTCGCGCCCGTTCCGGCACAACCCGCGTGACGAGTAACGCCGCTCGAGCCGCATCGCCGCCCAACGTCAACGCCCCCTATATATATATGAAAGGCGATATTTTTCTGTTGACCTAATAAACTAAATATTCTATATTAAAAAGCTGGAGGAAACCGTTAAGAATTACCTTAAAACGTTAACGTCTATACACATAGTCGGCGCGTGGATGTGTCGGCGGTACGCGACGCGTGCCGGGAGGTTTTACCTATGGCCCCCTTATTTGGAAAGAAAACCGAATTAACGCCGGAACTTATCGGCGAATATTTCGACAAACGGGCGGCCGATTTTAAAGCGCTCGTAAGCCGGGCCGCCGAATCCGAGAAGAAACTATCCGGCGCCGCGGTCAAAATTGAACGTGGCCTTAAAAAAGCCGACGAATTCGATAAGAAAATTAAGGGATTCGAGGCAACGTCCGCGTCGCTGGCGGAAACGCTCAAGGAGGTCAAAGGTTTACCTTCGCAAGTAGGTACGACCGCCGAACGGGCTACCGCGGCGGCCTCGCAAATTAAAGAACTTGAGAAACAGCTGAGCAACTTGGCGGAAAAGCAGGCCGAACTACTCACCCTCGAAAAAAGAGTCCGGGGGTTGGGCGAAAACGTAAACCGGGCGACGGGCGACGTATCAAAACTTGAGGGGAAATTCGCCGATTTCCGAAAAGTCGATAGTGAGGTTACGAAGACGAGCGAACGCCTGGCGGCGACGGAAGAAAAAATGGCCGCGCGCGCGCGCGAAGCTACCGAGCGGGCGTCGTTTCTAACGACGCAGGTCGGCGAGTTGGACAAGACGGTCAAAGCGGCGACACAAACGATCGGCCGTACCGAGGGCGACCTGAACTCGATAAGGGCCGAGATATCCGCCTTGGGCGACCAAACAAAAGAGTTAAAAACGCTCGGAAGAGGTTTGAAAGCCGCCGAGGCGAAACTCGAGCACGCCACGAAACTGGCCGACCAGATGACCGAACTCCGGGCCGAACTCCGCGCCGGCAAAACCGGCGTCGAAAAGACGGCCAAGGATAACGAAAACAATAAACAAACGCTGGCCGAGATCAAATCGTCCCTCGCCGAAACTAAAAAGACCTCCGCCCAACAAGCCGATATGGTATCAAAGTTGAACGACAACTTTAAAACCTCGGCCGCGGACGTCGAACGCCGACTTAAGGAAATCGGCACCGGCCTTGCCGGACTCGAAAGCCGCGCCAAGACCCTCTCGTCCTTATCGGAAAAAGGCGACGAGATAAGCGCGCGCGTAGAGGCGGCTACTTCGAATATCTCGTCACTCGAGAGCCGGCTCGCGGAAGCGGAGAAAGTCAAAAAGGAAATCGAAACGCTGAGAACGCGGGTCGAAGCGACGGCGGACGGGGCGAAGGAGGCGGCCGCGGAAGGAAAGGCGGCTCGAGACGCGCTCAGCCGGCTCCGCGGCGACGCCGAAAAATATCGCGACGACGTCACGGGCGTAAGCGACTCCGTCGGTAAAATCGGAAAGGAAGTCCGAAACGTCGAGGGCTCTTTAAGTGAAATCTCCCGACGCGTGGGCGCGGTAGCCAGCCGTACGACCAAACTCGATCAAAAAGTGGGCGGCCTCGAAATCAGCGTGGCCGAGCTCGGCGGCGCGGAGAAACGGGCCGACGCCGTAGCCGATAAAGTCGGCGACGTGGAAAGAAAACTGGGAGACTTCGACGCCCAATTCAAGACGACGCAATCGGAACTTGAAGTCGCCGCCGGTCGCGCGCAGAACGTCGAAAAATCTCTGGCCAAAATACACGAGAATTTCGAAGTCCTCCGCGTCGAGCGTGCGCGCTACGACGAGGCGCAGCAAAATATCGACCGCCTCAACTCCCTCATAGAGTACATCAACACCAAAATCGAAGTCCTGCAAGACCAAAGCGACCTCATCGCCAGAGCCAACGAGGAATCCGGTAAACTCGACGTGCTTCTCTGGGAGATGGACGTCAGGCTCAAGAAGCTCGCCGAGGAGCAGAAGATGGTCCGGGAGGGCGAGAAGCGCATCGCCGACCTGGAAGAGATGCTCGAGGCAACGCGCGAACGCTTTCGGGAAACGCAAAGCATTCGGGAAAAGCTGGCCGACATGGAAAGTCGCCAGGAGAATTTCGCGCGCGAAGTCTCGGCCTCCGAACGTCAACTGGCCGAATTCCGCGATATCCGGGGCGACCTCGATGAAGTTTTCCGTACCGCGGAAGACCTCGTCGCGAAATCGGGCCATGCCGAGGAAAAATTAGACGAAGTCAAATCCACCTTCGCCGCCATAGAAAACCGTGCCGAGGTGCTGGAGGCCGTCAAAGCGGACCTGGCCGACGTTCAAACCCGAGCCTCCTCTATAGAAAAGCTCGGGGACAAAATCAGCACGCTGGAGACCCGCCTCGCCGAAGCCGACGCGTTGTCGCGCGTCGTCGCGGACCAAATCGCCGAGAACAAAGCGCGCGAGGCGGCGTTCGCCGTTCACGCCTCGCGCCTCGACGACGTCGAGAATAAGGTGCGCGAGATGACGGCCGACGTCGGCCGGGTCGAAGCCGCGGGGCAAGAAGTCAGGAAGATTCAGGACACGCTGGTCGACTTGACCCAGGAGTCCGAAACCGCCTCGCGCGAACTCGCCCAATACCGAATGGAACGGGGGCAGCTCCAAGAGGAATTCACGCGTACGAACAAAAGCGCGCAGGAGGCGCTCGAGCGCGTCGCCGCCCGCCAGGAAGACATTCGCCTCCGCGAAGAGCTCGTCACCAGCGTCCACGACAAGACGGAAAAGATAAGCGACCTCTTGAAGGATATCGACCAACGGATGATGGCCGTACTCCGCGAAGACGCCAAACTCGACGCCCTGAGCTCGCGGCTCGACGACCTCAATCGGGACCTCTCGCTCCTCGAGGATAAACGTCGCGCGACTTTGAAATCCGAAAAAGAAATCGACCGGCTCGTTGAGAAGATCGCCAACCTCGAAGAAAGCACCGTCGCAGTCGACAAGGCGTTGTCGGCGCAAAGCAAACTAAGGCTCCAACTCGCGGGCGAGGCGGAGAAGATCGCCGACTTGAGAACCGAAATCACGGAAACAAACGACCGCGTCGCCACCCACGGCGTGCGCGCCACGGAGACGGAAAAAGAGGTAAACCGCATTCTGGAAAAAATTCTCGAAGGCTCGCAAGACGCGTCGCGAAAGGCCTCGCTCGTCGAGCAGCGGAGCCAGGACATCGTCGCGGTCGACGAACGCGTCAACGCGCTCTCGATGCTCGCCGAAGACCTCGAGGAACGCCTCCGCGTCGTCGGCCAACGGCGGGATGAAGTAGTTGCCGTGGAACGCGAAATCCGCGACCTCAAATCTTATTACGACCTAGTGCGCGAGGGCATGACGGAACTCAAGAGAGAGGCCGAGGCCATAAACGAAATCAAAGGGCGAATAGACGAGCTTTCCGAAATCCGCAAAGACGTCGCCGTCGCCTCGCGTGAAATCGTCGCCAAGCGCGCGGACCTGGAAAAGATGGAAGGCCGGTTTGAACAGACAAACCGGACCGTGGCCGCATTCGAAGATAAACTCGCCGACCTCCGCAACCAGGAAAAACGCGTCGACGCCGTAGCGGAAAAGCTCGCCCAAATCAGCTTCCTGGCCAAAGACGTCGAGACCAAGATGGCAAACCTCAAATCCACCAGCGACCGTCTCGACGACCTCCAGCGTAAGCTCGCCCGCTCGGACGTTATTTTAAACGAGGCCTTAAGGCGGGCCAGCGAGGGAAAACCGCCCGCGTAAATAAGAGGGGACGCCCCGAACCCGTTTAAGATGGCTTACAAAATCGCGGTAGCCAGCCAAAAGGGTGGCGTCGGGAAAACAACCACCGCCGTAAACCTGGCTGCTTCGCTCGCCCTGGGCGAGAAGGAGACGCTACTCGTGGACCTCGACCCACAGGGATGCGCGAGCGTAGCTTTAGATTTTAACCAAGAGCTACTTTACCGCGGCGTATACGAGATATTCATGCGAAATTTCCCGCCGGCGGGAAGCGTCCACCGGACGGAAGTACCGTACCTCGCCGTCATACCGAGCAACATCTGGTCGAATAACGCGGAAGAGGAAATAACGCGCGCCTCTATTAACCGGACCTCGCTCGCCCGCTCGCTCGAGGAGCTCGACGACGACTACCAATTCATAGTTATGGATTCGCCGCCGAGTATGAGCCATCTAACCGTGAGCGCGCTCGTCGCGGCCGATTCCGTGCTCATCCCCGTCCAGGCGGAATTCTATTCTTACAACGCCTTCGAGCAATTCATACGACTGGTGAAAACGGTCCGCCTGAGCGTCAACCCCGACCTCGAAATAGAGGGGTTCTTGCTGACGATGTATGACGACCGGACCAACCTCGCGCACGAGGTGGAAGAAGCCCTTCGCCGCCGTTTCGGCAAACTCGTATTCAAGACCGTCATACCGCGGAGCGTCGCGCTCGCCGAAGCCCCCGCCCGGGGGAAGCCGGCCATCTTCGTAGACGGCCGGTCGGCCGGGGCGCGAGCTTACCTGCAACTCGCAAACGAGCTCCTCCGCCGGCAAAGCAACCGAGCTAAACACCGATCGCGGGTTTTATAAAAAAGCCGCGGCTCGGCCGCGGCTTTTTCACGCGCTTCGCCTTCACCTTCGGAACAGGCGCTCCAGCTCCTTCGCCGCCAAATTGACCATCGTGGGGCGCCCGTGGGGGCAAACGTCCGGCGTCGCCGAGGCAAGGAGGTCACCGACCAAGGCCGCCATCTCCGCGGGCTCGAGGCGCTCGCCGGCCTTAACCGCGCCGTGGCAGGCGACGCCCTTGAGCACCGCCTCCCGCCGCCTGGCGGCCGCGGTAGGCCGCCCCTCGTCGACGAAATCTTCCACCACTTGTCCCAAAAATATTCCCATATCGCTCACGCGTACGTCATTCGGGTGGCCTCGAGCGACGAAGGCGCCGCCGCCGAAATCCGCTATCTCGAAGCCGAGGTCGTTCAGCGTTTGAAGGCACGCTCGCAGGTCCGCCGCGGCCGCGGGCGCGAGGGTAACCGTAACGGGTATAAGGAGCCTTTGACACCCTTCGGCGCCGCCGGCGCGGCTGAGCCGCTCGTAAAGAACCCGCTCGTGGGCGGTATGTTGGCCTACGACAACCAGGTCGCGGCCTCGTCGCACGATTATATAAGTATTATCTAATTGGCCCAGAACTTCAACTCCCTCGTCGCCGCGCGCGCGGCCCGCGGGGGCGAAAGTCGGCGACGGCGGCTTTGACGTTTCCTCCGGGCGGCGCGAGCCGAGACGGTCCGCCGCGGCCTCCGGCCACAAGCCGTGGCTTCTCAAGTAACGCTGGACCGTTTCCCTTACGCCCGCGGTCACCTCCCCGGCGTGGGCGGGGGGCGTCTTCGCCCGCACTTCAAAAGACGCCGCGGTTACCGCGACGCCGGCGCGCGCCAACCCCTCACGCAACGCCGCGCTCACGAACTCGAACACGCCGTTCTCGTCCGCGAAACGCACCTCCTCTTTGCGGGGATGAACGTTGACGTCGACCTCCCCCTCCGGCAAATTGAGGTACAATACGACGAGCGGATACCGCGCGCGTTCCAACCGCCCCTCGTAGGCCGACATGACGGCCTTGAATACCGGCTTGCCCCGCGCGGGGCGGCCGTTCACGACGGTGTATATATTGCCGGTTGTCCCGTAAGAGAGCGAGGCCGGCGAGAGGTACGCCTCCAGCGAAAATTCATCTTTTTCTATCACGACCGGAACCAGTTGTTCCATAAGCTCCCATCCGAGGATCTCGCCGATACGCTGGCGCGCGGCCGCGTTGCCCGAAGCGGTGTACTGGAGGCGGCGGTCCTTGCTGAGCGAGAACGTCGGCCCGAGTTGCGCGAGCGCGAGGCGCTTGAAGACTTCCGCCGCCCGTCGCCATTCGCTCGTCGGCTTGCCCGCGAACTTTCGCCGCGCCGGGACGTTGTAGAAAAGTTCGCGGACGGCCACCGTCGTCCCCAACGGCGCCCCCTCCCGCGAGACGACGACGTCGCCGCCCGCGGCCAAGGCCTTAAACCCCGTCGGCTCGCCCTCGGCCCGGGTAAAAGCCGTCACGCGCGAGACGGCCGCGATGGCGGGCAGGGCCTCGCCGCGAAAACCCAACGTCGCGACGGCAGACAAATCCTCGGGCCGGGCGACCTTGCTCGTCGCGTAGCGCTCGAAGGCCAACGCGAGGTCGTCGGCGTCCATGCCGCAGCCGTCGTCCGTCACCTTTATCTCTTTGAAACCGCCGCCCTCCACGGAAACGTCGATGCGCCGCGCGCCGGCGTCCAGGCCGTTCTCCATTAGCTCCTTGACGACGGACCACGGCCCTTCCACCACCTCGCCCGCGGCGATGAGCCCTACCATATTCTCGTCCAGCTTTCGGACCTTGCCCACGGTATCACCGATATCCCAGGCGCCGGTTCAACGCCGCGGCCCGCTCTACGACGTCGGCGACCCCCGCCGCCGTCGGCTCTCGCGTAACGTAATCGACGGCGTCGCGCACGGCCGGCGCGGCGTTCGCAACCCCGCACGATACGCCCACCCTCTCGAGGAAGGGCAAGTCGTTGAACGAGTCGCCGACGCCCGCGACGTTGGCGGCGGCGACGTCGAGGCCGAGCTCGCCCCGACAGTACTGCAACAGCCAATCGAAACCCACACCCTTATTCAACGGCAGCGGCGTGACGTCTACGACGCCCACGGAGCGCGTAACGAAAAAATAACGCGCCAGCTCGGCGGGCATGTTACGCGTAACGTCGAGTAGCTCCTCCACCGGGCAACAATCGCCCGCGGCGAGGCTCGTCGCGTATCGCTTGCCGAGTATGACGCCGGCGCCGCGCTTCGCCACGAGTTCCTCCTCGGCCCAGGCCCGGAACCGCGCCACCGCCTCGGCGACCCCCTCCGCCGCCAGCGCCGGGTGGAAGACGTATTCGTGGCCGAGCGGCTTTCGGGGGAGGTGGATGCCGCAGCCGGACTCGAAGAGCGACGGGAGCGGCGTCGCGATGAAGCGCGCGAACGCCTCGAGGTACGAGTGCGGCCGGCCGGTCACGAGCGATATCGGCGCGTAATCCCGCTCGCGGCGCGAGCGCTCGTTGTAGCGCCTTAAGACGGCAAGGCTCTCGCAGTCAAAGGCCTTGAGCTCGTCCGCGGTGACGGTGCCGTCCAAGTCGGCGAGGACGAGCTTTATCGGAAATTCATAACCGTCGAAGGGGCTTTGGGCTCTCATACTATTCGCCGGCGGCGTGCCATCTCGTGCGAAATTTCGACCCGCGTGCCCGGTCGACTCGAAAAGGGCACGACCCAAAAAAAGGCCGACGCCGCCCTTATTTATGGTATATAATTTAACATATAAAAGCGACGGCGGCACATGTTTAAGGACCGAAGAGATGCCGGAATAAAGCTGGCTCACGCGCTCGCGAAATACAAGAATAGGGGCGTCCTGGTCTTGGCGATTCCGCGCGGGGGCGCCGAGGTTGCCTACCAGGTGGCCCAACTTCTGGGCGCGGACCTCTCGCTGCTCATATCGAGAAAACTACCCTACCCCGACAATCCGGAAGCCGGGTTCGGGGCCGTGGCCGAAGACGGCAGCACCTTTCTCTTCGACGACGCTACAAGACGACTTCGTCGGGAAACCGTCGAAAGAATTATAAGAACCCAAATAGAAGAAATCGGAAGGAGAATCAAGGTATTGCGAAAAGGGCGGCCGCTGCCGGACATAGCGGGGCGGACCGTCATACTAGTCGACGACGGCCTCGCCATGGGCTCCACGATGCGGGCGGCCGTCGCGCTGTGCCGGAAGGCAAAGGCCGAAGAAATAATCGTCGCCGTGCCGGTGGCGGGTGCGGAGGTCGCGGAAGAGCTCGCGAAAATGGCCGACGAACTAGTCGTCCTGGAGACGCCGGCGTTCTTTTACGCGGTGGCCCAAGTTTATGAAAATTGGTACGACGTCCCCGACGAAGAAGTACTCGAAATAATGGCGAGGGTAAAATGAAAAAGGAATACTTAGTCGGCACCTCCGGCTGGAACTACGACCATTGGAAGGGTAGGTTCTACCCGGAAGGCCTGCCGAAGAAGGGTTGGTTCGATTTTTACGTAAAGGCGTTCAACACCGTCGAAGTCAACTATTCGTTTTACCGGTGGCCGAGCGAGAAGACCATGACCGGTTGGTACGAGCGCGCGCCCCAGGATTTCAAATTTACGTTGAAGGCGCCGCGGACGATCACCCACGTCAAAAAAATCGTGAACGTCGAGAAGTGGGTCAAAGATTTCTACGGCTTAACCGCGCTACTAAAAGAAAAAGGCGGATGCCACCTGTTCCAGCTACCGCCGTCACTTAGGTGCACCGACGACAACCTCGGGCTTTTGAAAAAATTCCTCCGCGCGCTGGACCGCGGCCGCGATAACGCCGTAGAGTTCAGACACAAAAGTTGGTGGGACGAGAAGGTCTACGATTTGCTGAGGGAACACGGCGCGGCGTTCTGCGTCGTCTCCGGCTTGGGGCTACCGGATGACGTCGTCGTAACGCGCGACGTGGCGTATTTTCGGTTCCACGGCGAGAGTTATTCAACCCGCTACGCCGGAGCGACGCTCGACGAATACGCGCAAACGATGCAAAAGCTCGCGTGCCGGAAAGTGTACGCCTACTTCAACAACGACGCCGAGGCGTACGCGGTGGC
>CAZWAM010000037.1:0-4441 GCA_964631855.1 uncultured bacterium | reverse complement strand
TATCAATAGGTACGGCCCTCGCCTTTATATCTTCCCCTTTAAATAATCTCAGCTCATCCCATATCGGCGAAAAAGACGTCTCCATTATTCGCGCGGCGTCGGCCAAGCCTTCACGCTTCACCTCGTTCAAAGAGCCGACGGTCCAAAAGAACAACGGCCACGCCGCGGCCGCGGCCTCGCCGATTTCCAACATATAGCGGACTATTTCCAGATGGGCTTGGTACGCCCGAATCTCGTGGCTTGGCAGGCCGCTCGAATCGAACGCACTACAAGCCGCGCCCAATAAACCCTCGACTTGTTCTGTTGTAAAATCGCCGGACCCTAAAATTTCGATCACGGAATCGGGATAGCCGGGTACGCCGAGCTTTTGGGAATCCGCCCTGCAATAAAGATAAGCGCGGCCGTGGGTTACGGGTTTATTCCTAACGGCGGACGGAATCGCGAAGAGATGCCTGATTACCGGAAATAATTTAGCGAGAGAAGCGTGGCGCCCGTCTTCCTCGCGGGCATTTTTAAATTCTTCAAATTTACCTTCTGCGATCTTTAACTGGTTTGCGGCTCGTCGTTTTATAAAAGAAGGTTTCGAATACTCTCGTCTGAGTTTGCCTCGTATGCGCGTTAGGAACCTAGCCGGGTCGTACCAAATTTTAGCAGATACGAGGTCGTGGACGAAGCCGGCGTTACCGAGAATCGACTCGACGTCCTCGTAATGTTTTTTATCGAAAAAGCCCCACTCAAAGAGGACGCCGTCGATTATCCTGCGACGTATTTTGTGCTCGGCGGGAGCGCCGGCGACGATAAGGCCAATATCCACGTCCGAGCCGCGGACCATATCGCCGCGGGCGAAAGACCCGTCGCTGTACGCGGCGATAACTCCCGGATTTTCGTCGACGAGGGAGGCGACGAGCACCTTCGCGTCGGCCGCGATCTTTTGCATCTGAGCCGCGTCCACGTTCAATAGAAACGAAGGTCCGCGGTTATGCGGACCTTACAGGTTACGGGCACGTCCGCCCCCTTCCGCCGCCGCCCACTTACAATTTCGCGAGGTACTTCTCGAAGTCGGCGACGACGTATTTTTTGCCCTTGGCGACGACGGCGTGGCCCTCCTCTTCCAAACGCCTCTTTTGCGCCTCCGCGCCCCCCAGGTATTTTTCGTTGAGGGCGCCGCCGACCTTTAGCGTCCGCCACCACGGCGTTATTCGCTTCCGGCCTTCCGCGGCCTCCTCCTCCGCGGCGTACGCTGAGATCTTCGCGAAGATCCCGGTCGTAATGGGTCAACCGATCGTCGCGCCGTGCCGGCGGGCGAGCGCCGCGCGGACGTCGTTTATCGTGGTGAGCTTGCCGCGGGGGACCTTGCGCATCAGTTCGTCAACCTCGCGCGGCGCCGGGATGACGCAGGTCCCGGTTCCCCAGCGCTTGCTCATCCGCTCGTCGATTTTTATAACCTTGGGTAGGTCCTTGTCGTCGGCCAACTTCTCGCGCCACGATTTCTTGGCCTTAGCCATCTCTACCTCCCGCTAAGGTAAAGGCCCTCAAAAGGGCCCCAACGCAAATGGCGGAGAGGGTGGGATTCGAACCCACGAGGCCCAACGGGCCCACACGCTCTCCAGGCGTGCTCCTTAAGCCGCTCGGACACCTCTCCGCCCCGAGTTTTGCGCTCACGTTATTCACGTTCGGCTAACGTCAAAGCCCCCGTCAAAGCCGCGGCGATGAAGTCGTTCCCCGCGGCCAACATCCTATCGACCTCACGTTCCGTATAAACGAAGATCTCCAAACCCACGCCGACGTCCGCTCGAGCGAAATGCTCCCGGTACGCGTCGCCGCGGTCGAAGAAGCGCCCCCCCGCCCGGCGTACGACTACTAAAATATCGGCGTCGCTCTCAGGGGTAGCCGTGCCGTCGGCCAAAGAACCGAACAGGTAGACCCGGGTCACGTTGGCGTCGGAGGCCAGCAGTTCCGCCGCGCCCTCCCGCAACGCCGCGACCGCGGCCTCGTTATCCAGGTAAATTACTTCTGCAAAACGCGAGGACTTTCTCCGCAAAGGCTATAGCCTCCTCCGCTTCCTCCGCCAGAAAATGCTCGGCCGGCGGCCCCGACTCGAAACCGTTCTGGTATCTCGTGACCGTATAGTACTTGTCCAGCTTCGAAGCCGCCAGTATTATATCCCGCGGTACGGCGACGTCCGTCGGCAGCCTCTCCAACATACCCGACGTCGAGTGGCCGCGGGCCGACGCGTTAAGCGCGTATAACAACGCCTTGGCTGCTTTTTCCGCGGACTGTTGCGCCGCGAAACACGCCCACTCGTAAAAACCGCCGACGTGTGAATGGCGTGCTTGGGCCAAGTCACGTTCGCCTTGCGTTAACCAGTCGCTCGCGCGGTTGGGCATTTCTCCTCAAAAAACGCTACGCCCGCGGGGCCCGGGCCGAGACGGGACATAACAGCTATCGTATATAAGTACGACGTCCGGACTTGCGCCTTAAGCCGCACGGACACTTCTCCGCCGGGCCTTACGTTCAGTTCCTCAGCGCGAGCGCGTCCGTCTCCACCGCGGCCCGCTCGCCCCGCGCCGCGGCGGCGTCCCACTCCTCGCAAAGGCCCACCGTTACCGGCACCAGAACGCCCGCGTTCTCGACGAGGCACATAAAGGGCTGGTCGAAGAAGCGCTCCTGGCGCGGCTCGAGGCGAACGCGCCGGCTCGAGGCGTACCCGTCGAGCCTCGGCCTGGCCACCAAGCCGGCGACGAATAACCTTATCCTATCGGCTCGAAACGCCATCGGGAATACCGCGAAATATTCGGAGAGGGTGGGATTCGAACCCACGGTACCCAAAGGGCACAACGGTTTTCGAGACCGCCCCGTTCAACCGCTCCGGCACCTCTCCTACTAAGCCAGCGTTATTCTACTAAAAAGGGGTCGCCGCGGCAACCCTAAATCAATTCCCGTCGCCGCCAAGGCCGGCTCACGCCGAGGCGGCCAACGCCTCCACCGGGCAAGTGATAACGCAATCGCCGCAGGCGGTGCACGCCGCGCCGTCGTAGGCGAGAGACACGCCCGCAATTCGGAGCGCGAGCGGCGCGCACACCGCGACGCAGGCACCGCACAGGTCGCAGCGTTCGCGTTCGACCGTTATAAAGGCCCCGGCGACTGCCACTAGAAATCGTAACCCAACGTGAAGGAGAAACGCGGCGGCGTCTCGACGTCGCGGAGGTTGGTCCGCCACCCCCAATCCAACTTCACGTCGAAGTAACCGAACCACCACCTGATCCCCGTCCCGAAAGACATCTTGCCGTGTACCAGGTGCCAGCCGCCCTCCTTCGTCGCGAAGGTGAAGTGGTCGTACTCGAGGTCTTCGTCGTTGGTGTACCACTGCCAGTCGTCCGGATAGGGAGAGGTGTCGTCGTAGTGGCCCCACGCCGAGCCGATGTCCACGAAGAACAGGCCGCGGAAGCCGCCGATGACGAAGCCCTCGATGGGCCACACGAGGAAATCCAAAAGCGGGAAGCGGAGCTCGAAGTTGCCCAGGCCGAAGCGCGAGCCGTAAAGCTCAGAATATCGATAGCCGCGCAGCGTCGACCCGCCGCCGAGGAAAAAGTTCTCCGGGTCGCGCCCGAGGCCCGCGCCCCCCACGGCCCGGAACGCGAGGCTTATCCGCCGCGAAATCCGGATATAGCGGCGGGCGTCGAGGATCTGCTCGGTGTAGGATAACGACGACGACGTCGCCGGCACGGTCTGGCGAACCGTGTACGCCATACGCATACCCGCGGTGGGATGGTAATAGCCCCACTGCGCCGTATCGCGGCCGAAGCTCCCGACGACGCCGAGCATGTTATCGCCCTGGAGCGGTATGGGCTTCTCCTCCGGGTCGTAAAAGTACCTACGCCGCCGGTCGTAGCCGTATACGCCGCCGTCCACGCGGTTCCTCATATCCAGCGGATAGGAGGCAATTACGGACCCACCGGAAACGCGCTGGTCGAAGGCGATGCTCCGCGCGATATAATAGTCCTGCCAGGTTATGGCCGAGAAGATATACGACGTTCGCCGCGTCAGGTAGTAGTAATCCAGGGCGACGTCGACGTCGTGCAAGGACCCGATGCTCGTGAGGTCGGCGAGCACGTCTATGCGGTGGCTGCCGAGGATGTCGCTTAAACCGAACACCGTATAGTTCGTCAAAACGCCGCCGGTCGTATACGAAAAAGTCGTGCTCAAGTAGTCGGGACTGAACTTAATGCGATACTTGCGGCTCTCGTCCACGACGTCGGACACGACGAGGTCGCGCACCGTCGGCGCCTCGGCCTCGCCCTCTTCCCCGGCACCACCTTCACTCCCCTCCTCCCCGGCAACGACCTCTTCGCCGCCTGCGAACGACTCAGCTTCCTCGTCGCGCTCGACGTCGCCGCCGGCGCCGGGCGCGGGCGGCCCCGGGTTGCCGGCGTCGCCGCCG
>CAZWAM010000036.1:5139-20902 GCA_964631855.1 uncultured bacterium | reverse complement strand
GCCCGACGGCGCTCGAGGCGCGTCGGGCCTTTACAATTACCCCCCGGTGAGCTATATTAAATTCGAATATTAATGGCCGGGGCGCCGCGCACTACCGCCCTAGCTTTCGCTCATTTCGCCGTCGCAGGAGGAATCACGGATGAGCTTGATGAACAAAGCCGTCGTCGCGACGCTGCCGCTCGTTCCGAAGCCGTTGGTCCGTCACTTTGCAAACCGCTACATCGCCGGCGACAAGCTGGAAGACGCCGTCCGCGTCGCCAAAGCTTTAAATAAACGCGGAATCTGCGCCACGATAGACGTCCTGGGCGAAGAGGTCGACGACCGCGAGGAAGCGTTCGCCGCGGTCGAAGCTTATAAGGAGGTCCTCGCCGCCATCGACGCGGAAAAACTCGACTCCAACGTCTCGCTCAAACCGACCATGTTCGGGTTGAAAATAGATAAAGGATTCTGCCGGGAAAATATCGCCGCCATCTGTACCGAGGCCAAACGTTACGACGACTTCGTCCGTATCGACATGGAGGACTCTTCTTGTACCCGGGATACGCTGGATATATATTACTCGCTCCGCGAGGAGTACGGCAACGTCGGCACCGTCATACAATCGTACTTGCGGCGGAGCCTGGCCGATTGCGTAGGGCTCGCCGCGGCGAAGGCCAACCTGCGCTTGTGCAAGGGCATCTACGTCGAGCCGCGGGAAATCGCGTTTAAGGACAAGTTTATTATAAACGCCAATTTCGCCTTACTGCTCGACGTCCTCCTCGGCGGCGACTGCTACGTCGGCATCGCGACCCACGACGAGAAGATGGTCTGGGAAGGGTTGCGAGCCGTCCACAAGTTCGGCCTTAAGCGCGACCAGTACGAATTCCAGATGCTCCTCGGCGTCGACGCCAAACTCCGCGACATCATCGTCGCGCAGGGCCACAAACTCCGCATATACGTCCCCTTCGGGACCGCCTGGTACCCCTACTCTACTCGCCGCCTTAAGGAAAACCCGCAACTCGCCGGCCAAACTTTCCGCAACATCTTCGCAAAATACGAATTCGAATAACGCGCCCGCCCGCTTAGCGCGCGCCGCCCGTTAGGGCGGCTTCATTCTTTGAGGAAAGATTCCGATGCCGTTACGGCCTCGGCCGCCGACGACGTCGCGGGCAACGGCCTCGATATAAATCCAGCGTGGCAACGTACGTAGCCACGTTATTTACCTTGCCTAGTTGGCCCGGCCGTGTTAGTTTTAAAAAATTTTATCTTCCCGGAGGTCCTGCGCCGATGTCGTGGCTCGCCGTCCTTCTCGCGGTGTCGCCTGTAATCGTTATTTTCGTCCTAATCGCGTTCCTGAAAAAGGCCGCGGACACCGCGGGCGTCATAGGTTGGTTCTTCACCTTGGCGGTCGCGATTTTTCTTTTCAAAACTTCGCCCCGCGTCTGCCTGGTAGCGAGCGCCGCGGGGATAATTGAGTCGTTACCGATCACGCTCATGGTCGCGGCCTCGCTCTTTCAAATGGGCGTAATGTTGGAGTGCGGCGCCGTGGCGCGGCTCGTCGCGACGTTGAAGGGCATCGCGCGCGGCGACCGCGTCGCGCAAATCCTCATCATCAACGTAGGTTTCGGTACCCTTCTCACCGCGCTGGGCGCCACGCCGGTTTCGATCCTGCCGCCGATCATGATAGCGCTGGGTTATTCTTCCTTCGTCGCGATCGCGCTGCCGGCCATAGGCTACGACGCCCTGTGCACCTACGCCTTGCTCGGCATCCCCGTAGTCGTCTTCGGCTCCTTCACCGGCTTGGAGCCCAACGAGGCGGGGCGGTTTTTCGCGTGTTACATGCCGGTCATTTCGACGGCCATCGCGTTCGGCATGTTGTACCTCGTAGGCCGGTTTAAGCTGATGTTGCGGGGCGCAATACCGACGATATTGGCGGGCCTAACCGCCGGCTTCGTCGCCATCGGGATGAACCGCATAGGCGCGACCACGCTCACGGGGGTGGGCGCGGGCGCCGCGGTCGTCGCCGTGATGGCGGCGTACGTCGCGGTACGGGGAGGCAAGTTCTACGATAAGGGCGCGCCGAGCGAAGCAGACGCCGCCGCCCGGGCCCGTATGTCCCTCGCCGCCGCGGTTTCACCCTGGCTGATGCTGGTTGTCGCCGCGGCCCTCATCAATACCCCCAGCCTCCCGTTCTTCGACCTCCTCTTCAAAAAGCTCGCGATGCCCGTGGAGATTATCCCGGGCGCGCCCATCGCCGTCCGGCTCTTCTGGCAGGCTTATTTCTGGGTTACGGTAACGACCTTCCTCGCGCTGCCATTTTTGAAACCGACCCGCCGGGAGTTCGCCCAGGCGACGCGCAAGTGGGCTCGCCGCGCGTGGCGGCCCGCGGTGGCCGCGGCCGTATACTTCGCGGTCGCCTACGTCATAAACCACTCCGGCAAGGTCGCGGGTGCCGAGGGATGGACGTTACCCGTGCCGGGCCGGAATATGGTATTTGTCATCGCCCACGCCGCGGCCGCCACCTTCCGCGACCTCTACGGCCTCGTGTCCCCCTTCTTAGGTCTTTTGGGTGGCTTTATTACCGGGTCCGAGACCTCGTCCATCGCGATGCTCACGCAACTTCACCTCGACACCGCCGCGGTGGAGGGTAAAATCAGGACCGTGGGGTTAATCTGGGCCGCGGCTTCCGGCATCGGCGGCGGCCTGGCCTCGGTCATCAGCCCGGCCAAGCTGCAGAACGCCGCGGCCATCATCGACGCCATAGGCGAGGAGGGTAACGTCCTCCGGAAGACGGTGGTCGTCTCTGTCGTCATCACCGCGATATGCGCGTTGATGACGTTGCTCTGGACGATTTAGTAAAGGTCAACGGGATGGCGAAAAGAATACGTTTTTATTTTCCCGGAATATTATCGTTCCTCTTGGCCGGCGCCGCCCGCGCGGACTACGAAGTGGTCAAATCGACCCACGGCAACCTCGTACTCTCCGGCTACGCCATAGGCCGCTACACCTATCAACAAGGCGAGGACATCCCCGACCAACCGGCCGCGAGGAGCAGTTTCAGCTGTCGCTCCGCGAGCCTCATCTTCGCGGGCGACGTCTTTAAATACGCCGGGTACCGCATCTACTTCGACGTAGCTTGTTCGCCGGCCCTCATGGACGCCTACGGTACCCTCAAAATCATACCGCGTACGGAAATACGCGCCGGCCAATTCCTCGTCCCCTTCAGCCGCGAGTCTTACACGTCGACCTCCAAGCTACTGTTAATAGACCGCTCCCTCGCCTCGGCGAATATCGCGCCGCCCCTCGGCCGGGACGTGGGCGCGCAGGTCGAATATAAAATTAGCGCCGAGGGCAAACCCTACTGGGGAGCGCTGGCCGTCGCCGGCGTCAACGGCTCGGGGCCGAACCGCGCCGACGAGAACAACTCCAAAGATGTCGCGGTCCGCCTCTCCGGCAACCCGTTCCCTTGGGAGAAGGCCGAGGGATTTGTAGTCGAAGCTTACTACTACCTCGGCAAGCCCGCTTTCTACAACCCGGCGAACCCGCTCGAGCGTTGGGGGACGGCCGACGGCAGGCGTTACGGCGCGTGCCTCGCCCTCGAGCGCGAGCGCGTCACGTTCCAAACGGAAGCGCTTCGCCGCAAGGCGACGTACGAGCGGCCCTACGGCGCCACGTACGAGGAGTCGGAAACGGGTTACTACGTCCAGGCCGGCTACAAGGAACCGCTACCCTGGCCTTGGCTCCAAATCGTCGAGCCGTGCGGCCGGTGGGAGAGCTACGACGCCGACCTCCAAACGGGCGGCGGCGCGTTCCGGGCGGTGACCGGCGGCCTGAACCTGCACTTCGACCCGGGCCACCACGCGAAGCTCATGGCCAACTACCAACATTTCATAGAAGAGGGCGAAAAAA
Source organism: uncultured bacterium (assembly GCA_964631855.1). Taxonomy (GTDB): domain Bacteria; phylum RBG-13-66-14; class B26-G2; order WVWN01; family WVWN01; genus WVWN01. The sequence goes on along the minus strand of CAZWAM010000036.1, from coordinate 17,014 downwards.
TAGACAACGACAAAATCTCGGCCCAGTTCCAGGTGAGGTTCTAAGGGGTTTTATATAAAGAAAAAGGCCGCCCCGCGGGGCGGCTTTATTTTTTTCTAAGCGTCAGTCTAGAAAACCGTTCAACGGTCGGCGCGGGACCAGGCGGCACCATTATATACGTAGACGCGAATAGGAGCGGGTCGAAGCTTAAAAATAATACCAGATCGTCTTGTACTCGCCCACGTTCTCGCCGCGGCTCTTCAGGTACTGGAGGAAGTCGTAGATGGACACGTCGGCCTCGATGAAGACGTCGGCCGGGGATATGTTTTTCTCCCAAGGCTGGAACTCGTACATGCGGCGGCCGTCCGGAAGAACGGCGATGACGCGGTGGTGCTGCCAGGCGATGACGTTGTGTTTGCCGAGGCGGGGGATGTTGTACACGGGCGCGTCGGTCCGGACGACGCCGGACTGGAGCCGCGCCTCCTCTTTGCGCTCCTGTTGCAGACGGGCCAGCGGCACGCGGTAGATGTCCAGCTCCTCCTTCGCCTTGGCGTTGAAGAGGTAGTACGGGTCCACGCCGACGCGCCGCAGCTCGAGCCTGAGTTTGCACATCTCGAAGCGGCGGCAGTTGGCGTACGTGAAGACGGCCTGGTTGTAAACGGAAATGCCCCTATCCCTCAGCCGCCGCACGGCGCGCGCGGCCTCGGGCGTGACCTCCGCGGAATGTTCGAAGTGCGTTACGACGACTACCTCGCAGCGGCCGGGCTCGTTGTAACGGGCGACGAGGTCGGCGAGGTCCTGCGTAATCCTCATCGGCGCGACGACGAGCGCGCGCGTCCCGAGCCGCACCCGTTCTACGGACGGCGTCGCCGCCAGGCGGTCCATTATGTACTCGATGTCTTCGTCGGTGAGCGCGAGCGGGTCGCCGCCGGTAACCAGGACCTCGTTGACGGCGGGCGTGGCCTCGAGCCAGTCGAGCGCGGCGTCGAGCTTTCTTTTGGGCGCCGCGACCCCACCGCCGAACGTACCGTTAATCTCCCAGTTGCGCTGGCAGTAGACGCAAACCTGGAAACAGCCGCTGTACGGCTTCAGGATCGCGATTGTGGGATAACGCCTCGTCACGAGGTCCACGGGCGACGTATCGCGCTCGAGCATAAAGTCGCACTCGAACTCGCGGGTGCCGCGAAACCTGACCATCTTTTGGACGTACCCGAGCGGCGGAATCACTTGCGCCCGGGTGGCGTGAACGCGGGACCGCGATAAGCGGCGGCGCATAAGCGACGCGTAATAAGGCGTAATGCCGAAGGGGACGCCCTTTCTCGTAGCGAGGTCGACGGCCTTCGCCTCGTCGCGCGAAAGCGAAACAATTTCCCGTAAGGTTTTACCGTCTTTTATGACGTTATCGAATTGCCAATGCCAATCGAGCCATTCGTCCTCCGTGGCGGCCAAAAGTTTTTTTATCCTGGCCGCGTTGCGACGCCGTTCCCTCACCAAATCCTCTTCGAGGCCGGAGGGGTACCGGGCGAGGCCTTTTTGCAATCGCGCCGCGAGTTGGTCGAGGCTGCGCGAACGCGCGAGCGCGGCCTCGCGGCCGTCCACGTCGACGTAGGTCGGCAACGCCAGCCCCTCGTATATGGGCGACCTGCCGGCTAAGCCGAGGAAAAGGTGGCGGAACTCTTCGAAAAACCCCGGCGACAACGGCTTCCTTTTATCCGAGTACTTCCCGCGCGCCAATTGCCAAAGCGCCCGTAAGGCGCTAAACTTCGCGGCCTTTTCATAATAGGCGGAAAAAATATTCTTCAGGACGTCGATACAATCGTCGACGACTTCCCACTCCCAACTCGGGATGTCGACTTCCTCGGCCCGGATTTCTCTCTTGCGAGTTTCGAGGTAATCGAAAATCGCGGTCCGCGCGGTTTCGAAAGTGGGCGCCCCCTTCAGAAGGACCTTAATTTCAGGCACCGCGGACCACATGCGCCGTTCAAACATCGTACGGTCGACCGCCATGAAGGCCTCCTTTCGCGAAACCCTCCCACACTCCCGCCCCGAAAACGCGTGAAGCCACGTTAAAAAATTTCGCCCTCAGCCGCGACCGATAATAACATAATCGGAAAAAAGTTAAAACCTATTGCCCCACCGCGAGATAGGACCGAGGCGATTGGGCCCAGGGTTTAATAAAATCTTGCTTGGGGCGCGCGTAGGTGTTAATATTAAAAATATTAATTTCAAGTTGTCTGAACCGCGCCCGAGCGACTTTGGGCGAACGCCGGTAAAAATTACCGTTGGAAGGCAACCTGAAAAATTTTTATGCGCTTACAAAAAAACTCGACCATGGGCGTTGACGCCGCGGCCCGACGACCGTTCAAGGAGGCTTATCGATGGCGGTTAAACTCGACGGAAAATCACTCACGCTCGAGAACCTGGTAAAGATCGCCCGCGAAAATGAACCGGTCGAAGTGGCCGACGACGCGTGGGAACGAATTCGAAAATGCCGGGCCATGCTGGACGATAAAGTCCAAAAACGGGAGGTCATGTACGGCGTAACCACGGGTATCGGCGAACTCTCGGAAGTCGTCCTCACGCCCGAGCAAACGCAGGAGTTCCAGCGCTACCTCGTCTACTCGCACTCCGCCGGTTGCGGCGAGCCGTGCGACGTCGACGACGTACGCGCCGCGATGGCGACGCGCGTAAACTGCCACTGCGTAGGCCTCTCCGGCCTGAGGCCGGTGGTCGTAGAAACGCTCGTGGAAATGTTGAACAAGGGCGTAACGCCCGTCGTCTTCCAGCACGGCTCGGTGGGCGCCTCGGGCGACCTCTCGCCCATGAGCCAGGTGGCGCTCGTGCTCATCGGGGAAGGCGAGGCTTTCTATAAAGGCAAACGTATGGGGGGCAAGGAAGCCATGGACGCCGCGGGCGTCTCCACCATCGTCTTCGCGGCCCGCGACGGCCTCGCCACCATCAACGGCTCGAACGTGATCGCCGGCATGGGCGCACTCGAGATCCACGACGCCTACCGTTGGCTTAGGACGCAAGAGGTCGTCGCCGGCATCACGTTCGAAGTCCTCAACATAAACGCGTTGTGCCTCGACGAACGTCTCCACAAGGCGCGCGGGTACCCGGGCGCCGTCAAGTGCGCGAGCAATGTCCGGCGCCTGGTCGACGGCTCCGAGATGCTAGTACCCGGGAAGATTGGCAAGAAGAAAATACAAAACGCGTACAGCCTCCGCTCCACGCCCCAGGTCGTCGGCTCGGCTAAGGACGCCTTCGATTGGGCGCAGCAGATGTTCGAGATCGAATTCAACGGCGCCGGCGACAACCCGCTCTTCTTTCCCGACGACGACCTCGTACTAACGGGCGCCAACTTCCAGGGGACGCCGCTCGCCTTCGCCCTCGAGCTCGTCGGCACCGCGGTAACGACGGTATGCGTCCTCTCCGAGCGGCGCCTCAACCGCCTTATGAACCCCAACCTGAGCGAGGGGCTCCCGGCCTTCCTTATCCACGGCGCCGGCATGTTCAGCGGCCTGATGCTCACGCAGTACACCGCGGGCATGCTCGTCAACGAGAACCGCGTCCTCTGCCACCCCGCGGCTATTGGCTCCATCCCCGCCGCCGCGGACCAGGAGGACTTCGTCTCGATGGGCATGAACACGGCCCTCAAGACGAAGCAAATACTGCGCAACGCTTGGTACATCGCCGCTATCGAGCTCATCGCGGCGTGCCAGGCGATGGACCACCGGCGGCCGCTAACAGGCAGCCCGGCCGCGGAAGCGGTATACGAGTTCGTCCGCAAATACGTCGACTTTATGGAGGAGGACCGGCCTACGCAATACGACATCAACCGCACGATGGAGCTCGTGAAGTCGGGCGAAGTGCTGGCCGCGGCGGAGAAGGTCGTCGGCGAATTGGAATAATAAGGTCAGTTGTAGTAATATTTTTACCCGTGAAATATTGCATTCTTAGCAATGGCCTGGGAAAAAGACCTAGCAGTTATGGCCGTCCGGAAGGGCGGCTTTGTGCTTTACTTAAAAAGGATATAATGTTAGAAATAGATGTTGCATTATGGGAATCAAGGAAAAAATCGATAAGTTGCTAAAAAATTCCGGATCGGCGGAAACCCTTATTATAGAAGGGTTCGCCGAGGAAATAATCCCGAATATAACGGAAAAATCTATCGACACGTGTATGACGAGTCCGCCTTACTGGGGTCAAAGGGCGTACGGTACGAAGCGGGGAATAGGAAACGAAAAGGACCCGGAAGAATATGTAGAATCCCTTATCGGGATTTTTAGAGTTATCAAACGCGTATTGAAAGATCAAGGCTCGTTATGGTTGAACATAGGAGACAAATACGTAGGTAAGGACCTAGTAGGCTTACCTTGGTTAGTAGCTTTTGCTCTAAAAAAAGAAGGTTGGATATTAAGGAATTCGGTCGTATGGAACAAGATTAAAGGGAACCCTTGCAACGCTAAAGATAAATTGAGGAATATGTACGAAATGGTATTCCATTTCGTATTAAAAAAATCCTACTACTACGATGTAGACGCTATAAGGAATAGACCGCCAAAACCTTATTCGAAAAACGGTATACTCTATACCCCCACGGGCGTATCGGGCTCTAAATATCGACAGCAAATAATAAACAGCGAAAACCTTACGGAAAAAGAAAAAAAACTAGCTTTAGAAGCACTCGACGCGATTTTATCAAAAATAAGAAGAGGCAAACTTCACGATTTCCGGATGATAATTCGGGGAGAACAAAGGACAACCCACTCAGACAAGAAGGGTTTCTCGGGGCGGGCGGAAGAATTAGAAAGATACGGTTTCTACGTATTACCGTACCATAAAAACGGGCCTAAGCCAGGGGACGTTTGGGATATAATACCGGAAGATAGGTGGAGGAAGGATCACCATTACGCGGTATACCCGGAGGAATTATGCTACTTACCTATTAAAGCAACCGCACCAGAAAACGGGATCGTTCTCGATCCTTTTTTAGGGACCGGAACTACGCTAGTGGTCGCGAAAAAATTAGGTAGGAGAGGTATCGGGATAGAACCTAACAGAGAATTCGCTAAGATCGCCTTAGAAAGGTTAAGGGAATCCAAAGTTATACCCGAACAAAAAACGCTTCTATAAAACGCTCCTACTAATGAAAATACCTTTAGAATTCTACGGCAGAAACACGAAACTCCGATTCAGGCCTACCGCTATCAAAGGGGACCTATGTCCTTTTTCCCGCAAAAAATGCTTTAAAATTAGAAAAAGTAAACCGGACCAAACTATCGGTTCCTGCATAATCAGTTATAAAAACGAACCTTTGATAATATGCCCTAACAGGTTTTTAGAAAAAGATACAGTATTCAAGGAACTAAGCCGGTCCCTTAAGGTGAGCAACGAATATAGGGTAGTACCCGAAATTACGGTTCCTGGCGGTAGCGTAGATTATTGTTTAACGAGCTTAAAACGTGGTAACGTATTAGACTTCCTAGGTATAGAAATACAAGCGCTAGATACTACGGGTTCGAGCGGCATTTGGGAAGCGAGGGAAGATTATATTAAAGGTAAACTACGTACCACGTATAACTACGGCGTTAATTGGAAGATGACCGCGAAAACGACTTTAGTCCAACTATTACACAAAGCGGAGACGTTCGAAGAACTGGGCAAAAAAATAGTCGTAGTGATGCAGGATTCGCTATACGATTATATTTCTAATGAGTTCGATACTTCGAACGTTAAAAAAGGTCTAAATAGTAATAACGTAATATTCCGAATTTATTCGTGCCTCGAGTCGCGCCGGAATTTTTCCCTCGTTTTTAAAGAAAACCGGAGTACGGACTCTAAAGGCGTTGCTACTTTGGTAAAACTCAAAGAAACTCAAAAAATCGAAGAAAGGGATATCATCCTTAACATAGAAAAAAAATTAAACGAATCCCGGGTTATAACGGTATAAATCTTACCGTAGTGGTTCCCATGAAACCCCAACCGCCCAAAGGAACGCGCGATTACTCGCCGGCGCAAATTCGCACGCGCGACGGCGTCGTCGCGACGGTCCGGCGCGTCTTCGAGAGCTTCGGCTACGCGCCGCTCGAGACGCCGGCGCTCGAGCGCCTCGACGTCCTGACGGGCAAGTACGGCGACGAAGCGGACCGCCTAATCTTCCGCATACTGAAGCGCGGTAAGGCCGGCGAGCGCGGCGAGGCCGACCTCGGCCTGCGCTACGACCTCACGGTCCCGCTGGCCCGCGTTATGGCCGCGAACCAAGACATCCCCAAACCCTTTAAGCGCTACCAGATCCAACCGGTCTGGCGAGCGGAGCGGCCGCAGCGAGGCCGTTTTCGCGAATTCATCCAGTGCGACGTCGACTCCGTCGGGAGCGCGTCGATGCTAGCCGACGCCGAGATGGTCGCCGTTATGCACGAAACGCTCGCAGCTTTGGGTTTTAAAAATTACCGCATAAGCGTCAACCACCGCAAAATCTTATCGGCATTTATGGATTACGCCGGCGTGCCGCCCGCGCTCAAGCTCGCCGCCATGAGGGCTATGGACAAACTCGATAAAGTCGGCAAAGAAGGCGTCGAGGCCGAGCTTTCGGCGAGCGACATACCCGAACCGGCGGCTGAGGAAATTATGGGCGCGTTGTTCGACGCGGATAATACGGGCCGTATAGATTATTATTTTAATACGGCTCAGGCTTTCCCCGGCGACTACGAAGAGGGGCGCGAAGGCGTAGCCGAAATGCATAAGCTCGCCGAATACCTAAGTTACTTCCGCGTTCCCGACGACGTCCTGAGTTTCGACTTGCACATGGCCCGCGGCCTCGACTACTACACCGGCCCCATCTACGAGGCCTTCGTCGCGGAAGGGGGCCTCGGCTCGGTGGCGGGGGGCGGCCGCTACGACCGCCTTATCGCGCAGCTCGGCGGCCCGGACCTCCCCGCCACCGGGACTTCTTTCGGCCTGGACCGGATAACAACCCTCCTCGCGGCGCATAAGGCCGGCGCGGGCGACGGCGGACCCGCGGCCGTGCTCGTGGCCGTATACGACGAAACCGTATTGAAAGACGCCTTGAACGTCGCCGCGGAAATAAGGGCGGCCGGCGCGACGTGCGAGGTATACCTCGAGCCCGCCGCCAAACTCGCCAAGCAGTTCAGTTACGCGGACGCCAAGGGTATCCCGTTCGTCGTCGTCGTCGGGCCCGACGAGGTCGCGAGAAACGTCGTCCAAGTCAAGGAGCTCGCGTCGCGAGAACAAAAAGAAGTGCCCCGCGCCGGCTTAGTCTCGGCCCTAACGGCTTTATTCAACAGAGATTAAATCCCTTCGCGGGCCGACCGAACGATTAATTAAAACTAAAGCCGCCCACCGGGGCGGCCCTTTTCGAAGCTCACCGTCCTTTTACAAGTCAACCTCGAATTTGATAAGCTCGATATTAAAATTGTAATCTTGTTCGTCGAAACTCTCCTTGCGATATTTTACGCCCCCCTCGAACGCCAACGTAAGCCTCGCGATCTCGAATACGTCGAACGTCGCCGCGCCGCGGGCCGTCCACGCGTAGAAGTCGCTTATAATAATTGCCCGCCCCTCATTTCGCAGGAACCTAACGCCCCACGGCGTCGCGAACGCCCATCCCACCCGGTAAAAACGGCCGCCTACCTCAAAGGGGCCGCGGCGCCACCCGGCGCCGAACCAAAAGGCGTTATCGCGAAGGGAACGTTCTTCCCTGTCGCCGCGGTCCACCGAGACGGCCGCTTCCCCCGCGGCGTAAAGACCCCATAAGACCGCTTGCTCACACTCGAGCGAGCCGACGCCGGCCTCGCGCTTTCGACCGCCGGGCGGCGCCGAACCGGTACCGGCGTCGAAGCCGCCCTCGTGGATGGCACCCAGGTTGGCGGCTAATTCCGTAACGTCCCAAAGGCGTAGCGAAAGGCGGCCTCCCCCGGCGAAAGCTTCATACCGTTCCTCCCCCACGGTGGAAGTCCGCGCGAGAAAAAGGCGGCTATCGCTGGGCCCCCACGTCAGCCGATACCGCATGCCGGCCAGTTCGTCGTCGTAGTCGCGTTGTACGAACGTGAGCGGCGATATCGAATCGCGGAAGTGGCCGAAGGTCCAGTGGTGATGTTCGGTATCGAGCGTGCCCCGGAGGCGAAGGCGGGCACGGGGCCCGGGGCCCCCCGGCGCGTCGTCGCCGAAATCGTAGCGGACCTTTCCGCCCGCCTGCACCAAAAGGCCCTCCGTCACGTGAAAGTCGACGTACAGCGTGAGGTCGGAAAAAAAATAGGTCCGTTCGTCCGGCTTTGGCAAACGGACCGGTGAATATTCGGTGTTATCGAAAACGGTGCGGAACTCGCCCGAGGCGCCGACCACGCCGTTGCACCAACTCACGGCCCCGAGCGGTCGGGCTACGGCGTACGCGACGGCCGGCGCGCCGGCGAAAAAGCAAAAGAGAAAACGCCGCGCGAGGGCGTTAATATCCCTCGCCGCCTTCCCAAGGGTCCGACTTACCCTCTAGCGCAAGCCGCTCGCGCGCCGCGGTAAGCTCGGCCCGCGCTTCTTCCATCGCCCGGCGCAAAATCCGGATCTCTTCCGCAGCTTCCTTGGCCCCGGCCGAGAGCATTTCGCGGTCGACGTGCACGCCTGACAGGGCGAGCGCGGCAAGCGAACTCTGTAAGGACTGCACCCTCGAGAACGTCCGCTCGGCGACCACGGCCGCCCTCTTGGCCGTCTCTTCGGCCTCTTTGCCGCCGCCCGCCTTCGCAAGCTTCCGCGCGTCGGCCTCCTCGCGCAGGTAATACACGACCGCGGCCGCCAGGCGCCCGGCATCATCCGCCGTGAGCGGCATCCGCTCAACCATATCCTTGGGTAGAAGCGACAACCGCCGCTCGATGTCCCGCGCCGCGGCGATAGCGTGGTTCGCGAGCTTGCGGCGGCGGTACGGGAGCTTGCTGACTTCGTCCACCGTCCCGCGCGGGAGGGCCCTATTGCGCTCGCGGTGGTACGCCCAATAAACGGCGCCGCCGTAAAAAATCGCCCCCACCGCAATTGCGGGTGGGAAAAATACGCCCACCACCAAACTCAGCAACAGAACCGCTAAGCCGAGGGGCCTAAGTACGATCTTCCAACTCATGACCCGCGCTTAGGTCCCGGCCTCGCTGCGCTCGGGGCCTTCGCTTTCCTCGCCCTCGGTGAGCGCCTGGGGTTCCTCGCCCGGGGCCAACGCGAGGCCGAGCGAAGCCTTCAAAGCTTTAAGCTCGACGTCTACGTCGCCCGTCTCTAGTTTCTTGAACTCCTCTTCCAGGTCTTGGGTCCCCTCCAACGCCGCGACTTCGGCCTCCGCCTCGGCGGTGGCCTCGAGCCGGGCCACTTTCTCCTCGACCCGCCCGAAAGCCTCGAAAGCGCTGCGGTCGTCGATAGACGCGACGGCGCGGTTAATAGTCCGGGCGGCCTCGGCGCGTTTCTTCCGCGCGATAATCAAATCCTTCTTGCGCGTCGCCTCGTCTATCTTCCGGTCGAGCGCGACGAGGCCCCTTTTCAAACGTTCTACGAGAACGCTCTGTTGCTCGAGCTGGCTTAGATACTCGGAAGCCGCCGCGGCGACCTCTTGTTTGCGGAGCAAGGCTTCGCGCGCCAGGTCCTCTCGCCCCTTCTGCAGCGCCAAGACGGCGCGCCGTTGCCACGCGTCCACGCCGGCCTTCGCCTTGCCGTACTTCGCCTCGAGCCGCTTCTCGTCGGCGGCCGCGACCGTAACCTGCCGTCGGGCCTCACGGTATTGCTCGCGCATGTCGATCATGAATTGCTCGAGCATCTTCTCGGGGTCCTCGGCCGACGACAACATCGCGTTTATATTCGCCTCTAAAATTTTCGTTATCCGCTCCAAAACGCCCATAGCGCGCTCCTCCTCACTTCACGCCAAACTTCTCGAGACGCGGCAAGATCGTCGCCGCGGCAAACGCCATACCGTCCACGGACGCCTGCAGCTCGACGACGTCAAAGTATTCCGCCTCGAACGTATCGACGACGACGACCGCGTTGTCCTCCAGGCCGAAAGCGCCGTGAACGACGTCGCGGGCGTTCGCCTCGAGCAACGCGCGGAAGAGCTTGGCGTCGTCTCGGCCCTTAGCCAACTCGACGACCTTGAGACGCAGTACGACCAACGGCGGGCTATAGCTCACGATGACTTTGCCGAAGCCGCCCTCCACCGCGGCGTCGACGACCCACATCGAAGGGCCCAACATCTCGTAGTCGTAGCCCAATTCCTCAAAATACCTCTCGACATCTCGCTCGTTCGCCATCCGCGACACCTCCCGCGCGCCGACCCACACGCCGACGCGGCTCGAGCCGTTACCTCTCCTGGGCTTCCCCCGTCATCGGGACGAAGAGCACCGGCTCCAGGTTTTCCTCTTCAAAAGTATCGCCACGTCTCGTAAAACGCTTTAGCATCTGGGGGTACTGGCCGCCGAGCGGTACGACCAGACGGCCACCCTCGGCGAGCTGCTCCAGAAGCGGCTGCGGAACGTGATCGGGCGCACACGTTACGATAATGCCGTCGAAGGGGGCTTCGTCGGGCCATCCGCGATAGCCGTCGCCGACCAGTACGCGGACGTTGCCGTAACCCAGCCGCTCGAGCGTTTCCCGGGCGTCCTCGGCCAGCGACTCAATTATCTCTATCGTATAGACGTCGGCCGCCATCACGCTCAGGATCGCCGCCTGATAACCCGAGCCGGTACCGACCTCCAGAACGCGGTCGTCGGGCTCGAGCTTAAGAGCCTCGGTCATGTAAGCGACGATGTAGGGTTGCGATATAGTCTGACCCTCGCCGATGGGCAGGGGGTTATCCTCGAACGCGCGCGACTCCATGTCGTCGGGCACGAATTCCCAACGCGGGACCTTGCGCACGGCGGCCAGCGTGGCCGGGTCCGATATCCCCCGGCCCTCGATTTGGCCGTCCACCATAGCGTTCAAGCGGCGCCACATTTCGGCCTCGCTCACCTGGGACCCCTTCTCCGCGGCGCCGCAACCGGCCGCCAGACAAAGGGCCAAGCCGCACGCCGGCGCCTTCCATATCCTTCGCATAGCATCACCCCGTCGCCATAGCCTACAACATCCGAAGTCCGTTTATAACCAAACCGAAGTTACATCCCAGACGCCTCGCCGCCCGCCGGCACATTACCATCCGCGTCAAGAAGGTTTCGAAATATTCCATAACCTGCGAGATCGAGGTGTCTATTTCGAGCGTGAGCGTGATTACCTTGTTCTCGCCGTCGACTTCCAACTCGCTCCGCTTGGCGGCGTAGTTGACGCGGTCGTGGATGTCGAAGGATATCATCGACGGGTTGCGGACGCGGTCGCGCCGCACGTCCGATTTGTCGGCCAACGTGAGGGCCGCGGTGATGGCGCTCGCCGGTACGCCCGAACTCTCGTCGTGGTTGCCGATAGCCGTCATCACTTGGAGCCTCTCGCCCACGTCCATGCCGAGGCGCAACAGAATGCCGTGGGCAAGCAAGGCGGACGACGCCTCGTGACCGTCGCGGTTCACGACGTTGCCTATGTCGTGGAGGTAGCCGGCGATGGCGGCCAGTTCCGCACGCCGCCCCTTATGGGCCAACGCCGATATCATGGCGCGCGCCCTCTCGGCCACCAACGCCGCGTGCCTGGCGCCGTGTTCCGTATACCCCAGAACCGCGAGGACGCGGTCCGCTTCGGCGAGATAAGCCGCGACCTCGGCGTCCTCTCGGAGGGCCGCCAACGTAACCGGTGCCCGCGGCGAAGCGCCTTGCCCCTCGCCCTCGGCCTGGCCTTCCGTTTCTATTTCCGCCACTTCTTACCTACGGCGAGGCTGCCGGGGCCCCCGATACTCTTTCGGCTTACCGGCCTGCTTTCCCGGCTTCGCGTCGGCTCC
>CAZWAM010000036.1:0-5129 GCA_964631855.1 uncultured bacterium | reverse complement strand
CTCCGCCGACGACCACTTCTTCACCGGGCGGCGCCGCCGCTTCGATTTTGGCCAGGGCCACCTCGACGTCAACGCCCTTCGCGACGGTAACCAATACGATCTTTTCCTTCTCGTACACCTTGGCGACGGTCCCGCGGATGCCGCCCGCGGTTATGATGCGGTAGCCCTTTTTGACCGAAGAGACCATCTCTTTTTTACGTTTCTCGGCGCGCTGCTGGGGCCTGATCATTAAGAAGTAAAAGATAAGCATGATGAGGAGGAGGGGTACGATGATGCCGAAACCGCCGCCCCCCTGTCCCTCGCCGCCGCCCCCGCCCATGGCGTAGGCCTTTGAAACTAAAATGAATAACAACTCGCCACCTCTTTCGTATCGACGTTAGCCGACGTCGACCGCGTCTTCATACCTTATGAGGTTACGCGTGGAGTCGGCGTATTTCTCAAACGCCAGGTCCACCAAACGCTCGATAAGCCTGGCGTAACTCAGGCCGCCGACCTGCCACAACTTCGGGTACATACTTATGGGGGTGAAGCCGGGCATGGTGTTTACCTCGCTTACTAATAAGAGGTCCCGTTCGGGTAGGTAGAAGAAATCCACCCGCGCGAGGCCGGCGCAGCCGTGGCTAACGAACGCGCGTACGGCCAAGTCCTGCACCCGCCGACTCAGCTCTTCCGGGATTTCCGCCGGCGTCAGCAGCTTCGCGTCGTCGCGGACGTACTTGGCCTCGTAGTCGTAAAACTCCCCTGCCGTTACGACCTCGCCTGCGGGCGACGCCTCTGGCGCGTAATTGCCCAAAACGGCGCACTCGAACTCCCGCGCGTTTACCGCCTGTTCACATAAAATCTTGGCGTCGTAGCGCGCCGCGTCCCCGAGCGCGTTTTTAAGCGAGGGCCGGTCCTTCACCTTGTGTATGCCGATGCTCGAGCCGAGGTTCGCCGGTTTCACGAATATCGGATACCGGAGCCGCTGCTCGACCTCCAACGTAAGGCCGTCCGGGTCCTCTTCGAAACGTCGTCGCGCGACGGCGAAGTAGTCCACGGTCGAAATGCCGTTCGCCCGTAAAACGTCCTTGGACACCTCCTTGTCCATCGCGAGCGCCGCGGCCAGCGGCCCCGAGCCGACGTACGGCATCGCCGCGAGCTCGAGCAAGCCTTGAATCGTCCCGTCCTCGCCGTAAGGGCCGTGGAGCAGGGGAAAGACGACGTCGGCCTCGAGTTCGCCGCCGCCGTCCAGCCTTGTCAGGAATGGGCGTCGTCCCGGGTCCGCCACCGGCGTGTACGACGGCTCGTCGTCGCCCGGACGCGCCACGCCCTGCATAAAGCCGGCCCAGAAATACCAACTGCCTTCCGGCGAAATGTAAATCGGCAGGACCTCGAACTTCTTGCCGTCGACCGCGGCCATCATCGAACGCGCCGAGATTATCGAAACCTCGTGCTCGCCAGAGCGGCCGCCGAAGAGAACCGCCAACTTCACCTTTTTATCTTCCGTCGACAAAGTGCTCACCCCGCGTTCAGTATAAAACGGCTACGTAAGCGGACTCATTCCTTCCGCTGCTCGGCGCCTCGGCTTACCATCTCCCGGACCTTAGCCGCTATCTCCCGCCACGCCTTCGCGGCCGGGCTTTCGGGACGGGTCACGACGACGGGGCGCCCTAAGTCCGACTCCGCCACGATCTCCGGGTCGAAGGGAACGCCACCCAGAAAGGGAACGCCGAAGTCCGCGGCGACGCGCTCGCCCCCGCCGCCGCCGAAAAGATTTACTTCGTGGCCGCAGCTCGGGCACGCAAACGGGCCCATGTTCTCGACGACGCCCAAAATAGGCACGCCCGTTTTGACGGCGAAAGTCAAGCTCTTGCGCGCGGAGGCCACCGCCGCGGCCTGCGCCGTCGTCACCATTATCAAGCCGTCGACGTTCTTTATTCGCTGCGCCAGCGAGAGTATCTCGTCGCCGGTCCCCGGGGGCGTATCCGCCACCAACCAGTCGCGCTCGCCCCAATTGATGTCGGCCAGGAAATTATCTATCATCGCCATCTTGAGCGGCCCGCGCCATATGACGGCGTCGGCGTCGCCGCCGATGAGGAACGCCATAGACATCACAACCAGGTTCTCGTTGTACGCCACCGGGTTTATGCCGCCGCCGCTCCCGGTCGGCTTTACCTCCGCCATGCCGAGCATCAGCGGGACCCCCGGGCCGTGGATGTCGGCGTCCAGCAGCGCCACGCGGTCGCCCGCGGCGGCCAACGCGAGACTCACGTTTACGGCCGCGGCCGTCTTACCCACGCCGCCCTTTCCCGAGGCGACGAGGACCTTGTGGCGGATAAGCTTCATCCGCTCGCGAATACGCCTCTCGAGCTCGAGGCGCGCCTTAAAGCGCTCGAGCTTCTCCTGCTCCTCGGCGGACGACTCCTTATCGGCGCCGTTGTCGTTAGGCACTATGCCTCCAAATTGAAAATTTTGCGCCCTCACGGAAAAAACCAACGCGGTCGAGCTTCATCGGGGCCCAAAGCCGCCCACCGTGAAAAATTCCTCCTCTTCGCCCTCGTGCCCTCGGGTCACCCAGCTCCCTCTCCGCGCCGGCCCTCCGCCCTCCGCGCGGCCTTATTTTAACAGAGATTAAATACTTATCGGCGCCGGAATGAAGGTCAAAACGCCGACCGCAAATACGAGCCAGGCGACGAGCCGCCGCGCCGGCGTAAGGCGAACGGCGTCGTCTATGGGCGGCGGGTGCCGCAGGCGGACGAAGATATAAATAAACAATGCCCAAAAGAACCACCCGGGCCATAAGAAGCCGAGCGGCAAAAGCACCAGGAACGCGGCGCGCGCCACCCAGATACTATATTTCCCAAACAGTGCGTACGAGACGTGGCCGCCGTCGAGCTGGCCCACGGGCAACAAATTGACGGACGTAACCCAAAGGCCAATCCACCCCGCGAACGCGAGGGGGTGCAGCAAAACCTCGGCGCCGTTCAGCGGCCCCTTGATAAAATAAATTAAAAACCTAAAAATCATCGACTCGCCGAAGATCAGCGTCCCGGGCGTTACGGCCTCGGAAGGGACCAGGGGCGAATTCCAAAGGCCGATAACCGTCAACGGTATAGCCACGACGAAACCCGCGAGCGGCCCGGCGGCGCCGATGTCGAGAAGCGCCTTACGGTCCGGTATCGGCGACTCCATTTTGATAACCGCGCCGAAGGTCCCCATAAGGGGGTGGGGCACGGGCAGAAAGTACGGCAACGTCGCCCGGACCTTGTGCCTCGCCGAGGCGACGTAATGGGCCATCTCGTGGCAGAGAAGGATGGCCAGAATGGAGGCGGAGAACGGGACCCCCAGCAGCCAGTCCGACGGCCTGAGCCAATTGCCGTCCCGCTGCAACATCCCCGCGAAGAGCGTCGTCCCGATGGTCGCGACGAACAACGCGACGTTGACGAGCACGCGCCGACGGGGGGCGGCCAATTGTCTCGGGCTGACTTCGACGAGCCAGCGCCCGCTCGTAAGGGCCGTCGCCTTGGTATAGTAGCCGAGCGGTTCTAAATGGCGGGCGACGGTCTCCGCGTCGTACGCGTCGGCCTTGAACCGGCCTACCAAAACCACGCCCGGCGGCCGCCCGTAAAATTTCTCCACGTCGAAATAAGGTTCGACCTCTTCCAGGACGTTGCGCAAGATTACTTCGATGGGCCGGGGCGTCATCGCGAGCAAAACCTCATAAGTACTTCGCCAATATCGGCCGCAGTCTCTCTTTGAGTTCGGCCGGCACGAGCTTCAGGTCGGTTATGATCGCGCCGTCGAGGGCCCGGTGGCAGCCGCACTCGCCCGCGGCGGCAAGCGCCGGCAGAACCTCTTCGACGACGGCCTTGACGTTCGCGACGTTGGCCCGCATGTTCTCCAAAACCATCTCTATGGTCACGTCGTCGGCCTCGAGCCAGACGTCGTAGTCGGTCACGAGCGCTACAGTCGCGTAGCACATCTCGGCCTCGCGCGCGAGCTTGGCCTCGGTCGCGCTCGTCATGCCGATCACGTCGAAGCCGAGTTGGCGATAAACGTCGGACTCGCCCCGCGTCGAAAATTGGGGCCCCTCGATGCACACGTACGTGCCGCGCGCGTGAGCGGGCACGCCCTTACGTTCGCACGCCGCCGCCGTTAACTCTCGGAGGCAAGGGCAATAGGGGTCCGCCATCGCGACGTGAACCGCGAGGCCGTGGTCGCCGAAGAAAGTCGACGTTCGATGCCTGGTATTGTCGTAAAACTGGCCCGGTACTACGAATTGGCGAGGCTCGATCTCGGCCTTAAGGCTACCTACCGCGGATATGCTGAGGACGCGCTCGACGCCCAGCGATTTGAGTGCCCAGATATTAGCGCGGTAGTTAACGGCGCCCGCGGGCACACGGTGGCCGGCGCCGTGGCGCGCCAGAAATACCACCGGGGCCCCGGCGAAATTCCCCATTATAAATTCGTCCGAGGGTTCGCCGAACGGCGTCGCTACCTTACGGCGCTCGCTTACCTCGAGCCCTTCGATTTCGTAAAGGCCGGAGCCGCCGATTACGGCCGTCGCCGCGTCAAACAAGATTTCAAAACCTCCTTAAGCGATAGCGAAGGCTACGGCCGCGTACGATTGCCGCTTTAAGCACGAACGCTCCGCCGCCCCGCGTCCGCATATTATAAAGTAATGAGGCGTTGCAATCAAGCGAAATGGCCGGACGCGCGTTGAACCAAGCCTCCTTTTTATGTATAATAAAGGGGATGAGGGTTTTGGGCGTAGATTGGGGCGAGGCGCGTATAGGCCTCGCCGTATCCGACGAGACGGGGACGATAGCGTCGCCGTACAAAGTGATATCGAACGACGACAAGGCCCCGGCGGCCGTCGTCAACGCCGCCTCCATAACCGGCGCCGAGGAGATCGTCGTCGGCTACCCCCTCACGCTCACCGGCGAGGAAGGGCCCGCCGCGGAACGGGTACAGGGATTCGCGCGCGAACTCCAGCGTCGCGTCTCGGTCCCGATAAAGTTGGTAGACGAAAGGTTTACGACCAAGGCCGCGGAAGAGAAACTCCGCGCCGCGGGCGCCTCGCGGCATAAGTTAAAAAAAAGCGCCGACGCCGCGGCGGCAGCCCTCATCCTTCAAACCTACCTCGACGT
>CAZWAM010000035.1:0-21170 GCA_964631855.1 uncultured bacterium | reverse complement strand
CCCCAGGAAATGGCAGCGGAAGTCGCCGAAGGAGAGCCCGCCGGCGGTACGGCCGAATAGCCTGGATAACTAAATAGAGAAGGCGGCTCGCGCGGGCCGCCTTTTATTTTACGCCGCCGCCGCTGAGGGTCAACGTAACGCCGGGCCAGTCCGTGAACTTGAAAGTTAATTTTAGGATCCTCCGCGCAAACTTGCCTTCGTTCCCGACGTACGCGTCGATCGTCGTCTTCCTACCGCGGTCCCACCCGGTGACGTCGCCCGTGAGCCGCGCGCAGCGAAACTCGCGGTCCGGCCACGTCGTTAGCCACAGTTTTCCTAAGCTCGCCACGTAAAGGCGGAAGTGATAGATTTTATTGCGGAGCGGATAATCGAACTCGAGGCCGTTGCCCTTTTCGAGCGGCGCGTCGCGCAAAAAGGCCGTAAGCGCGAGGGCTCTCTCCGCCCGCTCCCGGTCCACCGGGACGAACCGCCGCTCGAACAGCGATAGGAAACAGACTTCGCGGGTGCGCGGGTCCACTTTCATCAAGCACCTGCCGGCGTTCTCGATGTTGATGCGGCCCGCGTCGTCCTCGCGCCAGGCCAGCTCGTCGTCGGCGACGAAGAAGAGCGCGAGGACCAGCGCTCCCAGGAACTCGCGGGCGTTTTGGGGCGAAAGCGTGACTTTGTATTTTAGCGTGACGTCGCCGCTCGCGAGACCGGCGGCCAGGAGGGATATTAAAACGATAAAGCGTACGCGTATGACGTCCGGGGCCCCTCCGCACTTTTGGTTATGATTAATAAAACAGTGTATTGTTGCGCGAGATCGGCTCCGTTTTAGACCTGCGCGCCGTGGGGCGTGAACTCTTTTTTGAAAAGTATCGTTAGAAGGAACGCGAGGCCGCCCGCCAGCAAGACCTTGACGTCGGTCCAACTTCGAATCGCCTTGAGCCGTTTCCATATGTATCGCGGCCGGCGGTAGAAGCGCCGGAAGGCGACCGCGCGGAGCTTCTGGACCTGCTCGCGCGTCATCGTGTAGGGGACGAACGCGCACCCCTCGAACGTGTAGTCGAGGACGTTGTCGGTCGCGATGCGGCCGTACTTTTCGACGTTCTCGTAAAGCTCCGCCCCCGGGAACGGCGACATAGCGTGGAAGTTGACTACGTCGGTGTCTAAGTCGACGGCGAACTGAATTGATTTAAGGCCGTCCTCGAAGGTTTCGCCGGGGATGCCGAAGATGAACGGCGTGACCGTCTTGAGGCCGGCCTCGTGCGCCCACGCCACCGCGAGGCGATTCTGCTCGACGGTTACGCCCTTGTTGAGGGCGTCGAGGTCTTTCTGCACGCCGGCCTCGATGCCGAACAAGATCCCCCAGAACTTGGCCTTCTTCATCTTGTGGAGGATTTCGACGTCGACGTCGTCCACGCGAGCGGAGGCGTAGAAGGTGAGGTCGTAGTCCCGTTCGATTATGCCGTCGAGGATGGCGTGGATCCGCTCCTTATCGTAAACGAGGTTGTCGTCGAAGAAGCGGATCTCTTTTATTTTATACGTCTCGTAGACGTGGTCGATCTCGGCGAGGACTTTCTCGGCGCTGCGGCCGCGCCAGGTGCCCTCGGCGTTGAGCTGCCAGCAGAATATACATTTGCCGTTGCAGCCGCGCGAGCTGTAGAGGTAGAGCGCCGGCAGCCGTTTATAGGTGCCGAGGGGCGGGATGTAGCGCTCGACGTCGACGAGGTCGCGCGCCGGGAACGGCAGCACGTTTATGTCCGCGACGGGAGGCCGCGGCGG
The DNA here is from genome assembly GCA_964631855.1 of uncultured bacterium. GTDB lineage: Bacteria > RBG-13-66-14 > B26-G2 > WVWN01 > WVWN01 > WVWN01. The sequence continues at coordinate 19,406 of CAZWAM010000035.1, read as the reverse complement.
ATTGAGGCTTATCTCGCCGTCGTCGCGATAAGCTACGCCCTCCACCGTGGAGAGGTCGCCGTTCGCCTCGAGCGTCTTCGCGAGGACGTCCGTGGTGACCTCGCCCTCGCCGACGGTGACGCTGTCCGCGTGAGGGGATTCGCGGAGGACGCGGTCCCTCCAGCCGCTCGCGAGCGGCCCCCCCACGGCGACGTGGACGCCGGACATCTCGCGGTGGACGCGCGCCGCGAGCGAGTTCATGGCGTTCCACGAGAACGTGGTGAGGTACATCCCCACCATGCCCGGGCCGAACTTCGCGAGCGCCGCCACAATCTCGTCTTCGGTCATCAGGCCGCCGTCGAAGACGCGTACGTCGTGCCCCGCCTCGCGCAGCGCCGCGGCCACGGACAAGATGCCGAGGGGGTGCCACCGGCCGCCGACGAAGAAGCCGAAGTTGCCCGTAAACACCTCTCTCGGCGTCCACGGGGGGAATACCATAGCAACTTTCATGATCTTGACTTTTTGATAATTTATTATAACACGAAAACGCCGGCTCACCGCTCTACCGTTTCCGCGCGGCCGGCGACGCGGGTCGTATTATCGCCATATCTTCCGCGCTATGGTCACGAGCAGGACCGGGTAAGAAACGATCGCGAAGGAGCCCTCCAGCCCGGCGGCCACCTTCGCCCACCCGTGCGGCTCGTACCCCGTAAAGCCCAATTTGGTGAGCGTCACGAACGAGAAGTAGAGGCACCGCTGAAAGCTAGCCCAGCTGAGGTCTACGAGCGGCGCCACGCCGCCGCCCGGGTCGACGTAGCTCGTCAGGCCGAAACCGATGCCGGCGAAGAACGGCAGCAGGTAGTAGTAAATCGCGAACGCAATCCAGAAGAATATGAGCGCGAAGACGACGCGCCAGGGTTTCGTCCCGTAGCCGGCGTAGAGGTCCAAGAAGACGTATTCTAAAGCGCCGCGGAGGAGCGCTAAAGGCCGCCACGTCTTGCGGGCCTCGAGGCGCGCCCGGCGCGCGGCCACCATTTCGCGGTACAGCGCGGTTTCCGCCGAGCCGAACCGGCCGAAGTGGCGGAAGTTGGTTTTGAGTTCCGCGTAAACCTCCGCCGCGTCGCGATAGTTGCCGCGGTGGTCGTTTTTGGTTTTCAGCGTGTCGGGAAGGACGGCCCGGCCTATGTCGGTCTCGGGGAAGATGGCACCGTAAAGGTCCGCGCGCCGGAGGTCGGCCGCGGCGAAATCGCAGTTTTCGATGCGCGTTCCCGCGAACGTCGCGCGCGTGAAGTCCGCGCGCACGAAGGTGACGCGCCGGAAGCTCGCGCCCCGCAGGTCCGCCTCGTTGAGGGTCGTGCCCGTCATGTCCGTTTCCTCGAAGCGCGCCCGCGTCAGCTTAGCTCCCGACAGATCGCCGTGGGCAAACGTGGCATAGCGCAGGTCCGCGTGCGAGAGGTCCGCGCCCCGCAGGTTGGCGAAGGAGAGGTCCGCGTCCCGGAAGCAGACGTGCGCCAGCGTCGCGCCCCGCAGCTTTGCCCCCTCCATCTCGGCGCCGCTGAAGTCGGCATTCGTGAAGTCGCCGCCCGCCAGGTCGGCACCTTTCAAGTTCGCCCCGGCGAAGTTGGTTCGCGGCCCGGCGACCTCCTTGACTTCTACCGATTCCAGGTTAAGGCCCGCGAAGCCGTGAAGCGATTCCGCACGGCGCCTTATCTCTTCGAGGTAAGCCTGCTGGTCCGGTAAATGTGCCCAGCAGAAGCGGGAGAAGCTTAGGGCCGCGGCGGTACAATCCTGGTAGCCGCAAGCCGGCCTTTCGACCCAGTGGTGTTCGCCGAGCTCGTCGTTGGCGTTTACCATCAAACCTTCCCGAAAACGTATCGGCCTAATACGTCCAGGCCGGCCTTCGCGGCCCGTCCCAAGTCTTCGGCGGAACGGATACGGCGGAGGCGCCGCCAAACGTACCCCGGGCGTACGTAAAATTCCTGGTAAGCCTTTTTTATGTAACGCTCGAGCAAAGCCTCGTCGCCGTAGACGGAGCGGCGGGCGTCGTAGCGGGCGAAATCTTCGCCAAGTTCCTCTTTGACTTGTTCGTAGAAAGCGGTGCCCGGGTAGGGGGTAGCGATGTTAAAGGAGGCGAAAGAGGCGTCCAATTCTTTTGCGAACTCGACCGTCGCCCGCATATCCTCTTCCCTCTCGCCGAGATTGCCGAACATGAAGAACGCCGCGGCCTCCAGGCCGGCGCGCGTCGTCGCCTCGAAAGCCCGCCGGGCTTGTTCCACGGTCGTCTTTTTTCCCATGCGCTCGAGCACGCGCGGCGAGCCGGACTCGACGCCGTAGATGACGAGGTAGCAGCCGGCCCGGTTTAAAGCTGCCAGCATCTCGTCGTCTACCGTATCGACGCGCGACATACACATCCACGCGAAGTCGAGGTCGGCCTCCGTTATGACGTTACACAACTCGAGGACGCGGCGTTTGCCGATGGTAAAAGTGTCGTCCCAGAAGCCGACCTGGCGGACGCCCTCTCCTTCCACCATTTCGCGCAGTTCCGCGAGAACGTCGGCGCTCGAGCGGAACCTTATCTTCCGGCCGTAGTAGGCCCCCGTCGAGCAATAATTGCAGGGGTAGGGACATCCGCGCGACGTTATGATTGTGTCGAAGCGGCCGTGACGCATAAAGGGCGGCTTGTAGTTGTAGGGCCTGAAGAAGCGGCGGGCCGGGTGCGGCATCTCGTCCAGGTCCGCGAGGAGGGGGCGGGGCGGGTTGTGGACGGTCCGGCCGCCGTTGCGCCAGCTCAGCCCCGCGACTTCGGCGTACGCCGTCTCGCCGGCCACGGCGCGCGCCAGTTCCGCGGCGGTGGCTTCCGGCTCGCCCCGGATAAGGAAGTCGGCCCCCGGCGCGGCAAAGCCGTCGTCGGGCCTCGCCGTGACGTGCGTCCCCATTACCGCGGTCGACGTCTTCGGCGATGCTCTTTTGACCTTATCCAAGAAGGCGAGGTCCCGCCGGAGCGTAGACGTTCCGGCGGCGACGTAGATAAGGTCGGGCCGTTCGTCGGCGACGATTTCGAGTATCTCGTCGACGCCGTTTTTTCCCGCCACGGCGTCAATAAGGTTGACGTCGGCGCCGGCCCACGCCTCCACCGCGGCGGCGCAGTAAGCCAGCCCGAGCGGCGGCACGACGTAGTCCGTCTTCGTGAAAATTCCCGCGCACCGCGCGAGGACGGCGTCGGTCTGCGTCGCGAAGTCGCCCGGCGCCAAGGGGGGAACCAGGAAGAGCGCTTTGAGCCGACGTGTCATTTTTCTAATTTATAAATCACGGCGCCGCCTGGGAGCCGTCCGAAAAATAGCGCGTCGAGGCCAGCGACGAAGATGCGGACGGCATTCGCGGCTCTTAGGAGGCCGCTATCGAGCGCCTTTTCCTTCGCCGCCCTCGCCTCGCCGCCACCGTTGGTTAGCCGAACCAGCAACGTCGTTATCGGCTGAATGAGGTGTTTATAGTAGCATCTTTTCTTTATCTTTAGGCCCGCGGCCGCGATCGCCGCCTCCAATTCCGCCCGCTTCGGCCTGCTGAGGTGGCCGTCTTTCAAGTCGTCCAAGTCGAGGCGCCCGGGGCCCGGCGCGCGTCGTAGCCAACGGCGCAAGTATAATCCGTAACAAGACGTATTCACTAACGCCGTTCCTCCGGGGGTCATAATCCGGGCGGCCTCGCGCAGCGCGACGCCCAGGTCGGCGGGCGGCAAGTGCTCGAGAACGTCGGACGATAGAACCAAGTCGCACGCCGCGTCTTTGAAGGGGAGGCGCCGGACGTCCCCTTGGACCGCGGCCAGCCCCCGGCTTTTCGCGACGGCGAGTGCCGCGGGCACTCCGTCTAAGACGATTTTCCGTCGGGCCGCGGGGAAAAGCGCCGCGAAGTAACCCTCGCCGCCGCCCAGGTCGACCAACTTATCGTAATCGCCGCGGCCGGCGAATCGTTGGAACGTCCGCCAAACGAACCAACCCAGCGGCCCGAGCGCGTGCTTGGGCGATAACCGCTGGTCCGTCCGCCACCGTCCCGACGCGTAGAGCCGTTCGCTTTCGCGGCGGGGCTGCCGGTCAAATTCGTTTGGCGTCCCTATAGCTTAATATTATAATAAAAAAGGCGGCCGGCTGCAAATGCGCCGGGCCGTGCGGTTATGACGTTTGAGCCTATCGTACGTTGGTACCTGGCGGCCGGGGCGGCTTCGTTCGCGGCCGTGGCCGCCGCCGTCGGCGTCTGGCGCATCCGCCGTATAGCGGGGGGGCGTCGCGCGACGGCCTTTTTATTGCTGAGATTGGGTGCCATATTCGCGCTCTTATTATTCGTGTTGGCGCCGAGGTGGAGGTCCGTTTCCGTAAAGTCCGCGGGCCCGCCGGTGGCGATACTTATAGATTCGTCGGCGTCGATGGACCTCGGCGCGGAGGAGGGGACGCGGTTGGACGCGTCGCTTGCCGCGGCCGAGCGAGTAGCACACGCGGTCGAAAAGAGCGGCGGCGAATACAACCTATACGATTTCGCGGCCGGACGGCGGCCTTGGGGGGAAAATATCCCAAAGGAAGAATCGTTGCGGCGGGGCGCGCGCGAGCACACGGATGGCGCGGCGGCGTTGCGGGAGTTGGCCGCGCTCTACGGTAGGGAGGGTTTGGCCGTGGCGGTGGTCTTGAGCGACGGCGCGTGGGACACGACGCCCGCGGCGGAGGGCTTGCCCCCCTGCTTTGCGATGCCGCCGACAAATGAACCGCCGGCAGAGAGCCTGGTCGTCAACGGCGTAAGGGCGCCGGCGGCGGCGTTGCCGGGTACGAGTTTCGACGTCGTGGTGGAATATTATTCCACGCTCGGCGGAGCCGACGAGGTTACGGTTTCCGTTGCCGAGGCGGAGGGTGCCGCGGCCGATTATATTTTTAAACCGAAAAGTGGCTCGGGCGAGATGACGGTAGGAGCCCGCCTCGAGCGGCCGGGCGACCACTTCTTCCTCGTCCGGCCTTCGCCCGGGTGGGGCGAGGAGTGGTTCCACGTCAAGGCCCTCGAGCGGCCGCTTTCCGTATGGTACTGGGAGATGGCGGGCGACGCGGACTTCGCGTTTATGAGACGCGCGCTGGAGCAGCACGCCGGCTTTGAGCTGAGCTACCGCTTCGACGTCGGCGGCCGCGTTTTAGGCTCGGCGGCCCGTCCGCCAGAGCGGACCGACGTCATTATATTGGGCAACCCCCGGGCGGCCAAGATTACGCCGGGAGACGCCGAGTTTTTGGAACGCCACGTCGCCCGGGGCGGTGGCCTTTTGATGATCGTTAGCGCCCGGCCGGTGGACGGCGGGGCGCTTTCGGCGGGGCCGTTGGCCAGGCTGTCGCCGGCTCGAGTTACGTCGAACGTCGCCGAATTGGGCGGCGGCCAGTTGTCGACGGCGTCTTACCCGGGGGAACCGACGGTAGCCGCCGCGCCGCCCGCGGTAACGCACGTGTGGCGACTCGGGCCGTTGAAGGAGGGCGCGACGCCCGTATGGCAGACGGCCGACGGCACGCCCGCGCTGGTAACGATGCCTTACGGCTCGGGGCGGGTTGCTCTTCTTTCCGCGGGCGGCCTTTACAGGTGGCAACTCGCGGCCGGCGCCGACGACCTTGCGCGCCTCGCGGCCGCCCTTACGCTCGCCCTCTATGACGAGCGGGCGAGAGGTCTGACGGTGAGCCGCCGCGTGGCGCGGCCCGGGGACGTCGTGGAGGTGGCTTGTCGCGCGTCGGCGGAGCCGACCGTGGTCTGCGCGGACGCGGAGGGCGCGGTGAAAACGGTCGCGCTCGCGCCGGCGGGTGAGGACCTTTGGGCGGGCGAATTAGAAATCGAAGCCGAAGGCCGGTACGAGTTAACGTCGAGGGTGCGAACCGCGGAGGGTATCGAGCTCCGTAAGGCGGCGGTCCTGGCCCGGGCATCGCCCTCGGAATATCGGGCCTTCACGCCCGCCCCTTACCATCTAAAGACCTTAGCCGCCGCTACGGGGGGCGGATATTTCGAGGCCGGCGACGTGGACGGTTTGTCGCGCGCCGTCGCGGCCCGCGTTAAGGCGGCGCCAAGGGTATCGATAACCACCGCGCGGGATTTATGGCCGCCGTGGCTTGCGTTCCCCGTGGCGTTGTCGCTTTTGGTTGCGGATTGGATTTGGAGGCGCAGGACGGGGTTGCCCTGAGATTGGCGAGGTGACGGCATGACGGCTAAAGAGTACGTCGTCGCGGGCTCGCGGCGGCGTTCGGAGGAAGAACTCGAGGTACGCTGCCCGTACGACGGCGAGGTGGTGGGGACGACGTGGAACGCCGCGCCGGGCGACGTCGAGGATGCGGTCGCCGCGGCGTGGGGATTTTTCGAAAGCGGCGAAGGCATTCACCCTTACGAACGCGTCGCCGTTCTGAACCGGCTTTCGGAACTCGTCAAAAAGAACGAGGAAGAGCTGGCGAAGACGCTCGCGCTCGAGGCGGGTAAAAACATCAAGGAGGCTCGGGGGGAGGTGGGGCGGTGCGCGTTCACGTGCTCCTCGGCCGCGGCCGAGGTGAGCCGGCTTCAAGGCGAGGTCGTAAGCCTAGACGTCCATCCCGCCGGCCGCGGCCGCTTCGGCATAGTGCGGCGCTTCGTTCGCGGGCCGGTCCTCGCGATAACGCCGTTCAATTTTCCGTTGAACTTGGTAGCGCACAAGCTGGCGCCGGCGGTCGCTTGCGGCGCGTCCATAGTCGTTAAGCCGGCCTCGGCGACGCCTTTATCGGCGCTCAACCTTGTTGAACTTGCGCTCGAGGCCGGCTCGCCGCCCGGGCAGATTTCGGTCCTCCCGATGCCGGGCTCGCGGGCGGAGGCGTTGGTGGCCGACGAGCGGTTCGCCGTGCTGACCTTCACCGGCTCGCAGGAAGTCGGCTGGGATTTGAAAGGGAAGGCGGGCCGCAAACAGGTATGTCTCGAGTTGGGGGGCAACGCCGCGGCGATAGTACATTCCGACGCCGATTTGGAACGGGCCGCAGAGCGCGTCGCGGCCGGCGGCTTCGGCGTCGCGGGGCAGTCGTGCATCTCGGTCCAACGCGTTTACGTGCACGAACCTGTTTATAAAGATTTCGTTGCCGCGCTCGTGAGGAAAACGGAGGAGCTACGCGTAGGCCATCCCCTCGACGAGAGGGCGGACCTCGGCGGCATGATCGACGAGGGCGCGGCGGCGCGCGTCGAGGGTTGGCTTGAGGAGGCGAGGGTTGCGGGCGCTAAGGTGCTGTGCGGCGGCAAACGCGACGGCACCCGACTCGAGCCCACGGTGGTGGAGAATTGCCCGGCGGATGTCGCGTTGAGCGCCCGGGAGGCGTTCGCGCCGGTGGTCCTCGTAAGGCCCTACGACGATTTCGCGGAAGCGGTGGCCGCCGCGGACGATTCCCGGTACGGCCTCCAGGCGGGCGTTTTCACGCGAGACTTGGGCCGGATCCGTTACGCGTACGAGAACATAAAAGTGGGCGCGGTGGTGGCGGGCGACGTCCCGACGTTCCGGGTGGACCATATGCCGTACGGCGGCGCGAAAGAGTCGGGCATCGGGCGCGAGGGCCCGCGTTACGCGATCGAGGAATACACCGAGCCGCGAATGCTCGTCGTGGGCGATTTTACTCCGTAGAGACGCCCGCCCTTCACGTGCGGCGCGGCGGCAGTATTCGCCAATAGAGGAATAACAGCGGGAAGCTGAAGGCCGCGGTCACGCCGGCGCCCAACGCCGTCCGGCCCATTACGTGCCAGCCGAAGGAGACCGGCCCCGCGGTCGCGGCGAGCAACGCGAAAGTTACGAGCTGTTTTGCAATAACCGCGAACGCGGCGAAGAGCGCCGGTACGAGCAGGCTTCTCTCGTATATCTGGCCCCGGAAGTAAGAGAAAGCCGCGCCGGCTAAGGTCCCGACGAGTGCGCCTACGCCGACCGGGCCCCAGCCGAAAAGGTCCGACGTCAGGCCGAGGATGAAGCCGCTTACGACGGCCGTTACGCCGCCTACGGCGAGGGCCACGTATACGACGGTCGCGAGCGCGAGGTCCGGTACTGCCGTGGTCGGCAGTATGCGCGGCGCGACGCTAACGTGGACGTACATTACCGCGGCGATAACGAAGACGTATCGTATAAATGTTCGCAAGGGGGGTCCTCGCCTAGCGCTTTTTATGGCACGTCGGTTATATTACCAATAGGATGGCTTTCGCGCAATAGATTGTAAAAAGGGAGCGCGCGGCGACGCTCCCTTCTTTTTTAATAATAAAAACGGTTACACCAGGCTGGCGATGGTGGTCGCGAGGTTAGTCGCGGATTCGACGAGCGCAGGCACGTCGGCCATAACTTGCTCTAGCGTCGTTTTACCCTTTTCGAGTTGGTCCTTTTTGTCCTTGAGGCTCGCGGCGGCCATCGGATTCTTCGCGATCTGGTCGACGAGGTCGGTTAGGGCGTCGGGGATCTTGCCCGTGATTTCCGTAGCTTTCTCGGTGGCGGCTTTTAAGTCGTCGGGTACGGTCTTGATTACTTCCGCTTGCGCTTGGAGCTGGGCCTTTTCCTCGTCGGTGACGGCGTCTTTAAGTTCGACGGCCTTGGTAGGGTCGCTCATGAGGTCGGCGATGCCGTGAGCTTCGGCGATTTCGGCGAGGGTCGCGTGACACACGTCGATTTTGCCACTCGCCTCCTCGAGTATACCCGACACCTCTTCGATCGACGCGATCAGCTCGTCGATTTTTTTAGTATCAACTTTACCGCCGGCGCCCGGGATTTCGAAAGCCGAAGCGGCCGCGGCCGCTACGAGCGCGGCCCCGCATAATACAATCACGTACTTCTTCATAATACCTCCTTAAATAAAATAGGAACTTTGGGTTAAGATGCCGCATTTTAATTATTATAGGCCACGATGTCAAGCTTTGTTTGTTTTACTAGCCGGCACCTACTCGCCACTCGTCCGAATTCGCGCCTTCCCGCGAACGGGCGGGCATCGTCCCTATTTCCCCTTTTGAGCTCCAAACGCGCGCCCGGGCGTTGCCGCCGTCCCGCGCGTCCGAGTATCGCAACGTGAGCGCCGCGGCCTTTGGCCGGTCTTCTTCACGCGCCGGCCGCAAGAGCGTCACCGGGCTCCCGACGCTCACGATCTCGAACGCCGCCCCGGCGTCGTCAAGATATTCCAGAATTTTTTCGTTTTCCCCTTCGTTTCGGCCCACTATCGCTTTGCCGCCCGAGGGCAGCCGGAAATGGCGGCCGATTTTGAGTAAATTTATATCATCGGCGCCGTACTCGCCGTGGGCGAAGGCGTCCGCGAGGCGGGCGGCGAAGTTTTTGTCGGTAAGCAGGCATCCGCCCGCGGGGGAGCTGTACCCGGCGACGCCGTAGGCTTTGGCCAAAGCCAGTTGTGGCCTTCGCGTGCGGCCGCGGAGGCCGAGTAACCCGGAGCGGTCGACGAGCCCTTCGACTTCCGGCCGGGTGGGCGGTAGGAGTTTGGCCGAAAGCGGCCTTAGGAGTTTACCCTCGAGGCCGGCCTCCCTCTCTATTAATTCCAGTTGGTGGCGCCGTTGCGACATCGGCCTTTGCCCGAGTACTTCGCCCGTAAAGCAGAAGGCGGCGCCGCGTTCGCGCATCAGCGCCTCGGCCCGGCGCAACATGAATATGTGGCAATCGACGCAGGGGTTGAGGGCCGCGCCCCGACCGAAGCGGGGCGACTTGACTAAGTCGACGTAATCCTCCCCCGCGTCCTCGACGACGAGTTCGATTCCTAAATTTTCGGCCACCGTTCGGACGACGGCCTCGTTCGCCTCGCCGAGGAAGGGAGTGCGGAGGTTGTAGCCGATTACCGCTATACCCTGCTCGATAACAAGTTTTACGGCGAGCGCGCTGTCGAGGCCGCCGGACATAAGGCCCACGGCGGTCGCTCTGGACGGTGGCGTCATTAGCGCTTAGGAGCGGTTTGTCCTTCTTGGGCGTTAGCGCGCCCCTTATCTTTTTCGACAAAGCGGTAGACGGTTTCGCCTTCTTTTACGAGGCCCAGTTCTTCGCGCGCCAGCTTCTCGACCGCCTCCGGGTCGTCGAGGCGGCTGAGTTCCTCGCGGAGGCGCGCGTTTTCCGCCTGTAGTCGCTCGAGTTCGGTTTCGAGGCGCTCGTTTTCGCGCAGGAGTTCGCGCCGCCGTAGGTAGCCGTAGCGGCTGAAGACGAAGACGTAGGCCAAGAGAGCCGCCAGCGTGAGCGTGCCGACCGCGGCCCATATGAATCGCCGCCGCCGTGCTTTGACGGCGTGTATGGTTTTGCCGCGCCGGGTCATTACGCTTTAAACGAGCGGATGGTGGCCGCGCCAGCGAAGAGGGCGGACGGGCCGAGGTCTTCCTCGATACGCAGCAGCGCGTTGTATTTCGCGACGCGTTCCGAACGGGCGGGCGCGCCCGTTTTTATTTGGCCGGCGCCGACGGCGACGGCGAAGTCGGCGATGAAGGTGTCCTCGGTTTCGCCGGAGCGGTGGGAGACGACGGCGCTCATGCCGTGGCGGCGCGCGAGCTCGATTGCGGCGACGGTTTCGGTTACCGTGCCGATCTGGTTTAATTTTATGAGGATGGAGTTGGCGGCCCCTTCCCGGATGCCGCGTTCGATGCGGCCAACGTTCGTCACGAAGAGGTCGTCACCCACGATTTGAACCTTGTGGCCGAGCTCCTCGGTCATGAGTTTCCAACCGGGCCAATCGTCCTCGGCGAGGCCGTCTTCTATCGAAATTATAGGGTACGTCTCGAGCCACCGGCCGTAGAGGTCTACTACGGCGGAGGCTTTCAGTTTTTCGCCGTCGAGGTGGTACTTGCCGCCTTTGGGAAAAAACGATGCCGCGGCGTCTATGGCCAGGCCGACGTTTTCGCCCGGATGATAACCCGCCCCCTCGACCGCCTGGACGATCAGTTGCAGCGCCTCTTCGTTGGATTTGAGGTCGGGCGCGAAGCCGCCCTCGTCGCCCACGCCGGTGGCGAGGCCTTGCGTCTTGAGCACTTTTTTTAACGCGTGATAGATCTCGGCGCCGGCGCGCAAAGCCTCGCCGAACGTCGGCGCGCCGTAGGGGACGACCATGAACTCCTGGATGTCGACGTTGTTGTCGGCGTGGGCGCCGCCGTTCAGGATGTTGAACATCGGGACGGGCAATAGGCGCGCGCCGGCGCCGCCCAGGTAGCGATAGAGCGGGAGGCCGAAGAAGTCCGCGGCGGCGCGCGCGCAAGCCATCGACGTGCCGAGTACGGCGTTCGCGCCGAGCTTGGCCTTATTGTCGGTGCCGTCGAGCTCGAGCAGGATTTGGTCGACGCCGGCCTGGTCCACGGCGTCGGCCCCCAGCAGCGCCTCGGCGATGGGGCCGGTGACGTTGGCCACGGCCTGGCGGACGCCTTTGCCGCCGTAGCGGCCGGCCTCGTCGTCGCGGAGCTCGCAGGCCTCGAGCTCGCCCGTGCTCGCGCCCGAGGGGACCGCGGCGCGGCCCCACGCCCCCGACTCGGTGTGAACGTCCACCTCCACGGTGGGGTTGCCGCGGCTGTCCAGGATCTCGCGTGCGTAAACGTCGACGATTACGGTCATAGCGTCCTCCACTAGTAGAATCTTTTGGGGATATTAACACCGTCGCCCGGAAAAATCCACGCTTAATGAAGTTGCGCCGGGCGCTACGGGGTGTATGTGTGTAAAGAAAGGCGGCCTTCGGGCCGCCCGCCTCTTCCCTGTCGACGTGGCCGCTACTAAGCCAACTTCATTATCTCGCCGGCGACCTCGCCCGGGTCGACGAACTTCACGTTCGCGCCGCAGTCGCCCATTATCTTTTTCGCGTTTTCCGTGTCCTCCTTGGCGGCGATTACGTACACGGGGATATTGTGGATGGCGCAAGGCTTCAGAAGGTCCGACGCGCAGATGTTCGACCCTTGCAGCGGCAGGAACTTGTGGAAGTAGCCGACGACGGCGTCGATGCCGTCGGCGGGATTTATATAACCCAGGTACCTGCCCGCGTTGTCGTAGCCGTTTCCGAGCGGGACCGTCTCGACGCCCGCGGCCGCGAGCTTGCTCAGCAGGAGCGGGTCCGTGCCGTCCATGTAGCCTATCTTTTTCATATATGTACTCCCTTCGTTATTCGTAAACGTCGCCGCTTAGACTAAGCCCTGGTCCAACATCGCGTCGGCGACTTTCTTGAAGCCGGCGACGTTGGCGCCCTTAACGTAGTTGCAATAGTTGCTCTTCTCGTCGTAGCCGTACATCATGCACTGTTCGTGAATCGCGGCCATTATGCCGCGGAGCCGTTCGTCCACTTCTTGCCGCGTCCAAAACAAGCGCAAGCTGTTCTGAGACATCTCGAGCCCCGAGACGGAGACGCCGCCGGCGTTGGCCGCCTTGCCCGGGCCGAAGAGGACCTTGCCGTCGAGGAAAACTTCTACGCCCTCGGGGGTCGTCGGCATGTTGGCCCCCTCGGATATGACGAATACGCCGTTCTTTACCATATGTTCCGCGTCCCTGCCGTTGATTTCGTTTTGGGTCGCGCTCGGGAAGGCGCACGCCGCTTCGAAGGCCCACATCGGGTTGTGGTCGAGGGTGGGGTCCGTAGCCGTATATTTTCCGGAAGAGAATTCGCCGGCGTATTCCTCGATGCGGCCGCGTCGGACGTTCTTAAGCTCCATTACGTAGGCGAGTTTCTCCTCGTCCACACCCTCCGAGTCGTATATGAAGCCGGAGGAATCGGAGAGCGTTACCGGCTTGGCGCCGAGCTGGACGAGCTTTTCCGCCGTGTATTGGGCGACGTTCCCGGACCCGGAGATCAGGCATACTTTGCCGTCGAGGGAGTCGCCGCGGGTTTTCAACATCTCGTCGGCGAAGTATACGGCGCCGTACCCCGTGGCTTCCGGCCGGATATGCGAGCCGCCCCAGTCGCGGTTCTTACCCGTCAACACGCCCGTGAACTCGTTGCGGATGCGTTTATAAGTGCCGAACATATAGCCTATCTCGCGCGCGCCCACGCCGATGTCGCCCGCGGGCACGTCGACGTCCGGGCCGATGTATTTCTGGAGCTCCGCCATAAAGCTCTGGCAAAAGCGCATCACTTCGGCGTCGCTCTTGCCCTTGGGGTCGAAGTCGGAGCCGCCCTTGCCGCCGCCCATGGGCAGCGTCGTGAGCGCGTTCTTGAATATTTGCTCGAAACCGAGGAATTTTGTAATGCTGAGGTTGACCGAGGGGTGGAAACGGATGCCGCCTTTATAGGGGCCGATGGCGTTATTGAATTGGACGCGTATGCCCCGGTTTACCATAACCTCGCCGTCGTCGGTTTCCCAGGGCGCGCGGAATATGACCGTTCGGTCCGGCTCGGCGACGCGTTCCAGGATGTTCGCCTTTTGGTATTGAGGATTTTCTTCAATAAAATCGGCGAGCGAAACGAAGACTTCGTCTACGGCCTGGAGGAATTCAGGCTGGTCAGGGTCGCGGGCGTTTACTTTTTTAAGCACCTCGTCGACGTACATTAACGAACCTCCTTGACGTTTCGAAGTGGCTCACGGCCGAAAGCCGAACCTTAATTTTTTTTACTTCTAGCGAATATATTAATACTGCCGAATGGCTAGGGACGATGGGGATTTAGGAACGAAATGTTACGAAGCGCTCCGTCGGATGTCAAGGGGTTTTTTAGTTCGGGGAACGTATTTTGGCGGCGGTTAAATTTTTCATATCGGGGCATTTTGGACCGACGTTGGCGAATGGGCGGGGAATGTTTCCCCGGCCCGCTCGAGCCGGTGGCAATACCCCGGGCAAGTCTACCGGCCCGCGCCGCGGCACGCCCGTATTTTGCGTCGCGCCATCTCGCGCACCGCTTCCCGCGCCGCGCCCAGAATCTTTTTGGGGTCTATCGCCGATGGGTCTTCTTTTAAATAATTTCGGGTCGCCGCGACGAAGGCCAGGCGGAGGTCCGTGTCGACGTTAACCTTCGCGACGCCCCGCGCGACCGCCGCCGCGAGGAGCTCGTCCGAGAGGCCGCGCGCCCGGGGAAGACGGCCGCCCGCCTCCTCGAGCGCGCGCACGATGTCTTCGTAAACCGCGGACGCGCCGTGGAGCACGAGCGGGACCTGCGTCGCCGCGGCTATAGCCTCCAACCGCGGGAGATCTATGGTCGGTTCACCCTCGAACTTGTAGGCGCCGTGGCTCGTGCCTACGGCGACGGCGAGGGAGCCGACGCCGGTCGCGTCGACGAAGGCCGCGGCCTCCCCCGGGTCCGTGAAGATGCCGCGGTCACGCCCCTTGGCAACATGGCCCAACTCGCCCTCGACGGCGACGCCTTGGGGCGCGAATTCTTTCACCGCGGCCGCGACCAGCACGACGTTATCGTCGTACGGCAGCGTCGAGCCGTCGACCATCACCGAGTTGAAGCCGAGCGCGACCGCCCGGCGCGCCGCCTCGACGCTCGAGCCGTGGTCGAGGTGCAGTACGAGCGGAACCGGGGCGCCGTCGATAATATGCAGCGCGAGCCGTGCCAGCGCGTCGCCGCCGTAGGCCAGCGCCGTCTCGCTCGTCGCGACGAAGGTGGGGGCGCCCTCCTTTTCCGCCGCGGCGACTACCGCTTGCACGAACTCGAGGTTGTTGACGTTGAACGCGGCGACGGCATAACCGCCGGCCCGCGCCGTGGCGAGGATTTCTTTGGCGTCGGCTAGGGGCATTCTACGTCTCCCGGCTCGAAAATAAGGGCGGTCCGTGCGGGCCGCTTTTTTATTCGAATTCGGTCCGCATTACTTCCGCCGGCCGCCTTTTGCGCCTTTGCCGCAGGCCTTCCACGATCGAGAAGACAACCGGTACGACGACGAGCGTCAAGAGGGTCGAGGTGAGCAGGCCTCCAATAACCGCCACCGCCATGCCCTGGCGGAACGACCCCCCCTCGCCCAAACCCAACGCCGTGGGGAACATGCCCATTATCATCGCCGCGGTGGTCATGAGGATGGGCCGCATCCGGATAGGCCCGGCGATGAGCAGCGCCTCCACGATCGATTTCCCCTTGTCGATCTGTTGCAAGGTGTAGTCGACGAGCAGGATGGCGTTCTTGTTGACGAGGCCCATGAGGAGGATGATGCCCACCATCGTCATGGTGTCGAACGTCGTCCCGAGGATGAAGATGGCGACGATGGCGCCCACGACGGCGAGCGGCAGCGCGAGCATGATGGTGAAGGGGTGGGTAAAGGCGTTGAACTGAGCCGCCAGCACGATGTAGATGAAGACGACGGCTATCGCGAGCGCCGTAAATATATTGACGAACATCTCCCGCTGCATCTCGGTCTGGAAGCCGGCGCTGTAATCGTAGCCACGAGGCGGCGGGTTATGTTCGACGTATTTATCCATCTCGCTTTGGACGTCGCTGTTGGCCGCGCCGAGCGCCAGGCCGGCCCAGATCGAGATCGTGCGCTGGCGGTTGATGTGTTGGATCTCGGTAGGCCCCACGTCGCGCTCGACGTCGACCAGCATCGCCACCGGTACGACGTCGCCGTCGTAGTTCTTAAGGTAGATGCCCTCCACGTCGGCGAGGTCCCGGATTTCGCGCCGCGGGATCATCACGCGGACGTCGTACTCCTCGCCACCCTCCGCGTACCTCGTCGCGACCGTTCCTTCCACCAGGCCGCGCACCGTCATCGCGACCGCGGCTACCGGGATTCCCATCTCGGTGCACATCGCCCGGTCCGGTACGAGGCGGGTTTCCGGCCGGCCGCGCTCATAGCTCATGCCGGCGTCGCGTACCACGCCCAGCGTCTTGAGGTGCGCGACCATCTTCTCCGCCTCCGTCTCTAGAACCCGGAGGTCCGGCCCGGAGAGGTTGACGGCGATTGGTTGCTGGCCGAAGGTGCCGCCGCCGCCCATCCCCGGGACGCGGAACGTAACTTCGGCGCGCGGGTAGGAGGCGAAGTATTCGCGGAATTCCTCCTGCAACTCGAAGTTACTTTTATCGCGCTCGCCGACCGGTTTGAGCTTGGCCGTGACCGTCGCCCGGTTGGGGATTTCGCCGACGCCGATGCTGGCGAAGGTCGTCGCGACGGCCTCGTGGGAGGCGAGCTCTTTTTCGACGTCTTCGGCCACGCTCGCCGTGTACCCCAACGAGGAGTCGAGGGCCGTGTTCACGTAGGCGTAGAGATAGCCCTGGTCCCACGCCGGCATAAAGGACGCGCTGATAAAACGGATCAGCATTAGGCTGGCGGCAAGCGTGCCGAAGGCGACGACGAGCGTAATGGCCCGGTACTCGAGGGCGCGCCTCAAGAAAACCCGGTACCCTTCGGCCAGCCGTTCGAATTGGCGGTTGACGGGCGCGAAGAGACGCTCGAACCAATTTCGCTTCGTGGGGTCCGGGCTGCCGATGAGCAGCTTCGCCGAAAGCATCGGCGCCATCGTCAGCGCGTCCCACAGCGAGTACATGACGGCGAAAACGACGACCAGGCCGAACTGGCGGAAGAAGCGGCCGACGATTCCGCTCATGTAGGCCACCGGCACGAAGACGGCGCATATCGTGAACGTCGTCGCCATAACCGCCAGGCCCACCTCCGCGGTCCCGAAGGAGGCCGACCGCTCGAGCGACATCCCCTCCGCCCAGTGGCGGTAGATGTTTTCGCGGACGACGATGGCGTCGTCGATGAGGATGCCGACGGCGAGCGCGAGCGCCATGAGCGTGAGCATGTTGACCGTGAAGCCCACGGCGTTCATCAAGATGAAGGTGAAGAGGATGGAGGTCGGGATGGCCAGCGCCGAGATTACCGTCGTGCGGAGGTTGCCGAGGAAAATGAGGATGACCAGGACGGCGAAGACGGCGCCGAGGTACAGCGCCTCGCTCGTGTCGGCGATGGCCTCTTTAATGAAGTCGGCGTCGTTGTAGGCGACGTTGACCTCGACCCCCTCGGGGAGCGTCTTTCCGATACTCTCGAGCCGTTTGACGGTTTCGTCGCAGGCGGCGACGGTGTTGGCGCCGGAGGCCTTCTGGACGCTTACCGTTACGGCGTCCTCGCGGTTGAGCTTGGGGACGGTCTTTACCTCTTTATAGCCGTTGACGTCGACGGAGGCGACGTCGCGGAGGAAGATGGGCGCGCCCTCCTCGCGCGCGACGACGACGTTTTCGATGTCCTTCTCGGAGCGGAACTTGCCCGCGACGCGGAGCTTCTCCTCCCGCGGCCCGGCGCGCATCGGCCCGGCGGGGACTTCCAGGTTCGCGGCCGCGAGCGCTCCCGTCACCTCGTCGAGAGAGATGCCGTAACCGGCAAGGGCCGCCGGCTCGAGCTCGACTTTGACCTCCCGTTCCAAGCCGCCCTCGACGTTTACCTCCGCAACGCCCGCGATCTTCTCGAGCTGCGGCTTTATCTCGTCGTCGGCTATGCGACGTAGTTCCTCGGGCGTCCCCTTTCCTCCTAAGGCGAACGAGATGACCGGTTCGGCGCCCCAGTCGACTCGCGCCACCACCGGTTTCTCGATGTCTTGGGGGAGGTAGGGTAGGGCCTTTTCCACCTCCGTCCGGACGTCGGCCTCCGCGGCGCGGGGGTCGGCCTCCAGCTCGAACTCCAGGATGACGTAGGCGTACCCTTCGAACGAGTACGAGTAGAGGTTCTGTAGGCCGCTGATCGCGCTCAGTTTATCCTCGAGGCGGTCCGTGATTTCGGTTTCCACCTCGCCCGCGCTCGCCCCGGGCCACGCGACCTTTACCTCGACGAACGGGAAGTCGACGGCCGGCATGATGTCGACGCCGAGCCGGTTGAAGGATACGACGCCGAGCACCAGGACCGCGAGGACCTGCATCGTGATGAAAACAGGCCGGCGGATCGAAAAGTCGGGAAGTTTCATCGCATAAAACGGCCTTACGAGGCCGCGGCTATTCGTCTATTCGTGGGGTCGGTACGGGACCTTCTTGTTTATTTTAATGCCGTCGGCGAGGTCGCCGTTGGCGTGAACGATGACTTCGTCGTCGGCCTCTAAGCCGGAGACGATCTCGACCGCGTCTTCGCGGGAGAGGCCCGTCCGGACGGCGCGCCTCCGTACGAGGCCGTCCTCGACGACGTAAACCGCCAACCCACCCGTCTCGCGGTGAATCGCCTGCGGCGGGACGAGCAGCGCCTCTTCGCTGCGCTCGACGGGCACGTCTACTTCTACGAACATACCTGCGCGCAACCCCGGCGCCCTCGACCTCGGCCTAATCTCCACCTGGGCGAGATGGGATTCGGGCGAGAGCGACGTCGGCAGGTTCATAACCTCGCCCTCGACGACTTTTTCGCTGCCGCCCTTAGCGCGAATTTTAACGGGTAGCGATTTGCTCATCCGCGCCAGCGTTTCGGCCGTAACCGAGGTCTCGATTTTGACCGACTCCGGTTTGACCACTATCGCCAGCGGCGTAGCGGGCGAAACCATGTCGCCGACGCTGACCATTACGTCGGTTATTTCGCCGGGGATAGGCGAGTAGGCGTTGTAGTAACGGAACTTCATCCCCGGCTGGTCGTAGTCGACGACCGCGATCGTGGTGCCGGCGCCGACCCGCTTGCCTGGCGCCGCGGGCAACGAGACGACTTTGCCCGGTATTTTGGAGAACACCGTCGCCTCGTCAGTAGATACTACCGTGCCCAGGAACGTCTTCGACTCCTCGATGTCGCCGATTTGAGGTTCGGTAACCTCGACCGCGACCGCGACCTCACGCCGCGCCGCGAATTGTTCGGCTTGCTCGCGTTTCTGGGCGGCGCGCATTAGCGCCAATATGACCACGACGGCCAAAGCTGCGGCGCCGACGCCGATTATAATCCATTTTCTCATATTCGTAAAATCGTAGCTGAACTCCTTAGTTCAATTGTTGACCAGCGAGTCTTAATTTTAACAAAATCGTTTTAACAAGTCAAGAGAATTCGGTAGGGACGGCATTTTCTCTTTATCGGGCGGCGGCGATATGTTATAAAGGCGGTGCTCGTAGGCAGGCCGACGTGAGTTCCCCGATCTGTAGCTTATTCTTTAGCGAGTTTTCGACGGCGTGGGGCGTTTTCCGGCTGGCCGCGGGCTCCGCGGGCGTCGTTGCCGTCGGCTTAGCCGCAGCGGACGGGAATAGCTTTTTCAATTTCCTCAAAAGGAAATACCCCGGTTTCCTCTTTTTCGAGGGAACCACGGCCGAGCTCGAGCAGGGCCGCGCGGAGATAGAGGAATACCTCGGCGGCGTGCGCCGCGAATTCGGCGTCCCCTTCCAAATCCGCGTTACGCCGTTCCAGTTCAAGGTTATGGAGGCGGTGAGCACGATTCCGTACGGCTCGACGGCGACCTACGGCGGTATCGCGCGGCGCGTGGGCGTTCCCGACGGCGCCCGGGCGGTGGGCGCGGCTTGCGCCGCCAACCCCATCCCGCTTATAATCCCGTGTCACCGCGTCGTCGCCGCGGCGGGCCTCGGCGGCTTCCGCGCCGGCGTTTCCCTCAAGCGCGAATTACTCGAGCA
>CAZWAM010000034.1:0-21426 GCA_964631855.1 uncultured bacterium | reverse complement strand
GAGTACAACGCCGCGACGACGAGGCCGCCGGCGAAGGGCGCGGCGGCGAGGCAGGCGGGGCGGCGGGCGTTCACGGCGGCGACGAAGGGCGCGCAATACGCACCCCATTTATTCAAGAATATATTCTTCGAACTCCAACGATTTTAAAAAATTTATAAAATCGCAAAAGAAATCCTCGAAAGTCGTAAGGGTTTCTTCCATAAATTCCTTTAAATCTACGTAACCCGGTAAAACTTTATAAACTTTGTCTAATTTCTCCGCGGCGGGAGTCGTATCGCCCGTTTTAACAATAAAGCGCCTTTCGGATCTTTCGAATCCTTTTATTTCGTCTTCGGCGTACCTAGATTCTCTAGTATCTAGCGCGAAAGGGGGAGGTACCTCGGGAATAATAACCGGTATTTTTAATTTTTCTGTTTTATCCCTAGTAGTAATAGATTCATAACCGGTGCTGCAAGTAAAAGTCCTTACATGAATTAACCTAGCCCTATATTCCCTAAGTTTTCGAATCCATTCGTAATATCGCTTTATTAAATCGAACACCCCATTTTTACTGCCTTTCTCTACACGGTGAATAAGCGTACTGATACCTCTTAGGTTGCGGGCGCCCTTCGTATGAATACCTAAAACTTTAACTAAGAAATCCATGCTACTTTTTATGGCGTCTAAAAAAGCCGATAATTCATACGCGTATTCGTTCGCGGAACCCCAAACCCTAACTTCGAATGTCGCTTCTTTAAGCGGCTCGGGAAGCTTATCCGGCTTGACTAACTTTTGGTATTGTTTTGCATCGTTTTTAATCAACCGCTTAACATTTACGAAATGATAAAAAGCCCCCCGGTATTTTCTAAATGCATACATACATTTCGTTTCGTAAAAACCTTTATCTTCTCTTTTACTAAATAAGGAACCCTCTCCTATTATTGCTTCGTCCAACATATTAAAATATTCGTCTAGAGCGAAGAATACTTTGCCCTGGAAAGCTAACGCGTATTTTTTATTTTCTGATTTACGGTTATCCATAAAGGCCGGGCGATAATATAAAGCGGGGGCGATACCTTTTCTTATATATTTAGGCGAAAACCGCCGCTTTAAAGTTTAACCGTTATCTTTTTGTTTTGCGCGTAGGAAATTTATTAAAACGTGTCTCACTAATCGTTCGAAAAAATGCGGCAACGGGATAACGTCCTTCTCCGTCCAAAGTTTCTCGAGTGTCCACGAAGTTTCGGCTAAAGGTAGTTCGGAATTTTTTTGAGGAGGATCGAAAATAAAAGGAGGGAAAGCCACGCCTGCGTGTAAGTATTTTGAACGTATTATGTAAATCTTTTTTAGGTATTTCTCGAGGTCTTTCTTTTCGACGTAAAGCCTGGGGGGCAAATCCTTATCGCGCCGGTTTGGGTCCCAGAAATCGTCGGTGTTGTAATTTAAAATAAATCGGACAAAACGTTTACCAATAAAGCCTTTTACCGAATCCAAATCGAGTATCGCGTTCTCGATTTTAGCCCGTAAATCCTTATCGTTAATTCCTTTTAGGGCTTCGGTCAAGGCCTTATTATTGCTTAACCAACTAACCCTCGGTTTCCCGATGTCCGTATATTTTGAAAGGGTCTCAATCGCCGAAATTAGGTCAAGGTACGCGGTAACGGGGTTTTCATCAATGTATAATAGGGCTCTATGGTAAAAGCGAACCGCCATTATAAAATCTAGATGTAAATCGGCATTCAAGCCCTTAATTAATTCAAACGA
Organism: uncultured bacterium; assembly: GCA_964631855.1. GTDB lineage: Bacteria > RBG-13-66-14 > B26-G2 > WVWN01 > WVWN01 > WVWN01. The sequence goes on along the minus strand of CAZWAM010000034.1, from coordinate 19,683 downwards.
CTCATTTAATTCATTAAGCTTTACGTTATCTTTAATAACCGCCTTATCTAATACCGCCTTTTCTCGTGAAAGCATAATGGGTTTACCGTGGAGACGTACGATGGGCCCTAGTTTAAATCGTGTCCTTAAAAACAACGAAGCCAAAGCGATTATTTCGTCGGCTATGTCGCCCCCGTGGTAAAAACCTTTTCTCGTGGGTTTTGCCGCGGCAAATTCGTTTCCCGATACCTTGGTTTTTTTTCGTATACGCAACCAAAGCTTTCGATATACGCCAGGTTTACGGGGAGGAACCTCCCAACCGGAAAAAGCGTAATCCGGTGATGTATACCCGGCAATAACTCGCGAGTCTGAAGTGACTTCGTATTCTAACTCTTCTTTCTCTTCGGCGGGTATATCAAGGTTTCTTACGAGGAACATACGTTTATCGCCGCGCATATTGCCTCCTTAAAATTATAACGGCGCCCCTATTTTAACCATTACCCCAGCGATATTAATAATTAAGTAAATCAACACCCGCTAAATAAATCAACTAGGCGCTTTTGTTGGATACGTTGCGCCGGTGCCGCAGGCGGGCCGGCGGCGGCTGGGTTGTTCCGCCCCCGCCCATTCGCGCGTCGACCTGGGCATAACGTCAGGCCGCGGCCAGCTCCTCCATCACCGACGTCGGGATGTCGAAGTTGGCGAAGACCGTCTGTACGTCGTCGTGGTCCTCGAGCGCCTCGAGTAGTTTGACGAACTTGGCCGCGTTCTTGCCCTCCAGCGGGATGACGGTCTTGGGGACGAACGAGACCTCCGCGGTCGCGAACTCGATGCCCGCGGCGCCCAGCGCGTCGGTTACGTCGGCCAGGCGCTCCGGCGGGCAATAGACCTCGAAGACGTCGTCGCCCGGGCGGATGTCCTCGGCGCCGGCGTCCAGGACGGCCTCCATGATTTGCTCCTCGGTCGCCTTCTCCTTGTCTACGGCCGCCATCCCTTTCCGGTCGAACATCCACGTGACGGCGCCCGCCTCGGCCATAGAGCCGCCGTGCCGGTCGAGGATGTGGCGTATCTCGGGCGTGGTCCGGTTCTTGTTGTCCGTCATGACCTCGACGCACATCGCGACGCCGCCCGGGCCGTAGGCCTCGTACGTGACCTCCTCGAGCTGCGCCCCCTCGACTTCGCCCGTCCCGCGCTTAATCGCCCGGGCGATGTTGTCCGCGGGCATGTTGGCGGCCTTGGCCGCCTGGATGGCGACGCGGAGTCGCGTGTTCGCGCTCGGGTCGCCGCCCCCCTGCCGCGCGGCTACTATTATCTCCCGCGCCAGCCGCGAGAAGATATTGCCCCGCTTCTGGTCCTCCTTGGCCTTCTTGCGCTTTATCGTGCTCCACTTGGAATGGCCTGACATAAGCCCCTCCGTATCTCGAGCGGCCGCGCCGCCGCGGCCGTTACGTTATTTTCTCCAGGCCGTCCATATAAGGCCGGAGCGCGTCGGGGACCGTTACGGTGCCGTCGGCGTTTTGGAAATTTTCTAAAATCGCCACCACCGTCCGGCCTATGGCGAGGCCGGAGCCGTTGAGCGTATGGACGAATTCGGGCTTCGCCCCCTCCTTAGGCCTAAAGCGCGTGTTCATGCGCCGCGCCTGGAACGCCTCGTAGTTGGAGCAGCTCGATATCTCGCGGTACTTCTCCTCGGTCGGAATCCAGACCTCGAGGTCGACGCACTTGGTGGCGCCGAAGCCCAGGTCGCCGGTGCTGAGGACCGCCTCGCGATAGGGAAGCTCGAGCACGTCGAGGACGTGCGCCGCGTCGGCGACCAGGGTCTCCAGCTCGTCGTAGGAATTATCGGGGTGGACGATCTTGACCAGTTCGACTTTGAGGAACTGGTGGACGCGGACCATGCCGCGCGTGTCGCGGCCCGGGGCGCCGGCCTCCCGCCGGAAGCAGGGCGTGAACGCCGCGTACTTTATCGGCAGCTCGTCCGCCGTTAGTATCTCGTCGCGGTGGAGGTTGGTGACGGGGACCTCGGCGGTCGGGATGAGCCACATGTCCTCGCCGTCGAGCTTATACATGTCGTCCGCGAACTTGGGGAGCTGGCCCGTGCCCTCCATCGTCGAGCCGAGGACCATAAAAGGGACTATTACTTCGGTATAACCCCGCTTCGCCGCCTCGTCCAACATTAAATTTTGCAGCGCCCGTTCCATTAGAGCGCCCGCGCCGACGGTCATCGCGAAGCGCGCGCCGGCGATCTTTACGGCCCGCTCCTGGTCGACGACGCCGAGCATCTCGCCTATCTCCCAGTGGGGCCGCGGCGGGAAGTCGAACGCGCGCGGCTCCCGGCCTACGCGCCGTACGTCGTTATACGTCTCGTCCGGGCCGACGGGGACCGAGGCGTGGTGGACGTTGGGTAAATAAAGGAGGAGGTTGTGCAGCTCGGCCTCGACTGAGGATAATTCCGGCTCGAGCTCGCTGAGCGATTTTTTAACTTCTTCGGCTCGTCTTAGCGATTTTTCTTTTTCTTTTATAAGAATTTTTAATTCTTTTTCGCTAATTTCAAAACGCGCCGGCTGAGCGATTTTTTCGGCTAATTCGGCTATTTTTTTACTCGTCTTATTTTGCTCGGCCCTTTTAGCCTCTACCCTGGCTATCGTTTCTCGACGTTGCGCCGCGAGCTCGAGTACTTTGTCCAGGTCGAACTCGACGCCGCGCGCCTCGAGCATATCCCGTACCCGGTTTTCATTTTCTTCGATAAATTTTAAATCCAGCATAAGCTTCGGTCGCCGCGTTTAGGGGCCCTTGACAAAGGCCGCGCGTTCGGTTAGATTACACGCTAATGGCCGCCGCGGAAAACGCTCCCCACCGCCGCTGGAACTTCGCGTGCGCCGCCGTCAACGGCGTAATTTTCCATATATTCTTCGCCGTCTTCAACCCCGCGACGGTGGTCCCGGCGTTCGTGGGCGCGCTGACGGCCAACCCGGTGTGGGTCGCGGTCGCGGGACAGTTGGACGCGGTATGCTGGCCGCTGCCGCAGCTCTTCGCCGCCTCCCGCGTCCTGCACCTGCGCCGCAAGATGCCCTTCTATCGCGTGACCGCCGTCGTACGCGGCGTCGTCGTCGCCGGCCTTGCCGCGCTGCCGTTCATCTTAGCGCCGGGGCCGGGCCTTCTGATAGGTTTCCTCGTCGCGTACGGCGCGCTCCACTTTGCGGGCGGCCTCGCCGGCCCTCCCTTTATGGACGTCGTCGGAAAGACGATATCCTCGCGGGGGCGCGGCCTGTTGTTTACCGTGCGGCGTTTCGGCGGCGGCATCCTGGCCGTGCTTACGGGTGTTCTGTTGGTGGGCCCCGTCTTGCGGGCGCTGCCGTTCCCCACGTCGTACGGCGTCCTGTTCGTCGTCGCCGCGGCCTTCAGCGCGCTCGCGCTCCTGGCGATGTCTCTAAGCCGCGAGCCGGAGGGTGAGGCCGTGGCCGAGAGGCATTCCTTCCTCCAAACCGTTAAAGCCGGCTTTGGCCTGCTGCGCGCGGACGCCAATTACCGCCGCTTCGTGACCTCCCGCGTCTTCATTTGCTTGAGCCGCCTCGGCGTGCCGTTCTACATCGGCCTCGCGATGTGGAAGCTGCGCCTGGGCGCGGCCGCGGCCGGCCCCTTCCTCGCGGCCCTGATGGCCGGGACCGTGGCCTCCAACTTGCTCTGGGGATACCTCTCGAGCCGGCGCGGCAACCGCTTGCTCGTGCGCGGCGGCGCGCTCCTGACGATTTTACCCCCGCTGTTATATTTCTTTTCAGGCCGGGCCGAGTGGGGCGGCATCTATTTGTTCTACGCCCTCTTCTTCCTCGTCGGCTTCGGCTGGTCCGGCGCCGAGTTCGGTAACATAAATTACGTAATAGATATTGCCTCCGCCGAACTCAGGCCCGTTTACGTCGGCTTCAACAATACCGTGAACGGCTTCGCGATGCTCGCGGCGATAGGCGGCGGCTTTATATTAAAATACTCGAGCTACGACGCCCTCTACGGCCTGGCCGCGGCCTTCGCCGTCCTCTCCCTTTGGTTTACGCGCCGCCTGCTCGAGCCCCGCGACGCCGGCGTGACGCCGTCCCTCGTCGTGGGCGGGGCCCGCACGAGCTGATTAAGCCGCGCGCCCGAGGGCCAAACCCACCGACAGTAAAATCCCCGTCGCGAAGTGAACGACGATCGTCAGCGCGTTCGCGGGGATTAGCTGATACGGTTCGCGGTAATTCCGCATCAGCACCGCCACGGCCTTGACCGCGAGCGGCAGCGTCAAGAGGCCGAGCAGCGCCCACGCCGGGAGTCCCCCGCCGGCGACGAAAGCCGCGACGGCCGCGTACGTCAACGCGATTAATATTATATAGCCGTAACGCGCGCGCGCGGGCCCGAAAATGACGATAAGCGTTTTCTTATTAACTTGTTTATCGGCCTCGTAGTCCGGGAACTCGTTTATGTAGAGGACCGCGGCTATCAGAAGGCCGACCGGCACCGACGCCATAAGCGCCGCCGGCGACAGGTGCCCCGCCTGGACGTAGTGGCTGCCGAGGACCGCGAGCGGCCCGAAGTTAACGCCTACGAAAAGCTCGCCCACGCCGCGGTAGCCGATGGTCACCGGGACCGCCGTATACAGCGACCCCGAGGCGACGCCGACCAGGCCCAGCCACAGGACGACGTTCCCGGGCGTTACTCGCCAGAGGTATAGGCCGCAGGCTATTCCTACCGCGAAGCAGGCTAGTGAATATATGAATATCGCCCGCGGCGAGATAACGCCCTCCTGGATGACGCGCGAGCCACCCGAGAAAGGCGTCGGCGTCAGGTTGACCCAGTCGTCGCGCGTCACGTGGTCGAAGTAGTCGTTGGCGAGGTTGGTCCCGCCGTGTATCGCCAACAGGCCTACGAGCGTGAGCGCCGCGTGCCACCAGTTGACGGCGTAACCCTCGTAGAAGGCGGCCGCGACGCCCACGAGCGCGGGCGCGACGGAGGCCGTGAAGAACGGCGCCCTTATCGCTGTTATCCATTTTTTCATCTCAAATCCAACTCCGCTTTTTTACCCGCAGCCTCCGCGGAAGGATTTTAAATTAAAAAAGAAAGCCGGGCAAGCAAAATCCCGGGATTCGCGGCTCGCGGCCCGGCCCGAACGTCTCGCCCGGGCGGCCGTTCTCAACAAGTTATTGACAAAAAAGCCGTGGAGTATTATGATTAGCGGCCATTTTGACGTGGCGCATTTTTTTATCGGCGACAAATGAAGGCGTTTTTGCGTAAAATTGGCGGCCCCGGGCCGGCGATAATTTTCCTGGCGGCGCTGGCGTTTCGCCTTGTCTATTTCCTGACGGCGCGCGACGACCCGTTGATGACGTACGTCGACGCCGTCCCCGACGCTTCCCTATACCACAATTGGGCCTTGGATATTACGGGCGGCGTCGGCATCCCGGGGGCGTACTACATAGGGCCCGCGTACGCGTTCTTCCTTGCGCTGATATACAAGCTATTCGGCGTGCACCTTTACGGCGTAATTTTGGTTCAAATCTTTTTGGGCGCGGCGACGGCGGCGTTGGTCTACGTTCTGGCGCGGCGCCTTTACGGCCCGGTCGCCGGGGCGGTCGCGGGCGGCATCTGGGTTTTCTATTTGCCCGCCATCTTCTTCGATACGCAAATCTTGCCGGCGTCGATGACGCTCTTTTTAGTCACCGCGTCGCTGTTGTTATTGGCCGTGGCGCTCGACTTCGGGCGCCGTTGGGCCTTGGCCGCGGCGGGGGCGGGCGTGCTCTTCGGCGGCGCGGCGCTCGCGCGTCCTAATCTGCTGCTGTTCGTACCGGCGCTGGCGCTATGGCCGTTGTTGCGCCGCGGCGCGTCGTGGCGCGTGGTCGCCGTTTTCGCCGTCCCCATAATCTTGGTTGTGGGCGGCGTGACGGCGCGGAATAAAATCGTGGCCGACGAGTGGGTCGTCATTTCGTCGCAGGGAGGGGTTAACTTTTTTATAGGCAACAACCGCGACGCGCCGGGCTCGTTTGTGGCCCCGCGCGGGACCGTCGGTCGGCCCGAGGCGCTTAATGAAATTCAGACCAGGGCGCTGGCCGAGGCCGCGGTTGGGCGCCCACTCACGGCGACGGAGGCGTCGCGATGGTGGCTTAGGCGCGGCTTGAGGTACCTCGCGCGGAACGCCGGCGACGCCGCGCTGCTCTACGGCCGCAAGCTCTCGCTCTTGACCAACAATTACGAGGTGACGCTGAATACGGACTTCAACTTCCGCGGCAACTTTTCGTTGTTTCACCGCATCCCGGTCCCTTATTACGGCCTGTTGTTCGCGTTCGGGACGGTGGGTTTGGCGCTGGGGTGGCGGGGCGAGCCGCCCGGGCGGCGGGCACTTGCGATATTCGTTCTCGCCGCCGCCTTATCCGTGATACTCTTCTTCGTCGTCGATTGGTACCGGCTGCCGCTCGCGCCGGCGCTCGCCGTCGGCGCCGGGTACGGCGTCTCCCGCGTATGCGACGAGGTACGCCGCCGGCGTTGGCCTTCGGCCGGCCTTGCCGCGGCGGCTGCGGCCTTGCTGCTCGTTTTCGCCTGGCTTCCGGGCGTAGGCTGCGACCGCGACGCCGTCGCGACGCAGTCGTATTTCAACTACGGTACTTATTACCTCGTCCAAGGCGACTCGGAAGAAGCGGTGAAACATTTCCGCACCGCGCTCACTTATAAAGAAGATAACGCCTACGCCCTCGGCTACCTGGGCCTGGTTTACGAGCGGCAAGGGCGCGACGACCTTGCAAGCTATTATTATTTAAAGTCGCTTGATATCGACCCTCGCGACGCCGAGACCAACTACTTCCTCGCCGCGAACCTGGCACGCCGCGGCAAATGCCGCCTCGCGGTCCCGCTGCTCGAGACCGCGATAGACACTTTCCCCGCGTACGTCGAAGCGTGGCGGCTGCTTGCCGAATGTCACGTAGAACGGGGGAATTTCGCGGCCGCCGCCGAAGCGTACCGTCGCCTTCTCGCGCTGGTGCCGCGCGACGCCCGCGCCCTCGCGCGTTACGCCTCGGTTTTGATGGAGACGGCTAAGTTCGAGGAAGGGGTGGCGACCGCGCGCCGCGCCCTCGCGCTCGAGCCGACGGTCCCGGGGGCCCACCTCTTGCTGGGAAAATATTACTTAGTGCGAGGCGAGGCGGCCGCGGCGGCGCGCGAGCTGGAAGCCGAGCGCAGCGTTTCGCCGCGGTCGCTTCAGGTCCTCTCGTATTTAACCGGTTGTTATTTAACTTTGGGGGACCGCGCGGCCGCGGACGCCGTTTATCGCCGCTACCTCGCGCTCGGCGGCACCCCTATCGGAGAGCTCGAGGCGCAAAAATAATCGCAATTTGAAAAGCCTTACGGATTAAGTTATAATTCAGGGTTCATATGGCGAAGAACAAAATCGTTTCCGATAAGCGGACGCGGCCGGCAACCCGGCGCGTTAACGCCGCGGTATTGGTTGTGGACGACCACCGCGGCGCCGCGGAAGGTCTCGCGGAACTTCTGCGGGCGGACGGTTACGAGACGTACGTGGCTTTCGACGTCGACAGCGGCCTTGAAATATTGGAGGAGGAGGCCGTGGACGTAGTCGTCGCGGACATGGTGATCCCGGGGATGGACGGCCTGGATTTCCTGATGATGGCGCGCGAAAAGTGGCCCGCGGTGCCCTTCATCATCCTCACCGGTTTCGGGACCATCGAGACCGCGGTCGAGGCCACGCGTCGGGGCGCCTACGAATATCTGACGAAACCCATCGACCCGGAACGCCTCGGCCGCGTCATCGACAAGGCCCTCGAAAGGCGGCGGCTCGAACTCGAGAATATTGAACTCCGGACGCGGCTCTACGAAAAATATTCCTTCGACCGCATCATAGGTCGCTCGAAGCCGATGCAGGAAATATACGGACTCATTACGCGCATAGCGCCCACTAACGCTACGGTCTTAATTTACGGCGAGAGCGGGACGGGCAAAGAGCTTATCGCGGACTCCATTCATTACAACGGCCGCCGCCGCCATAAGCCGTTGGTGAAGCTCAATTGTGCCGCACTTGCCGAGGGGGTCCTCGAGTCCGAACTGTTCGGCCACGAACGGGGGGCGTTCACGGGCGCGGTGCGGCGGCACAAGGGCCGGTTCGAGCAGGCCGACGGCGGGACGCTCTTCCTGGACGAAGTTTCCCAAATCCCGACGGCTACCCAGGTCAAGTTGCTCCGCGTCCTCGAGGACGGCGTTTTTCAACGCGTGGGCGGTGCGGAAAACATACACGCCGACGTCCGCGTTATCGCCGCGACCAACGTCCGCCTCGAGGACGAGGTTCAGCAGCGTAAGTTCCGCGAGGACTTGTATTACCGGTTGAAAGTCGTAACCATCGAAGTGCCGCCGCTTCGAGAGAGGGCCGAGGACATCCCGCTTTTGGTCAACGCGTTCATCCGCGAGTTCAACGAGAAGAACCACCTCGAGATCGAGGGCTTCGACGACGACGTTATCTGGTTTTTCCGCGCTTACGACTGGCCCGGCAACGTCCGAGAGCTGAGGAACGTGCTCGAGAGCACGACCGTGATGGCGCAGTCGAACCGCCTAAGCCGCGACGACATACCGCCCAACGTGCGCAAGTCGGTGGAGGAGGTCAAGGCCGACGGCGTCCGCGTAGGTATGAAGTTGGCCGACGCCGAACGTTATATGATCGAGGCTACGTTAAAAGAATTGGGCGGCAACCGAACCAAGGCCGCGAAGGTCTTGGGCATAGGGTTGCGGACGTTGCAGCGCAAACTCAAGTCTTATGGGGTTAATTAAAATGGCCCCCGCGACCGTAGTCGACGGAAAGACGCTCGCCGCGGCGATAAAGGAGAAGATAAAGGGCGCCGTGGCCGAGGCGGTTGCGTCGCCGACGCTGGCGGTCGTGCTCGCGCGGGGGGAGGACGGCGCCGCGGCCTATACGAGGTCGCTGGCGCGGGCCGGCGAGGGCGTCGGCGTACGCGTCGCCGTCCGTGAGTTGGAGCCGGACCCGCAGGCCGCGGCCCCGGTTATCGCGGAGCTCAACCGCGCGGCGGACGTCCAAGGCGTAATACTCCAAAAGCCCTTCGCCGGCAGGAAGGCGGACGCCGAACTCGCCGATAAGATATCCGTAGCCAAGGACGTCGACGGCCAGACGAGCGCGTCGTTGGGGCTTTTATGGGCCGGGCGGCCGTCGTTCGTCCCCTCGACCGCGGCCGCGGCAATATATATCCTGGAGTCGCACGGCGTCGACTTCGTCGGCGCGGAGGCCGTGGTAGTGGGCAGGTCGCCGGTGGTGGGCAAACCCGTAGCCGCGCTGCTCGTCGCGCGTAACGCTACGGTAACGATTTGCCACACGAGGACGAGGGACCTGGCGGCGGCCTGCCGGCGCGCGGACGTACTCGTCGTCGCCGCGGGCTCCGCCGGCCTCGTGAAAGGCGACATGATAAAGGCGGGCGCCGCGGTGATCGATTGCGGGTTCAATTATGCCGAGGACGGCTCGGTCGTGGGGGACGTCGCGTTCGACGAAGCGAAGGCCGCGGCCTCGCTCCTGACGCCCCCGCGCGGCGGCGTGGGGCCGGTTACGACGGCGCTGCTATTGGTTAACGTCGCCCGGGCGGCGGGGGTGCACGTCCCGTTATGAACGCCGAACGAGAACTCCCGCTGTTTGAAACGCCGCGCGGCCACGAGGTCTATACCGTAAGCGAGCTTACGGAAGAGGTCCGGGCCGCGTTGGAGGGCGCCTTCGACGCCGAGCTGGCGGTGATGGGCGAGATATCGAATTTCAAGCACCACGTGTCGCGGCATATGTATTTTTCGCTCAAGGACGAGGCGGCGCTCGTCAAGTGCGTCTTCTTCCATCCAGGGAATACGAATCTCCGCTTTACCCCCGACGACGGCCTGGCGGTAATTGCGCGCGGGCGGTTAGGCGTTTACCCGCCGCAAGGGACGTACCAACTTTACGTTTCATCTCTCGCGTTGCGGGGCGAGGGCGAGCTTATGGCCGCGCTCGAGCGTCTTAAGAAGAAGCTCGCCGCGGAGGGTTTGTTCGACGAAGAGCGCAAGCGGCCGCTGCCGCGTTTCCCCCGGCGCGTGGGCGTCGTCACCTCGCCCTCGGGGGCCGCGTTCCGCGATATTAAAAACGTTCTCGCGCGCCGGTGGCCGGGGATTACGATAATCCTTCGGCCGACGAAAGTGCAGGGCGAAGGGGCCGCCGCGGACATCGCGCAGGCGATAGCCGACTTCGACGAAGCGGCGGCGGCGGACGTGCTCATCGTGGGTCGCGGCGGCGGTTCGCTCGAGGACCTGTGGGCGTTCAACGAAGAGGCCACCGTGCGGGCTATCGCCGCGGCGCGTACGCCGACGGTATCGGCGGTGGGACACGAGGTCGATTGGACGCTCGCCGACTTCGCCGCGGACGTCCGGGCGCCGACGCCTTCCGCGGCCGCGGAGCTGGTCGTGCCGGTCAAAGAGGACGTCGCCGCGGAGGTAGCGGAAATGCGACGGGCGTCATTGGCGGCTACGGAAGGTTACCTGGCCGTCGGGCGCGAAGAGGTGGTCGCCCTCAAGCAATCGTACGGTTTCCGGGCCGTGCCGCGCCGCGTCGACGAGAGGCGCCAGCAGGCGGACGAAACCGCGGGACGGGCTTCCCGCGCGGCGCGAAACGCGCTCCAGGTTTTCCGTAGCTTTTATGCGGAAGCGGCGCGGGGCTTTTATGCCCTCTCGCCCGAGGCGACCCTCGCCCGGGGTTACAATATCGCGAGCCGCGACGGCCGGGCCGTCAAGCGCGCCGCGCATACGAACGCGGGAGAGAATTTAACGTTGAATTTCGCCGACGGCCGCAGGGCCGTTACGGTGTCGAACGACGGGGAGGCCGAGAGAGTTGCCCAAAAAGGCTAAGTCGACATTCGAGGAAGACCTCGCGCGCCTGACGGAGATAGTCAATTTACTGGAGGAAGGGCCCGAGACGCTCGACGAGATGTTGGCCCTCTACGAGGAGGGCGTGGGAATAACGCGGCGCCTCGAGAAGACGCTGGACGAGGCGGAGACGAAGGTTAAGAGCTTGTCGCGAGACGAACGAGGCGAACTCAACGTTGACGATGGGGGCGACGCGAGTTGATGGCTATGGGTTCCGACGACGTAATCGAGTTTATAGCTAAGCGGACGCGTCGCGTGCGCGACTACCTCGCCGCGGATACCTTTTTGGTTTCGGCGGGACCGCGGCACCTGCGCGAGGCGACGGCCGCGTACCTAAGCCGGGGCGGCAAAGGACTCAGGCCCGCGGCGGTACTTCTCTGTTGCGGGGCCGCGGGTGGGGAAGAGGATTGGGCTTTGCCCGCGGCGGCCGCGGCCGAGGTTACCCATAATTGGACCCTGGTACACGACGACATCATCGACCGCGACGAGCTGCGGCGCGGTGGCCCCACCGTGCACGCGGACCTTACGGCGCGAGGCCGAGCCGAGCTTGGCCTCGAAGGTGACGAGGCAAGCCACTACGGCCTGGCCTTAGCCGTATTGGCAGGGGATATGGGGCCGTGCTGGGCGGCGCATCTACTTTCCCGTCTGCCCGAGAACGGCGTAACCGCGCCCGAGACGGCATGGTACCTGGCGACCGAACTCGCAGGAGCTACGGTCCCGGCCATATTGGCCGGCGAAGCGGAAGACGTCCAGCTGAGCCGGGCGCCGCTGGCGGAGGTTACGGTCGAAGCGGTCGAGGCGATGTTGGAAAAGAAGACGGGCGCGCTTTACGAATGGTGCGCCCGCGCGGGTGCGACGGTCGGCGGCGCGCCTCCGGAAGGCGTCGAAAAGCTCGGCCTTTTCGCGCGTCTTTGCGGGACGGCGTTCCAGCACGTCGACGACACGTTGGCCTATTTCGCGGACGAGGGCAAAATGGGAAAGGCGGCCGCCTCCGACATTCGCGAGGGCAAGCGGACCGCGGTCGTTCTGGGCGCGTACCGTAACGCTTCGGCCGAGGAGAGGCGGTTGGTCTCGGCGACGCTGGGGCGCAAAGACGCGTCGGACGGCGAAGTCGAGGTTTTGAAGGAGAAATTAACGGCGCTCGGCGGCGTTTCCTTCGCTCGCCAACGAGCGCGCTGGTATTACGAACGGGCCTTGGGAGAACTCGAGGGCGCGGCGGCGGGCGAGTACCGCGACATGCTCACCGCCTGGGCCGAGTTTTTACTTGCCAGGACATATTGAGGGGCGCCCCGGCGTTGGGGCTCCTCTTTGGAAGGACCGAGAATGACGGACATCCTACCGCGCATCAATTCGCCCGCGGACGTGAAAGGATTGACGCTCGCCGAGCTCGAGCAGCTCGCGGGCGAGTTGCGTGCGTTCATAATCGAGCTCGTCTCCCATACCGGCGGGCATTTGGCGCCGAGTCTGGGCGTCGTCGAGTTAACCGTCGCGCTTCATTATGTCTTCGACGCGCCGCGGGATAAGATAGTCTGGGACGTCGGGCACCAGGCCTACGGCCACAAAATTTTGACCGGCCGCCGCGAACGTTTCCCTACCCTCCGGCAGCTCGGCGGCATATCGGGTTTTCCCAAGCGCTCCGAGTGCGAATACGACGCGTACGGCGCGGGCCACGCGTCAACGTCGATCTCCTCGGCGCTGGGGATGGCCGTCGCCCGTGACCGCAAAGGCGAGGACTTTCACGTGGTCGCGGTGGTAGGCGACGGCGCGCTATCGGGCGGTTGCGCGCTGGAGGGGCTAAACGTCGCCGGCCACCGAGAAGACACCGACCTCATCGTTGTCCTGAACGATAACGAAATGTCTATTTCGCCTTCCGTGGGCGCGATCGCGGATTACCTCGCGCGCGTGATAACGTTTCCGCCGTACGATAAGTTCCGTTCCGACATGCAGGAGCTCGTGAAGTCGATTCCCGCTTGGGGAAAGCCTCTGTTCCGCGCGGCGCGAAGGCTCGAGGAATCGATAAAGAACCTCCTGACGCCGGGGATGTTGTTCGAGCAGTTGGGCTTCCGCTACGTCGGCCCCGTAAGAGGGCACGACATTCCTACGCTCATCCGTACGCTCGAGGGCGTAAAGAAGCTTAATGGGCCGGTGCTCCTTCACGTCTTGACGCAAAAGGGTAAAGGTTACATGCCCGCGGAGAACGACGCCACGACCTACCACGGCCATCCCCCCTTCGACGTCGCCACCGGTAGGCCCCGGAAGGGGTCGGAAGCCAAACCTTATACCCAGGTGTTTGCGGAGACGCTTGTGGAACTCGCCGCGGAGGACGAGAGTATCTTCGCCATCACCGCGGCGATGCCCGAGGGGACGGGCTTGAGCCTTTTCCGCGACCGGTTCCCGGGCCGTTTCTTCGACGTGGGCATCGCCGAGCAGACCGCGGTCCTCCTCGCGGCCGGTTTGGCCTGCGAGGGCGCTAGGCCCGTATGCGCGATTTATTCGACCTTCTTGCAGCGCGCCTATGACCAACTCAACCACGACATCTGCCTACAGAGGTTGCCCGTGACGTTCGCGCTCGACCGGGGGGGGGTCGTGGGCGACGACGGCCCCACCCATCACGGCACCTTCGACTTGGCTTATATGCGACACCTGCCGAACGTCGTCGTCAGCGCCGCCAAGGACGAGGAAGAACTCAGGCAACTTTTGTACAGCGCCGTTTACTACGACCTCGGCCCCTGGTCCGTCCGGTACCCGCGGGGCACGGCCGTCGGCGTCGGCTCCAGCGGCGAGTGGCGCAAAATCGAACCGGGCAAGGCGGAATTGCTCCGCGAGGGCGAAGACGTGCTGTTGCTCCCGGTGGGGCGCCTCGTTCACCCGGCGCTCGAGGCGGCCGAGCTGTTGTCGAAGGAGGGCGTCGACGCGGCGGTCGTCAACGCGCGCTTCGTAAAGCCCTTGGACGAGGACTTGATACTCGAGTGGGGCCGGCGGTGCGGCGCCGTCGTCGCCGCGGAGGACGGTTGCCTCGCGGGCGGCTTCGGTTCCGCGGTCGCGGAGATGCTCGCCGACCGCGGCGCCGCCGCGGACGTAAGGTTGAAACGGCTCGGTTATCCCGACGAGTATGTGGAACACGGGACGCCGCAACAATTGTTGGATAAGTATAATTTGAACGCCGCGGGGATAGCCGCGGCGGCATCGGTCCTGATTAGGCGGAAATAAGGGGGGCAATTGCCCAAGCGCAGGCTGGACGAGATATTGGTGGCGCGCGGCCTGGCCCCGTCGCAAGCGAGGGCGGCCGCTCTTATTATGGCCGGCAAGGTGGCGGTCGACGGCCGGCTCGAGTTTAAGGCCGGCGCGGCCGTAGGCGCAAGCGCCGACGTCGTCGTCGCCGCGCAGCCGCGGTACGCGTCCCGCGGCGGCGATAAACTCGCTTTCGCGTTGGAGCGTTTCGGCGTCGACGTGGCGGGAAAAGTATGCCTCGACGTGGGGGCTTCGAGCGGCGGCTTTACCTCCTGCCTGCTCGCCCGGGGAGCGGCGCACGTCCACGCCTTAGACGTGGGGCGTGGCTTGCTGGCCTGGTCGCTGCGGAACGACCCGCGCGTAACCGTATGGGAGAAGGTTAACGCGCGCACGTTCGACGGCGCCATCCTCGAGCCGGCGCCGACGCTTCTGGTCGTCGACGTCTCTTTCATTAGTATAAATAAGGTCCTCCGGCCCCTCGTGCCCACGTTGGCTGCGTTGGAAGAGGTAATCGCTTTGCTGAAGCCGCAATTTGAGGCGCGCCGTGACCAGGTGGGCCCGGGCGGCGTCGTGCGCGACGCGGACGTGCATAAGGACGTCCTGACGAAAGCGGTTAAATTATTCGACGAGATCGGCTTAGCCGCGGTCGCGCTCGCGGCCTCGCCGTTGGAAGGGCCGGCCGGCAACCGCGAATTCTTCCTACGCGGGGTACGGGGCGCCGAGGGTCGCGACCTCAAGGCCGGGATCGCGGCCGTCGTAACCTCGGAAGAATCTTAACGCAAAACGGTGCAAAGCGTTTCTGAAGGAGGTATTTCCATGTTAAGACGTTCGTTAACCGCGGCGTTGGTTTTCCTCCTCGTCTTCGCGGTGGGGGCTTTCGCCGCCGATACCGCGGCGTATATTTACGGCCTGGTGGGCGTCTTCGCCGGGAAGTACGACTCGGGCGAGAGTAAAATTTACGAGAAACTCGTCGGGTATTATCCGTACCCGGGTTACGGGGTGCCGAAAGGTGCCGGCGATTGGCAAGATGTAGAGCTCTCGAGCACGGATTTCGCGGCGTCGCCTTTCGGTTTCGGTTTGAAGGGCGATAGCTGGCGGGCGTCCTTCGAGTCGCTGTGGAACCGCCACAAGATAGACTCGATGACGAAAACGCGTCAGGTCAACAACGCCTCGCTTACCGCGACGGGCGGTTATATCCTGAACAGAGGGTACTTCGAGGATAAGATGCTCAAGCTCTACTTCGGCGGTTTCTGGCGCGGCGGCTGGACCAAGGCCGGGAACATGGAAAACGGCGTCATCGCCAACGGCTTCGGCCCGGACATCGGCGCCCTAATGGAGTTCGACCTGAATAGGTCGTTCGCGCTCGTCACGTTCGGGTACCAATATAAAGTATACACGTTGACGGGCACCAAGTCGGACGACCCGACGGGCGGGGGCAGCGACCCGCCGGAGCAGCCCCACTGGAATTACACGTACATTCCGGAAGACGCGGTCCCGGGTACCGGCTCGAGCTTCTACGTCAGCGCCAAGAGCTCGCTCCAACTCCACCGACGCGTAGGCGCCGAGGTTGAAGTGCGGTACGACCTGGACCTGGGCGACTCCTTTATGAACGGCCTGACCTTCGCCGCCGGCCCGAGCCTCTGGTTGTAAACGGCACTTAAATCGCTTTCGAGGCGGTGCCCTATAGCTGCGACTGCCGCGTCGGCGGCAGTTTATCTCATACCCCGAAGAATGCTTTAGATGTTTGAACGTTATCGCAGCGCCGACCTTACGTCCGGTTCCTTGATCAAGCCGATCCTCTGGCTCGCCGTTCCGACCGTCGCCGGGAACTTACTCCAGAGCGCGTTCAACATCGCCGATATGTACTTCGTGAGCCGGCTGGGGACCGCGGCCATCGCCGCGGTCTCCGTCGCCGGCCTTGCTATCTGGTTGGTGTGGACGACGATCGTGGGGGTCGCCATCGGCTCGCAGGCGTTGGTCACGCGGTTCCACGGCGCGCGCGACGAGGCGAGTTTGCGAAAGGCTATGACGACGACGCTGGCGGCGGCCGCGGTCCTTGCCGTTTTGATGGCGGCGGGCGGGCCGCTTGCGGGAAGGCCGTTGTTACGGCTGCTCGGCGCCGAGGCGGACGTCGTCGACCTGGCGTACGGCTACATCACCATATTCTTCTTCGGCGGGTTCGCGTTCGTCTTTATGGTGATGATAAACGCTATGTTGCGCGGCCTGGGCGATTCCGTTACGCCGACCGTTATCGTCGCCGGGGCCGTGACGCTTAACATCCTCCTGGACCCGGTGTTTATTTTCGGGTTGGGGCCCGCGCCGGCGCTGGGCGTGCAGGGTGCGGCGTTAGCCTCGGTCCTGGCGTACGCTGTCGGATTGGTGTGGGCCGCGGCCGTGTTTACGCGCCGGCATCTGCCGTGGCGGGCGTTGGTGCCGGCGAATTTAAGCGGGAGGATGGCGGGGCAGATCTTGACGATCGGCGTCCCGGCGAGCGCGCAGATGTTGATCCGGGCGGTGGCGGCGATGGTCCTCGTAGGTTTCGTGGCGTTGGCCGGGACCGCGGCCATCGCGGCCTACGGCGTCGGCAGCCAGTTGACGAGCCTGATCTTGATGCCCGGCTTCGCGCTCGCGATGTCGGCGGCTATATTGGTGGGGCAGAACCTGGGCGCGGGTAAGAAAGAACGGGCGGAGCGCACGGCGATGGCGTCGGTCGGGATTTACGCCGCGATCGCGGCGCTGATGATAGTGGCGCTCTTGGCGTTCGCGCCGCGGTGGGTGGCAATATTCGACGATACGCCCCAGGTAGTCGAGTTGGGGGCGCTATACATTTATATCTGCGCGCCGGCCTTTATATTCGTGCCTTTGGGTATGGTCCTCTCGCGGTCCATGAGCGGCGCGGGCGTTTCCGTACCGCCCCTCGTCGTGACCGCGGTGGTGTTGTTGGGCGTACGCATACCTTTGGCGTACTTTTTAACAAAGGCCCTCGGGATGGGGGTGGCGGGGGTTTATTGGGCAATTACGATCCCGACGGTCCTCGAGGGCTCGATTATGTACGCGGTGTTTAGGACCGGCATCTGGAAGCATAGAAAACTTTAAGGCCGACGGCGGCGCGGGGGTTGCTTAAAGTTTAGGCGCGGCTCGAGCCGGGCCTTCTAAGTCGTAAGTTGTTAAGGTTTACCGGAGGGGTCGGCGGAGGACCTCTTTGGCCGCCCGGGCGACGCGGCAGTATTCGCTCGGGGCCTTTCTGATGTCGCCTTCCTCCACCATCGAGAACGCCGGGCAGCGGAAGCAGTAGCGGTCGAGTTCGCAGTTCGCGCATTCCTCGGCGATAGCGTCCGAGAGGGCGCGGACGCGCTCGGCCTCCTCGCCGCGCCATATCTCAGCGAACGGCTTTTCGCGTATATTGCCCAAATCGTACGGGAGCGACACGCAGGGCCAAACGGTCCCGTAGGGGTCGATGGAGCAGTTGTTGGCACCCGCGAGACAGCTTAGCGCGCGCTTGTTGAACCGCACGGGCGGCCCGATTTCCTCGTCGCAGGCGTCGCCGTCGCGCGAAAAGGCCACGACCCAGTCCTTTAACGTCCGGAAATAGTCCCGCAGCTGTTCGTCCGTCATCCGCAACTGCGCGGGCGCGGTCCCGCCCTTGTTGGTGACGGAGACGTACGGCGAATACCGGAATCCGCCGCCGAGCGACCGGGACAGCTCGTACGTTTCTTTCATTTCCGTGTAGTTGAAGTTCATCAGGTTCATCTTCAACACGACGCTCGTGCCGAGTTCGCGCAGGCGTCGCGCCGCGGCGACGGCTTTTTCCCAAGTACCCTCCCGGCCGACGAAGTCGTCGTGGAGCTCGGGCGTCGCGGCGTGGAGCGATATCTCGACGCCGGAGGGATGCAGGGAGGCGAGCTCCGCGGCCAGGCGTTCGTCGATTAATGAGCCGCCCGTGAAGATGCGGACGGCGAAGTGGCGCTCGCGCGCCGCGGCCAGGATGTCGAGGAAGTCGGCCCGGGCCAGCGGCTCGCCGCCCGAGAAGGTCAGGAAAAAAGTACCCATCGCGACGAGCTGGTCGAAGAGGGACGCGTATTCGCTGAGGCTCAGCTCCTCGCCGCCCGGCTCCGGGTCCTCCACGAAACAGTGCTTGCAGCTTAGCGGACAGCGATACGTGAGGTTGCACATTACCGCCACGGGCGTATGACTGGCCGCCGTCGCGTAGATGAGGTTGCGGTAGATTTCTTCTTGCGGGCTCACGTTAGAAAAAATGCCGACGGCTCGCGCCCTCGGCTGTCTTCGCGCGGTTATCCTTAGCCGTCGTTTCGGGCGACGATCCCTTTCGCCTCGAGTTCGGCCAGGAACGACGCGAGGTCCGCCTCTACCTCGGCCGCGGGCGCGTCGTATTCTTCCAGCAGGACCTGCAGGATGCCGCCCTCGTCTTTGCCGTCGGCGAGGAGCTCCATTATCCGGACGCCCGCGCCCTTCACGTTATGGAGGGTGCTGTCGACGGGCGTCAGGACGAAGTACTCGTCGCCGACCTTACGGTAGGCTATTTCCTTCTTCTTTAAATGATAGGCCATGTCGGCGTTGCGGGGCTTTCTTTTACTTTTACTTCAACGCTTTCCCCAGGTATATAGAGTTTTCGGGCGACAAAGCTTTTTACGTTATTGGCGTCGCAATTTCCCCGGTATTATAACGCCTGCCGTTCGGTACTCGCCCAAGTTTTAACGGCCGGCGCCGTTCGCGTTCCCGTTAATAAATATCAGGTCCTCTCTTTCAGCGGATATGTAATCTCGCCGCAAAATATGTTTTCTACCTTCCACGAGTACGGGTAGCACGCTTCGTACGTTATCCCGCTTTGGCACTCACCGGGGCACCTTTGGTTGACGTCGCAGGCTTGCGCCGCCAGCGAGAAGACGCGCTCGCTCGCGACGGTCGGTTTTACGTATTTACGGTTCATATTTTCCGTCCTTTAACTAAGCAACTTCCTTTAGTATTTTGCGGAATCCTAAGCCGGCGGCGTTCTCTTCTAAGGGAACGTCTACGACGAACGCGCTCGCGCGGCCGGCTAAGGCCGCGACGCGTTCAAAGGCTCGCCCCTTAATTTCTGCGCCGGCCGGCTCGGGGATGAAGACGCTACGCCAAAGCTCGCGCGCGGCGTCGGCCGGCTCGAGAGGCTCGGCCTTGAACTCCCGGCCGGGGCGGTGGAACGTAAGCGCGCGTAAAACGCCGCCGCCACCGTTTACTCGCTCCACGCCGGTCCCGCGAAAGGGGAGCGCCCATACGCGGCCGTTACCGTCGACGACGTTCATCTCGTCCGTGTATACGGTGAAGCGCGTCCCCAACATCCCGGCCAGCGTCGATTTGCCGCTCCCGCTCGGGCCGCACGAGACTATGGCGTCGTCGCCGTCGGCAAAAGCCACCGAGTGTAAAACTACCCCCCCTTTACGATAACTTTCCCACAGAAATATTTGCCTAAGGACCGTCTGGAAAAACAAGCCGCCCCCGGGCGTGAGCGAAAATTCCCCCCGCCCTTCCGCGGCGTCGTACCACCCCTCCCCGCCTTTATCTTTC
>CAZWAM010000033.1:0-21512 GCA_964631855.1 uncultured bacterium | reverse complement strand
GCCCCTACGTTAAATACTCAAAACGCCTCGTCGAATACCAGGTAAATCCCCTGCGAATCCTTGCCGCGGCCGTAGTCCAGGCGGACGCGGGCCTCGCCGTCCTTGACGAGGTCGAGGCGTAGGCCGCCGTACGGCCTTACCTCAGCGCGACCGCGGGTGAAGGGGGTAGGCTGCTGCCGCTGTACGGCGTCTCGGTATTTTTCTAAGGGTATTTAAAACCTATAATATTTGTGTAACGTGATACTAACGATATTTACCAATATAATCGGACGGAAAATCTTCACGGGAGATAAAGGGAGATGAAGAAAGTAAAAATAACTCGCGGGGCAGTTTTGGCCGTCCTCGTCCTCGCCGCGGCTGTACCCTCTTCGCGCGCGTCGGCCGGCGACGTACTATGGGAAGTCGGTGCCGCGGCGCTGTGCGAGGCTGGCGCCGGCCTCCTCGGCTACGCCATTACGCGAGCCGCTTTCGGCGACCCATACAATAAAGGCCCCTTCGACGACACCCACGAGGTCAACGCGGCCGGAGCGCTGATAGGGTTATCGCTTTTTGCGACTTACCCCCTCGCGGCGACGGCGGGGACGTACCTCGCCGGCGAAAAGGTCGGGTACCCCACCGCGAACAAGGGCGGAACGTTCGGCTATACGACGCTCGCGGCTTACGGCCAAACGCTCCTTTTCGTGGGAGGCGCTGCCGCGCTGCGCGCCGCGGACGACGACGTGGGCGAGGAGGCGTACGTGTGGGCCTTAGCCGCGGACGCAGCCACCAAACCGGTCGTAACGACGTTCGTCTACCACAAGGCAAAGCGGCCAACCCGGCCGCCGGAGGATAGCCGCCTCCCGGCAATCGAACCTTACCTTGCGGCTACGACGGCCGGAAACGGGCAGGCCGTACCCCTCTACGGCGTAACCGTAATTTTTTAGTACCTAAACGGAAAAGGGCCGGGGCGTTTTCCCGGCCTTTCGCTAAGCCGTTTGACCAAGCGGCTTAAAAAGCCTCGTTGAACACCAAATAAATCCCCTGCGAATCCTTGCCGCGGCCGTAGTCGAGGCGGACGCGCGCC
Source organism: uncultured bacterium (assembly GCA_964631855.1). GTDB lineage: Bacteria > RBG-13-66-14 > B26-G2 > WVWN01 > WVWN01 > WVWN01. The sequence goes on along the minus strand of CAZWAM010000033.1, from coordinate 20,449 downwards.
TCGCCGTCCTTGACGAGGTCGAGGCGCAGGCCGCCGCCCGCGGTGAGCATCACCGTGTCGAACGAGAAGTCGCCCATCGTGAAGCCGACGTCGCCCACGTCGACGAAGAGTGCGCCAACCAGCCGCCACCAAAGCGGCGCGCGGAGCTCTTCCTGGTACGCTATCAGCCAGCGGTTCCGCGCCCGGCCCTCCGGTTGGCCGCGAAGGACCGCGGAGCCCCCCAACTCCGGCATCGCCCAGAACGGCGGCGCGGCGTCCCGACCCGAGAGGAAAAGCCTATTCGCGCACGTCCACCGCCGGCCCAGGCGGTTTACGCCCCAGAAGAAGCGCGCGTCGGCCTCGTACCAACGGAAAGTATAATCCGAGCCGGCGCCCTTGTCGAAGAGCGAGAAGCGGGCTTGCAAGAAAAGGCCTTCCGTCGTCGCGTTGCGGCGGTCGCGCGTATCGTACTCGACGAACGCCGTCGGCCCAACGACCAAGCCGCCCTCGGCGCCCGGGGCGTACTCCGGCCCGGGGAGGAAACCCGGCTCCAGCCCCTCCGCTTCGGGCGCCCATTCCACGATTTTGTAATTCTCGAGGAAAGCCCCCAGGCCGGCGTAAAGGGGCCCACGCGCGCGCCGGTACCCCTTAACGTCCGCCCGGAACACCCGCCTCGTGTAGTCGGCGTAATACTCTTTGGGAACGTCCTTCGAGCCCGGCGGCGGCCAGAAGACGGTCGGATACTTCTCGAAGCGGTCCTCGGCGAGGAGGCGCCAATCACCCGAGGGGGAATAGAGGTCGCCGTTGAGGTCGAAGCGGAATTGCCTCTTCCACGTGTAGACCGCCATCGGTTGGACGTAGGAGTCGCGCGTTTCGGGCAAGCTGTCGCGAAGGCGGAAGAAGGCCGCGGCGTAGACGCCGAAGGCCGGGCCGGTATCCGACGTATAATACCCGAAAGGGAGGCCGGCCCAGGTAACGGCCCAGGCCGGCAACGTTAAACAAAATAAAATACTAATCGCCGTAAACTTCGCGCGCACGTCGTAATAATAATTAACAACCGAAGGCGACGCAAGCCAAAATTCGACGCGCCTTTCTATTTACAACGCGAACTCGAAATATTATTATACACCGTGAAATGCCTTAAATGGCTGGCGGTCGCCGCGGCGTTTGCGGCCGCGCCCGCCTGGTCCAACGGCGCCGGCGTCGTCGCCGCGGAGGTAGGGTGCGGCTACGTCGGCGGCATCGCCGCGGGGCTGGCGGGCATACCCGTCGGGAACCTGTTCTCCAGCGAAGAGTTCGCCGGCGGCGGCCTCTACGGCCTGGTAATCGCTTACCCCGCCGGCGTCGGCCTGGGCGTTTACGGCGCGGGCGAGATCTGGGGCGACGACTCGCGCAACGACTGGGCCAGCGTCGGCGCCGCCGTAGGCGCCTCCTACGCGTCGGTCGCGGCGGGTTATTTACTCTGCAGGTACAAAGGTTTGTTAATCGGCATGCTGCTCGCCCCCGCGGCCTCGACGGCGGCCTACAATTTGGTTAAAAATACGGAAGAGCAAAACTCGTCGGTAGACGGGCCGGCTCGGAAGACCTTCTACGTTCAAACTTCTTTTTACTTCTAAGGAGCGTTCGGTTATGAAAGTCAGGCTGACCCTCGCGTTCTTTTTGACTTTTTCGGGAAGCGCGGCCGCTGTACTGGACGTGGGCGCCGTCGCCGGTTTCGACGCCCGGCCGCCGGCACAAGCCGACCCCGTCTTCGGGTTATCTATCGGAATCCAACTCGGGCCGGCGTCGTTCTACTCGAGGGGAACGATTATGCCGACCGACGCCCAAGATTCTCCCGGCGACGCCTACGTGGACGAATGGAAACGACGTTATTACAGCGGCGACGTTACGGCGCGCGTAAAAATCGGCGCGAAAGAAATCGCCCCCGTCGTCGGCCTGAGCTACCGCCAATCCCGCTTCAACGACTACGATTACGAGGGCGGCGAGTCGGGCGAGGTATCCAAACCCCTCTCTTACAACGACGCGAAGACGACGCACCGACGTATCCTCGCCTTGGGCGGCGTAAACCTCGCCGACGAAGAAATAACGACGCTGGTATGGGGCGGCGTCGGCGCGGCGCTCAAAAAACGCACCGGCCTCGCCTGGACGCGAACGCCGCCGCCGGAGTCCAAATATACCGAGTGGTCCCTCGACGCCGAATGGAAGACGTTGGAAATAGCGGCCGGGGCCGTCGCGACGTACCGCGTAGCGAGTCACTTCGGCATCGCCGGCGGCTTCGAACTTGCGAACCGGATTGCCAACCTCGACGGGGAAGAAGCGGCGGACGAGCGGCCTTTCGGCTTCACGTTGTTCTTCGCGCCTATGCTACACCTATGAGACCGTAAATGTTGAGGTCGCTAGCAATCGCCGCGAGCTTCGCGCTCGCGACAAACGCCGCGCACGCCGGGGAGCCGGGGGGCACGCCCGACACCTTATTCTTCGGCGAGGCCGCGGTAGGGGGCGCCGTAGGGGTCGCATTCTTCATAGGCGGCTACGCCGTCGGCGGCGACCCCAAAGAAAACGAGGGCACGAGCCGCGAGAACGCCTCCTACGTCGTTTACGGCGCGACACCGCTCGTCTCCGCGCTCGGCGTATACCTATTCGGCGAAACGGTGGGGCAGCGGTCCGCCAATCGCGGCGTACTGTTCTTGGCGACCGCGGGCACTTTTTACGGCCTGACCGGCGCGGCGGCCGGCGCGGCCTACGCCCTAACCAAAGAGGACAAAGAGGCCGGCGCCTTAACCGCGGCCTTCTACGCCGTCATCCCCGCCGGCTTCGCCGCCGCGGCGGTTTACAACGCGGTAAAGAGGCCTTATTTCTACGAGATCCCGGGCTACTCCTTAAAGATTGAGCCGTCGTTTACGGTCTGCCGAACGGGGCCGTGCCTAAAGGAAATCACGCCTAGCTGGGGGATAACGGTATCGTTCTAATCAGGAAAAGCGCGATAACGCTGGCGGCTGTTATGGCGGCGGCGCTAGCCGCTTACGGCGGCGAACCTGGCGGCTTCGGGGCCGGCCTTTACGCTGGAGAAGTAGCGGGCGGCCTGTTCGCCAGCACCCCTTCAGTCATTACCGGTTTGTCGACCGTGATTTCCGCAACGGCCTCCGGTTGAAACGACGTCCACCCCGCGGCGTGGCTGGGGGCAGGGATATTAGCTACGTACCCTTTACTTATGACGCTGGGGACCCTCGGCGTCAGCGAGCGGTTCGGCGCCCCGTCCGAAAACCGCGGCGAAGCTTACCTCGCGGCGGCGACGGCGACTTTCGGCGGCGTCGCCGTTTCGGCAGCCGTAAGTAACGAAATCGTAGATGCGGACGCTGCGGTCGAACGCGTCGCGGTAGGTATTCTTATCGGTATCGTACCCAACGCCTTCCTCAACGCGTACGTGTACAACCGCGTCAAGAAGCCGAAGGCCGATGCCGCGTCTTCGCGCATTTCGGCGACGCCGTACGTAACCGCGTACCGCGTAGGCCGCGGCGAGCCAACGCCGATTTACGGCTTGGCGCTGTCCTTCTGATATGAAAACCATCCCCATCGTCTACTCCCCCGAATACCTCGCCGACCTGCAGGGCCACGTCTTCCCCATCGAGAAGTACCGCCTGACCGTCGAGCGGCTGGAGGAAGAGGGTATCCTCGGCGAGGTCGTCGAGCCCGCGCCGGCTACGCGCAAGGAGCTCGAGCTGGTCCACACGCCGGAATACCTGGACGACCTCGTGACGGCCCGCTGGACGCCGCGCACCGCGTCCTCCGAAATGGCTCTAACGCCGGAAATATACCGGGCTTTCGTACTGGGGGCCGGCGGCTCGGCCCGGGCGGCGCGGCTCGCGCTCGAGGGCGGCGGCGCGGCGATGAACGTCGGCGGCGGCCTCCACCACGCCTTCGCCGACCACGCCGAGGGTTTCTGCTACATAAACGACGTCGCTCTCGCGGTCCGGGCGATGCTCCACGAAGGCCGGGTAGAACGAGTCGCCGTCATCGACTGCGACCTGCACCAGGGAAACGGGACCGCCGTAATCTTCGCCGACGACGCGAACGTCTTCACGTTCTCCATCCACGAACAGAACCTATACCCCATAAAACAAAAGAGCGACCTCGACGTCGGCCTGCCGTCCTTCGCCGGCGACGACGCGTACCTCCCGCCGCTTCGCAAATACGTCCCGGCGATACTCGACGAGCACCGCCCGGAGTTCGTAGCGTACGTCGCGGGCGCGGACCCCTACGCGGGCGACCAACTCGGGACGCTGCAGCTCTCGCTCGAGGGCTTGATAGAACGCGACCGGATAGTGCTGGGCGGCTGCCGCGAGCGCGGTATCCCGGCGGCGATACTTCTCGCGGGAGGCTACGCCGCCCGGACCGAGGACACCGTGACGATTCACGTCAACACGTATAAGGTGGGGGCGGGCCTGTTGTAGAGGCCACGTTCCCAAAATAAAAAAGGGAGCTTCGTCGGCTCCCTTCTTTCTTTTTATTTATTATTCAAAATCTACTTCCACGCGCGGCGGTACTGGAGTATTACGCTCTGGTCGCCGACGGCCCACCCCTCCGCGCTGTTGCAGAGCACTACGCCGTTGAGGTTGACCGGCCCCAACTCCAGGCGGACCGAGCCCCAGTCGCCGTCCTTCCTTCTCAGGAGAGCGCCGTCGTTGCCGCAAGCAAAAGCGACGTCGCCCGCGGCGTCGAAGCCGAGCAACGAGTGCGTCGTCGGCGTCCGTACGACGGACCAACCGCCGCCGGCATTATGGAGTATGACGCCGTCATCGCCCGCGGCATATACGCCGTCAACGCCGACGGCAACGGCATTCAGACGTTCCTTCGTCGGCGACGTGACCCGCTGCCACCGGCCGCCGTCGTAGTACAAGATCGTACCCGCGTCCCCCACGGCCCAGGCGGTCCCCCCGCCCGCAACCGCAACGCCGCGCAGGTCGGCCGTCACCCCGGGGAGCGAAACGTCCCGCCAACTCTCGCCGTCGTAACGGAAGATCGCGCCGTGGTCGCCGACCGCGAAACCCAAACCGGTATCGTCGAAGGCCACGCCGTAAAGGTCGTAACCGGCCAGGTGCACCGTGTTGAACCATTGTCCGTTATGATAACAGAGCACGACGCCGTCGGCGCCCACGGCCCAACCGGAGCTCCCCGAGGTCATATTCACGGCGTAGAGGTCGAGGTCCGTAACCGAGACGCGGTAGAACGCCCAACTGGCGCCGTCGTAGTGAAGGATCGTCCCTTGCGCGCCCACGGCCCAAACGTCGTTGGGCCCGGAGGCGTCTACGGCCCTGAAACTCGCCCCGCCGATGGTAGGACCGCGATAGGTCGACCATACCGACACCTCCGGCGGCTCGTCCTCGGCACACGCGAGTATCAGAGCGAGCGGCAGCGCCGCTACGATTAGCATGCTCCGTTTCATATGCTACCTGCCCTTCCCGCGGGCGATTTCGGCCAACGCCCGCACGGCTACGTCAACCTGCTCTTCGTCGTTGTAATAGCCAAAAGAGAACCGGACCGTTCCCGAATCTATCGTCCCCAGCGTCGTGTGACCCAAGGGCGAACAGTGGAGGCCGGTCCGCGCCATTATCCCGTAATCGGCATCGAGCCGGTGGCCGACCATAGCCGCGTCCATACCCTCGAGCCGTACGGAACATACGCCGGCTTGCCGGCTAAAATCCCTCGGGCCGTAATACGTAACGCCCGGTATCTCGTCCACCGCGGCTACAAAACGCTCCGCCAATTTCGCCTTATGGGCCCCCATAGCTTCCGGCGTAACCTCGGCCACGAATTCGCAACCCGCCTTCAACCCGGCGAGCCCGACAGCGTTGTGCGACCCGGCCTCGTAGTAGTCGGGTAATGCTTCGGGTTGGAGGGTCCTGTCCGAATCCGTGCCCGTGCCCCCCTGGTAGAGGGGTGCCGGCCGCACGTTGGGCCCGACGTATAGCACGCCGGTACCGAGCGGCCCCATCAACGCCTTGTGGCCCGGGAAAGCGAGGAAGTCGACGTTCATTTCGTCGGCGTTTATGGGCACGGAACCCGCGGTCTGGGCGGCGTCGACGAGAAACGGCACGCCCCGCTCCCGGCATATCCGCCCCACCGCGACGGCGTCGTTTACCGCGCCGCAGACGTTCGACCCGTGGATAACCGCGACGAGGCGCGTCTCGGCTTTTATCGCACGCGCCATGTCGTCCGGGTCCAATAGACCCTCGGGCGAACACCGTACGTAAACGACCTCGATCCCGCGCTCCTGTTTCAGATGATTCAAAGGCCGCGCGACGGAATTATGTTCCATCGACGTCGTGACGACGTGGTCGCCCTCGCGGAGCCAGCCGCGCAACGCGATGTTCAACCCCTCGGTGCAGTTTAAGGTGAATATTATTCTCTTGGAATCGTTAACGCCGAACAAACCGGCCACGGCCTCGCGCGCGTCGAAAATGAGACGCGACGCCTCGATCGCGCGGCGGTAACCGCCGCGTCCCGCGCTCGCGCCGATACGTTCCTGGTAAAAAACCATGGCCTCGATAACTGACGGCGGCTTGGGCCAGGACGTCGCGGCGTTATCCATATAAATGCCGTCTTCTTTCAGGAGAGGGTTATCCATATGCGTTAAAAGCTAGTAATTTATTTAACGTGAATATTACCATACCCCCTCCCCCCGGTCAAGTTACGGGACCCCGAGGCCCGAGTTTCGGCTTGTAGTCATAAACTGTTTGTGATATTAATTAGTAATTAAAGCTTCCGCAACGTTTCGCGCGTTATGGCCGAGTTAGAAAAGATCCCCATCCGTACGCACGTAATCGGGTACGGCGACAACATCTTGGAGGCCGTCGACGAATATACACGGGCGGGGCGGCGGCCGGGCGACATAATACTCGTAACGTCCAAAGTCTTGTCGGTGTGCCAGGGGCGGACCGTACCGTCGGACGATTTGCGCGTGGGCCTTTGGGCCAACATCTTATGGCGGTTCGTATCTAAGCCGCCCTACGGCTTCGGCGCGGTGGGCATCCCGGAGAAGATGCAGGCCGCGATAGATCTGGTGGGCCTGCCCCGCATCCTGTGGGCCGCCTTCTTGTCCGCCGTAACCAAACTGTTCGGGCGGCGAGGCGTCTTTTACAAAGTTACAGGCCACGGCGTCGCGGAAATAGACGGCACTCGCAAGCAGAGCTTAGAACCCCTCATCGGGCTTATCGTGTACGGGCCGGCCGAGGGGGACGCGCTGGCGGAAGCGGTTAAGGAGAAGACCGGATGTGAGGCGGCGATTATCGACGCCAACAACTACGGCGACTGCGACTGTCTGGGACATTCCGCGGGCGTCGACCCGCGTTGGCTCGAGGAGAATTGTACGGACAACCCCCTGGGCCAGGAGCTCGAGCAAACCCCCCTGGGGCTCTTGAGGGTTCGCGAACGAAATGTCGGATAAAACCGAAGAATACACGCAACTCATCGAAACCGTCATCCGGCGGGCGGGCCTCGAGCCCGGGGAATGCTACAACGAAGAGCACAACTGCTGGCAGTTCGTGAAAGGCTCGGCCGACATATTCATGTCGTTGCTCGAGATCGGCGGCGAATACTACGTAAACATCGCGGCCCCCGTTATGGCCGTTCCCCGGGAACGGCGCGAGGAATTATTCCAACGCCTGCTCGCGGAAAACGCCCAACGGATCGCGGTGAAATTCTCGCTGCGGGAAGACGTCGTCTGGCTTGAGATAAACCGCGAAATGAGGGGTTTGGGATTCGACGAAGCGATGCGAGCCCTCGTACGCGTGGCGGAAGTCGCCGACGAGTTGGACCAAATACTCGTGAACGAATACGGGGACCGCTGGGACGGTTAAAGGAGATGGAGGTATACGAGGCAATCCTGACGCGGCGGTCGATCAGGCGTTTTAAACCGACCGCCCTCGGCCGCGAACAGCTCGAAAAGTTGCTGGAGGCCGGGCGCTGGGCGCCTTCCGCCGGCAACTTGCAGCCGTGGATATTCGTCGTCGTTACGTCCGAGGAGGTCAAAGCGAACCTCGCCGCGGCGGCGCTGGGGCAACGGTTCGTCGCGGAGGCGCCCGCGGTAATCGCGGTCGTCGCGGCCCCGCCGGAACGCTCGCCCTACGGGCGACGAGGCCGCGAGCTTTACTGCCTCCAGGATACCGCGGCCGCGGTCCAGAACGTACTCCTCGCGGCCCACGAGATGGGCCTGGGCACTTGTTGGGTGGGCGCCTTCGACGACGACGCCGTGGCCCGGGCGTTAGACCTGAAGAGGGGCGAACGACCGGTGGCGCTCATCCCCGTCGGCGTTCCCGCGGAGAAGGGAAGCTCGAGCCGGCGACCGCTCGCGGAAGTCGTCCGGTGGATAGCGTAAGAGATGTCCGTGTACGGCCACGTAGCGGTAGGCGCCGCGCTGGGGTCGCTGGCGCCGCATCCCGCGGTCGCGCTGGCGTTAGGCGCCGCGGCGCATATACCCGCGGACCTCGTCTCGCACCGCGACTTCAACCGGGCGGCGGAACTTTTGATGGCGGCCGCGGCCCTAATCTTGTACACTTGGCTCGGGGGTTTGAAACTAACGATCGCGCTGGGAGCGGTCGGCGGCGCTTTGCCCGACGTTGAGAGCTTGTTCCGCGGCGGAGAAAAGTTGTTCCCGTCCCATTCCCGCTTGCTCCGGCACGGCGGCGCGAGGTCGGCCTGGGACCCGCTGGTACAACTCGCCGTCGTCATAACGATGGCGGCCTGGGTGGTATGGGCCCCGGCTTTCTGGTAGCGCGGTATGGGAGAAGACGGCGGCGCCGAACGGAGATTTTTGGCGGACGCCGCCTTGGGGCGGCTCGCGCGATACTTGCGGATGTTGGGCTACGATACCGTATACCTCAAAGGCCAAAACGGCGCCGCGGTACTGCGCGAAACGCTCCGCACGGGAAGGACCCTGCTCACCCGCCGCCGCGACTTGGCCGCGCGCGAGGACATAGAGGCGTTCCTCGTCGAGGACGACGGCGTCCTGGCGCAACTCTCGGCGACCGCGCGCCGCTTCGCGCTGCGGTTCACGGCCGCCGCGATGACGCGTTGCATCGAGTGCAACGAGCTGTTGCAGGAGGTTTCCAAGAAAGCGGTCTTAGAAATGCTGCCGCCCCACGTACGGAAGACGCAGGAGACGTTCGCGCGTTGTCCGGGTTGCGGCCGGGTATATTGGCCCGGCACCCACTACGCCCGGGCCGTGGCGAGGCTTTTGAACGCGCTACGTGAGGGTTAACCGCGAAAGGGCGGCCCGCTAAATGGCTGGCGACCGAACAACGAGAATCACCATACTGCTCGTCGCGGTTTTGGCGACGCTGGCGTTAGCCTGGGTATACGTCAACCTCGGCCTAAAGTTCCTCGCGCCCGGGTTGTTGATCTTGGGCGTCCTCGCGCTAATGCTCTTCTTCCGCGACGTAAAGACGCCCTTCTTCTACCTTTTGGTTATCCTCCTCCCCATTTTTATCGCGCGTTACCTCATGCCGATTCCGGACGTGGAACACCCCGGCATTTTAAACGTCCCGGTCCTTTACTCTTACGAAATACCGTTATACTTATTTATTTTCTTTTGGTTCATAGAATTCATCGCGGGCCGGGGCACGGGGCTCCGCGTGCCGCGCACCACCGCGGCGCTGGGGTTGTTGTTCGTGCCGGCAATATTTTCGACGTTCTTCGCGTTGGACGCCTCGTACGGCGCGTACGAGCTCCTCCGCATGTTCGAGATGTTCCTGTTCTTCCTCGTGGTCGTAAATTACTTGAAGACCGACCGCCAGCTTAAGATCGTACTCATTATCCTGGGCGTCGACGTCGCGGTCCAGTCCGTCGTCGCCGTCTTGCAGTTTTTGAACCCTTGGGGAATGTACGACCTCTTGGCGACGTTCGGCATCTACATGGGCATCTCGCACGCCACGCCCTACGACCCCACGAGCCCCATCCGCGCCTGCGGAACGACGGGATATTGCAACTTTATGGCCGGCTTCTTCGAGCTGACCTTACCCCTCTTCGCCTCGTTGTTCTTCTTCTACCCGATGTCCAAGTCGCTCAAAAGGGCCATCATAGCCTTGCTCGCGCTTTCGTTGGTGGCGCTGTTGACGACATTCTCCCGCGGCGGCCTCGCGTCCATGGTGGTCGCGGCAATCGCCCTGCTCGTAATCGGCGTACGGCGTTTCCCGGAATTGGGCCGACACGCGCTAAGGGTGTCGGCGGTCGTCGCCGTCCAACTTGCCATAATATTCGCTTTGTTATCGGAAAAGCTCTTCATGCGCGTCCGGTTCTTCATGGCGACGATGGAGGACGAAGTCCGCTTAGCGCTTATGCGGAACGCCTTCGAGATGATCAAACACAACCCCCTCGTCGGGGTAGGCCTCAACAACTACCCGGAAGCTTTCTTCACGTACGAAGTGACGGGCCTGGAATTCGAGATGTTGTTCCCGGTCCACAACACCTGGCTCCTAATAACTTCGGAGCAAGGGCTTCTCGGCTTCGGGGCGTTCCTGCTTTTCATGCTCTATATACTCTACGACGCCCGGCGCGCCACCCGCGAGGCTTCGCCCCTCCGCGCCGCCACCGCCGTCGGCTTGAGCGCGGGACTGGTCGCCTGGTTCGCGCACAACCTCGTCGCGCCGTTGTACCAGACCTCGCTCGTCAACCGCGTCACGTTTATATTCGTGGTTGCGGTCTTAGCGACGATAACGCACCTCCGGTCCGAAGGAAGCAGGGGGGCCGGATAACACGTCGCGCCCGAGAGCCTTTCGAGGTCGGACGGGCCCCTCGGGCCTTAATTTTTTATCATGAACCACCAGAGCCGGCTTTCGCGTAATTACATATCGCTCGCCTTAGCCCGTTTTACCGCCAAAGTAATATCTTTCGTAGCCGCGGTCGTTATCGCGCGCCACCTGGGCGCCGGCGACTTCGGCGTCTTTACCTTCTCCTTCGCCGCGACCACACTCGCGGTCGTAATATTTCAGGCGGGGCTTACGCCCCTCGTCGTCCGCGAGATCGCCCGTAACCGCGCGGACGCGCCCCGCTACCTCACGATATCGCTCGTCGTCCGCGCCGCGGGCGCGTTGACCGTCGCCCTCGTCGCGGGCGGTATCTACGCCGCCACCGGGAGCACGGCCGCGCTCGCGGCGGCAATCGCCGCCGTCGCCCTCGGTTTCTCCAGCATCCTCGCCTCGTTCACGGACGTCTTCCAGGGCTTCGAGCGGATGGAATTCGTGGCCGTCGTGTTGGTCTTCAATAACCTGGCGACGCTCGCCTTCGTCTTATTCGCGGTCGCCGCGGGCGCGGGGGTCGTGCCGATTATCGGCCTGTACGCGGCGGCGAACGTGCTGTCCGTTCTCTTCGGCGCCGTAATTTGTTTCGCCAAATTCGCGCGGCCCACGGCTGGGGTAGGATGGAACGACTTCAAAGGGTTCGTCGCCGAGGCGGTACCTTTTTCCCTCTCCGCCCTGGTCGCGAGCTTGTACTGGCGAAGCGACGCGGTCCTCCTCAAGGTACTCGCGGGCGACCGGGCCGTGGGGATTTACGGCGCCTCGGCCCGGATCGTGGAGGGGTTGGTTTTAGTCGCGGGTTCGTTCCGGGAGGCGATATACCCTGTCCTATCCAAATACTGGCCCTCGTCACCCGACCCTTTCCGCGAAGCGTCGCGCGCCGCCTTCAAATTTCTCATCGCCCTCGCGATCCCCATAGGCGTGGGGACGTCCATCGTCGCCTATAAACTTTTCCCCTTCATCTACGGCCCGGACTTCTCCGAAGGTTGGATCGTGCTCGCGATCCTGATATGGGCCCTCGCGGCGATATTCATACGCGAGCTCACCGCGGCGACGCTATTCGCCTTCGACCTGCAGAAGATGGTCCTCGCCTCCAACGCGCTGGGCGCCGTGGTGTCCGTGGGCCTGAACCTCGCGCTCATCCCTCACATTTCCTACGTCGGGCCGGCCGTGGCCGGCGTTTCCGCGGCACTGGCCACGACCTCTTTTAATTTAATAATGATCGGCACCAAGGTGCGGGGCCTTTACCGCTGGCGCCTCGCGCTCAGGCCGGCGGTCGCGGCCGCGGTCATGGCCGCCGCCCTCGCGCTGGGATGGCGGTGGCCGGTACTCTTAAACGTATGCTGGGGCGCCGGCGTCTACGGCGCGATGATACTCGCTACGCGTTATTATCGCTTGGGTCAAATAGGCCGACTCTTACGAGGGCGGTGATAATCGCGGTAAAAAAATAAAGCCCCCACGCGGGTTCTCTCTCGCGGTGAGGGCGGGGTAAAAAGCTAAAGCCGCCGGTACGCCCAGCGTTGCGCGAAACCGGCGCCTACTTCGTTTGCGTCTCAGCTTCTTTGTGGCGCGGCTCCCCGGTTAAACTTCCCCCCGGCCGCTAAGCGTCGCTACGACGGCTTATCGAAGTCGAAGTCATCGGGCGTGAGATTCTCCAGAAGGCTCGCTAAGTCGTCGCGGTTTTCCCGAACGACTTCGGCGTCGGCGCCGCTGATCTCGATTACTTCCCTGGCCACGTATATGGGAGACTCCGTCCGGAGCGCAACGGCTATCGCGTCCGAAGGTCGGGAATCGACCTCGAGCGTACCTTCCCCGGCCTTTATAATTATCCTCGCGTAAAAAGTATTATCGGAGAGGTCGTTCACGACGACGCTCTCGACCCGCGCGTCGAGCGCGTCTACCAATCCCTTGATGAGGTCATGGGTCATCGGGCGCGTCGGCTCTACACCCTCGATAGCCATCATTATCGCGTAAGCCTCGTAAGGGCCGATCCAAATAGGCAGGATCTTTCCGGCGTCTTCATTCTTCAGAATAAGAACCGGCCTATTCGTATTGGGGTCGTGGGTCACCACGGCCACGCGCATTTCCAAAAGGTCAATCTTCATATCCGACCACTTCCTTAACGAACCCAAGTCGATTATATCACAAAGCCGACGCCATTACAAGGAAAGGAAAACATTCGATCCCGCGTTAAATTGTCTTGAAATGCGGTAAATTGCCGCGCGTCTCGTGTTCCAAAGTCTTCCCGCGGCGCCGTATGATTAGACAGGCGGGCGCGCCGGCTGGTTTAAGGAGGCGGTCCAGTTCGTCCGCGGGCATGACCGCAAGCGCCGTGGCCCAGCCGTCCGCCTCCGCGCACGTAGCCGCTACCGCCGTAACACCCGCCGGGCCGTCGACGGGCCGCCCGGTTCGTGGATTGAAGAGGTGGCTGAATTTCCGGCCGTCCGCCTCGTAGCGCTGCGCATAACCGCCCGACGTCGCGCAAGCGCCCGCGGCAAGGCCGAACGTCGCATAAAGGCCCTCGCCGTCGGGGTCTTGTATCCCGATTCGCCACAACTCGCCCTCTTTGGGGCCGCCGCCGAAGCACGCCACCTCCCCCCCGGCCTCGACGATGCCCGCCTTCGCCCCCGCCGCCGCCATCGCCGCCGCGGCGCGGTCGACGGCCCAACCCTTAGCTATGCCGGACAAGTCGACGACCATCCCGGGTCGCGCGAAGGCGACGGTTCGATTTTCTTTGCTCAATATAATCCCCCGGTAGCCGACTTTCTCCATAGTCGAAACCAGCTCTTCGTCGGTCGGCCAGCGGGGCGCCCCGCGCTTAATGCCGTAAGCCTCGATTACCGGCCCGACCGTCGGGTCGAAGTAGCCGTCCGTAGCCGCCGCCACCTCGCGCGCGAGCGTGACGATCTCGAACAGGGCCGGCGAAACTTCTACCGGCGCTCGAGCGGCAGCGCGGTTCATCCGGCTGAGCTCGCTGTTCGGGTCGCGGTAGGAGGCCACGCGTTCCACGTCGCGTATGGCCCCGAACGCCGCCTCTACCGCCCGCCGCGCCGTCTCCTCGTCCGCCGCGACCGCCCGGGCCGAGACGACGGTCCCCATGGCCGGACGCTCGTGTCCGTACTCCGCGGGGCCGCGGCCACAGGCCAACGGCCAAATTAAAAAAAAGGCCCAAAGCGCGCTCCGTACGTCACCGCTCACAATCGGACTCCTCAAATGCTTAGCGCAACTTTTCCCACGCGGGTTTATTCCGGCCAAAGAAATATAATAACCACCCGAGGGCCACCGCCGCGTTCGCCAACAAGAAAAAATACGGGGCGCGGAACAAAAACGGCGCGCGTCTCCCCCCCAGAAGCCACCCGACCGCCGCGGCCGCGTAAAATATAAACTGGGCGACGAGTAAGACGAGGCCGAATACGCTACCCGCGGCCGTCGCCGCAGCCGCCGCGGCCAACGCAACGCCGAGGAAGGCGGGGCCGAGCCACCGCAAAATCTTGTGTGAAAACAACTGGCAAGGAATCCGGCGCCAGATAGCGCCGCTTAACGCCGTGAGCGCGGCGATAGAGCCGGCCATGATGCGCGCCTTACGCCTGAATTCCCGGCCTACGCCGTCGAGCGCCTCCTCGTACGCTACGGCCGCGGGCGCGTACGCGAGGCGGTAGCCGGCCGCCACTGCCTCCAACGATACGTAGAAGTCGTCCATAATCAGACGGTCCTCCGGCACCGGCCGGTACAGGCCCCGCCGTACGGCGTAGAGGGACCCGTCCGCTCCCACCGCGGAACCGACGGCGGCCTCGAGCCGTTTCAAGTAGCTCTCGAGCTGCCAGTAAGTCCGCTCCGGTGAGGCCCCTCTCGTAATCACCTGTTCGCCGCAGACCCCGCCCACGCGGGGGTCCGCGAACGGCGCCACGAGCTCGCGCAGCGACCGAGGCGGAATGCGGGCGTTGGCGTCCGTGAAAACGAGGATTCCGCCTCGCGAGGCCGCGACGCCCGCGTTGAGGGCGGCCGGCTTGCCGCGCCTCTCCGGCCAGGAGACGACGCGAACGCCGCCGACACCCTCCGCGACGGCCGCGGTATCGTCGTCCGAACCGTCCGAGACGACGACGATTTCGAGTTTATCCCTCGGATAGTCGGCCGCACGCAGGTCCCCCAACTTAGCGGGCAAGTTCGCCCCCTCGTTGTGGCACGGTATAATTACGGACAAAGACGGCAGCGCGGCCGGGGCGGGCGGCTCCCGCGGAACCCGCGCGAACGCGCCGGCCAGCCGCAAAAGCAACGGATAGCCGACGTAATGATAGGCGACGGCCGCCAAAGCGGCGGCCGCGCATACCTCCAACCCGATCCTTAGCCAGAACACGATGAGGGCGAAAGAAACGCCCCGCGCGACGCGGAGCGTCAGGCTAGTAATACTGGCCGCTCAACGCCCGTCGCTCGCGGGGCTCGAGGTAGAGCAGGCCGCCTTTCAGATAGTAACGCCGCGACCTCATCCCGAGCGAGGTGATCACCTCGTACGACACCGTTTCCGCGTGGCTTGCGAGCTCGTCCGCCGTTATCTCTTCGTCGCCGTCGCGGCCTATAACCGCGATCTCCTCCCCCAGGCGCGGCCGGGCGCCCGGGCCGAGGTCGAACATCGTCATATCCATACATACCAAGCCCGCCACCGGCACGCGGCGCCCCCGCCACAGGCCCTCCGCGCGGTTGGAGAGCAGGCGGGGGTAACCGTGACGGTAACCCATGGGCGTGGTAACGACGGTGCTTTTTTCCTTAACCTCGTACGTCCTTTGATACGATATTGTGTCTCCGGGCCGCACCTCCTTGGAAAAGATTATCGGCGTCCGACAACACATTACGGGCTCGAGGGCAATAGAGCGCTTGACGGCGTCGGAGGGGTAGATGCCGTAGAGTATGATGCCGGCCCGGACCAAGTTGAAATACGCTTCGGGCAAATCGAGAATGGCGGCGCTGTTCGCGACGTGGTTGCGAGGTATGGCGTAGCCTCTCTCCCGAACCTCGTTAATCAAATTCTCGAAAACGGCCACCTGTTCGCGGGAAAAACCTTTATCGTCGGCGTCGGGTAAATGCGTCAAAAGCCCCTGGAGAGAAAGGTGGGGAAGATCGCGCAGGCGGTCACAAAATCTCGCGACGTCCCGCGGCGCAATACCCAACCTTCCCATCCCCGTATCGACCTTGACGAAGACGGGCACGCGCTGGCGCGCTTCGCGCGCCCCGGCCTCTAAGGCTTCCGCGAACTCGAGATGGCACACGATCGTGGCCAACCCCCAGCGGGGGATCTCCGCGGCGCCCGCGGGTGCCGTAGCGCCGAGGACGAGTATGGGCGACGTAATCCCGGCTACGCGCAACGCCCGGGCCTCGTCCACGTTTACCACGCCGAGGACATCCACCCCTTCCGCCACCGCGACCCGGCTCAGTTCGGCCGCGCCGTGGCCGTAAGCGTCGTCCTTGACCACGGCGAGGAGTTCGCGGTGGCGGCCAACGTAGGCGCGGATAGCCCGGACGTTGCGGGCGAAGGCGTCGACGTCAACGTAAACGCGATTCTGCCACAGGTCGCGGTCGCCTACGGCGCGGCTCGGGCCGGCCTCGGGTTCCCGCGGCTCGCCCGCCTTGCGCGGCTTCGTACGGAGCGCGTCCGCCGCGGCACTTCCCAAATACTCGGGGCCCATCACCGTTAAAAAGACTCCTCCGCGCCCGGGACCGCCGGGCCAAAAGCATCTTCCCGCCGCGTCACGTTTTCGAACCGGGTATATTTCCTGACGAACAAAAGCTTAACCCGGCCGGTGGGGCCGTTGCGCTGTTTGGCCAGTATAACGTCCGTCTCGGCGTAGTTTTGTCCGTCGTCGCCGCGGTCGGCGGCCGGCTGGTGGAGGAATATCACGACGTCGGCGTCCTGCTCGAGCGCACCCGACTCCCGCAAATCCGAGAGTTGCGGTTCGCCCGATACGCGGCGCTCGACGGCGCGGCTCAGTTGCGCGCACGCCAAAACCGGAACGTCGAGCTCCTTGGCCAGCGCCTTCAAGGACGAGGATACCGCCGCGATCTCGGTCTGGCGGTTCTCGTACCGGCCGTAACCGTGCACCATTTGCAAATAATCGACTATTATCAATTTAACGTCGCGGCGGGCCTTTATGCGCCGGGCCTTGGCGCGCATCTCGAGAACGTTGAGCGTCGGCGAGTCGTCGACGTAAATAGGCGCCCCGGAAAGCCTGTTGACCGCTTCCGTCAACGGCCGCCACATTACGGAAGACAACCGCCCGGCCCGCACAAGGGCCAGATCGGCCCGCGCGACGGAACACAAAAGCCGTTGCGCCATCGCCTCGCGCGACATCTCGAGCGAGAAAAAGGCGACCGGGACGTCGTGGTCCAGCGCGAGGTTCTGCGTTATGTTGAGCGCGAGCGCCGTCTTTCCCACGCCGGGGCGCGCGGCCACGATAATCAGGTTCTGTTTCTGTAAGCCGCCCGTGAGGTCGTCGACCTCAATATAACCGGTCTCGAGGCCGGAAATGTGTTCTTTTCTTTTCGCCCTCGCTTCGATGGCGTCGTAGACCTCGCCGATGACGTCGCCCACCGGTACGAAGTCCTGCTTCAAACGCCTCTCCGCGATGGCGAATACCTTGGCCTCGGTCTCATCTATCAATAGGTGCGGGTCCTCGCGCTCGCCGCTGGCCCGGCCCGCTACGTCGACGGAAACGTCTATCAGCGCGCGGAGAAGGTATTTCTCCTCGAGCAACCTAAGGTGGTGGGTAAAGGAGGCTACGGTCGTTATATCCTCGACCAAGGAGAGGAGGTAGGGCGTGCCCCCGACGTCATCCAGTTTTCCCTGGCGCTTCAGGGCATCGGCCAAGGTGACGATGTCTACGTCGGCATCGCTCTTGAATAAATCCACCAGGCCGCCGTATATATGGCGATGCCCCGGGACGAAAAAGTAATCGCCCTCGAGGCGTTCCAAACCTTCGTGAAGCGCCTCGCGGTCGAGGATCATGGCTCCCAGCACCGCGCATTCCGCGTCCACGCTTTGGGGGTATTGGCGCGCCTTAGCCAACCGCTCTACTCCTCAGGACGCACTACCGTTACGGGTACGGTGACCTCGACGCCCTCTGCGAGCTTCACGCGCGCCCCAAACATGCCGATGTGGGCTATCGGCTCGTCGAAGGACACTTGCTTCTTGTCGACGTCGAAGCCGTACGCCGCGAGGGCCGCGGCAACCTCCGCGGCGGTAACGCTTCCGTAAAGCTCGCCGCTCTCCCGGCACAACTTCTGGAACTTCAGCGCCACCTCGGCGAATCGCGCCGCCGCCTCTTCCGCGCCTTCGCGCACGCGTTCTTTGCGGCTCTTGCCGCGCGCGAGCTCGGCCGCTAAAGCCGCGCGATTCTTGCTCGTCGCCGGGACCGCCAGGCCGCGCGGAATAAGGTAGTTGCGCGCGTACCCCCGCGCGACCTTAACTACCGCACCCCTCCGGCCCAGCTTGTCGACATCTTTTAACAGTATGAGTTCCATAACGTCCCCTACGGCGCCTTAATTCCTAGCGGAACAGCTCGCGCACGTAGGGTAACAAGGCCATATAACGCGCGCGCTTTATCGCCCGGCTCAGTTGCCTTTGGTGTTGGGCGCAGTTGCCCGTAGCACGCCGCGCCTTTATCTTCGCCTTGTCGCTCGTGAAGCGGCGAATAAGCAGGATGTCTTTGAAATCGATGTAATCGACTTTATCGGCGCAAAACCGGCAATGCCTTCTCTTAAAGGCCCGGCGTACTTTCAACTTCGCCACAAGCTCTCCTCACTTCGTTTCGGCGAACGCTCGCTCGAGGCCTAGTAGAACGGTACGTCGTCGGCGGTCTCGTCCGGGGCGGCCGCGGGGCTTTCCGCGTCCCCCGGGCCCCCGAGGAACACGACGCGGTTGGCCACTATCTCCGTCACCCAACGACGTTCGCCTTCCCTTTCGTAGTCGCGGATGTTGAGCCGCCCCTCTAACAATACGCCGCGACCCTTGTTTAAGTATTGGGTACAAAGTTCCGCGGTCTTGCCCCAAGAGACGACGTTGAAAAACTGCGTATCCTCTTTGAGCTCGCCTCCGGCGTCCCGGTACGCGCGGTTCACGGCGAGCCGAAAATTCGCCGCCGCCGTACCCTG
The DNA here is from genome assembly GCA_964631855.1 of uncultured bacterium. Taxonomy (GTDB): domain Bacteria; phylum RBG-13-66-14; class B26-G2; order WVWN01; family WVWN01; genus WVWN01. The sequence continues at coordinate 1,541 of CAZWAM010000033.1, read as the reverse complement.
GGGCGTGTAGCGCAATTCCGGGTCCGCGGTTAGGTTGCCCATCAGAACGATCCTGTTAACTCCTCTTACCATCTTCCCTCACCTCGCTCGAGCGCCTTATCGTTTTGATCGCGGCCGGATGCCGCTGCACGAGCAAATAGCGCAATATCTCCTCGTCGACGCGGATCCGCTGGGCCATAGCCTGGGGCAGCTCGCCCGGGCCGTCGAACCAGAACAACAGGAAATGGCCCCGCCTATTCTTCTTCACCGGATAGGTAAGCGGCAACTCGCCCAGGTCGACGACCTCTTCTACGTTGGCACCGTATTCGCCGAGCCAACCCTCGAGGCGTCCCCGGCAAGCCGTCAAATCCTCGTCGCCGATAGCCGGCTTTATCATAACTAACATCTCAAAAGGTTTCAATTACTCTCCTCCTAGGTAAACTTATCATCACGCGCTATGTTTTATCGTGATTACGTCGCCCGCGGCGATTACGTAATCGGGCCCTTCGGCCCGCACGAGGCCCGCCGACTTCGCTTCCTTGACTGAGCCCGCCTCGAGCAAATCGGAGGCGCCTACTACGTCGGCGCGAATGAAATGCTCGGCGAGGTCGGAATGAATCCGGGCCGCGCCCTCGCGCGCGGTCGTGCCCTCCGGGATCTGCCACGCGCTCGTTATGGTCCCTTCGACGGTGTAAAAAGTAATCAGGTTCAGTAGCTCGGCGCCCGCGGCAAGCAGTTCGTCGCGCGCGCGGCCGGCGAGGCCGTACTCGGCCCGCATGCACGCCTCGTCGTCGACCTCCAGCTGAGCAAGCTCTTCTTCCAACTTCCCGTACGCCGCCACGACGCGCGTGCCGTCCGCGGCGCCGCGACGCTCGAGGGCCGCGAACGCCTCCTCTTCCTCGCGCCGCCCGGGCTGGCCCAGGTTCCCGACGTAAATCGCGCCCTTGGCCGTGAGCAGAAACAACTCGTCCGCGAGCCGCCGCTCGTCGTCGCCCAGGTCCAGCGCCCGCACCGGCGTGCCACCGTCCAGCGCGGCGCGGAACCTCTCGAGCGCGGCGAGCTCAGCCGGCTCCTCCTTCTTACCCTTCGCGGTCCGCCTCGTCTTCTCGAGCCGGCGCTCAAGCGTCGCCAGGTCCGCGAGCGCGAGCTCCGCCGTCAACGTCTCGACCTCGCCCACGGCGTCGAGGCCGGCGCGTGCTTCCTTGCGGCCCGCCGCGGCGACGTCCGCGTCCGCGAAGAGGCGGACGACGTAGAACAGCGCGTCCATCTCGCGGACGTGTGCCAGGAAGCGGTTGCCCAGGCCGAGGCCTTCGTGCGCGCCCTCGACCAGGCCCGCGATATCGACGACGCGCAAGCGGGCGGGCCGCGCCTCCGCGGCACCCACCAACGCGGCTAATTCTTCGAGCCGGGGATCGGGGACCGGCAGCACGGCCTTATTGGGCTCGACGGTGGTAAAAGGGTAGGGACCTACCGCCGCGCCGCAACCGGTCAAAACGTTAAAGAGCGTGGACTTGCCGACGTTCGGCAGGCCTAACAGGCCTATGTCCATCGCGGGATTTTAT
>CAZWAM010000032.1:12516-22097 GCA_964631855.1 uncultured bacterium | reverse complement strand
GGGACAGGCCTGCCGCGCGGGCCGCGCGCGCCTCTTGTGCGAGCTCGACGATAGTTTCTTCCCCCTCGCCCAACGCCACGGCGTCGAGGAAGTCGGCCACAGGTTCGGCGTTGAACATAGCCTGGCCGCCGGCGATCACGAGGGGGTCGGCCTCGCCGCGTTCGGCCGCGAGTAACGGTACGCCGGCCAGCTCGAGCATCGTCAGCGCGGTGGTGAAGTTGAGCGGCGATGCGAACGAGAAGCCGAGTACGTCGGCTTGGGACAGGGGGAGGCCGGACTCGAGCGCGGCGAGAGGGACGTTGCGACGTTGGAGTTCGGCCGCCATGTCCGGCCAAGGGGCGAAGCAGCGCTCGGGCGCGACGTTTGGGACCGAGGCCAACGTCGCGTAAAGGCCCAAAAACCCTTTATGGCTCATACCGATTTCGTATACGTCCGGGTAACACAGGATGAAGCGTAGGTCGCCGGGGCCGGCCGGCGGCGCAGCGGCCGTTTCGCCGCCTATGTAACGGGCCGGTTTTTCTACCAGAGGTAAAACTATTTCGATGCCGGGTTGCATATACAATTATTTAAAACCCAAAATATTATAACACCGTATTACGTACGGGACGGTTGAAATTCGGTAGTATTTAATTTAAAATATAACGATTTCCAACGACGCTGCTTCCCGCCTGTAACTATCCAGCCTTGGAGGAAGTAATGGACAAGAAGTATGTTTATTTCTTCGGCGACGGCGGTACGGAAGGAACCGCCAAGATGAAGGACCTGTTGGGCGGCAAAGGGGCCGGCCTCGCGGAAATGACCAACGTCGGCATCCCGGTCCCTCCAGGTTTTACTATTACCACCGAGGCTTGCGTATACTACTACCGAAACGGCGATTTCCCGCCCGGCTTGGAGGAGGAGGTCGAGCTCCATCTGGGGCGGGTCGAGCAATCGCTGGACCGCCGCTTCGGCGACGTCGACAAACCGCTCCTGTTGTCGGTGCGGTCGGGCGCAAGGGTCTCGATGCCCGGGATGATGGACACCGTCCTCAACATCGGCTTGAACGACAAGACCGTCGCCGGGCTGGCGCGACAGATGGGTGACGCGCGGCCGGCGTACGATTCGTATCGCCGCTTCGTCCAAATGTACGGCGACGTAGTTTTGGACCTTAAGCCGGAGAGTGCCGACGACGTCGACCCGTTCGAGGAGATTATCGAACGTGTTAAGGTGGAGCGCGGCATCGAGCTCGACGTGGAGTTGAGCGCCGACGATTTGAAGGAACTGGTCCGCCTCTTCAAGGAGGCGGTGAAGGGGTGCAAGGGCGTCGATTTCCCGGCGGACCCGCGCGAACAATTGTGGGGAGCTATCCGCTCCGTGTTCGCGTCGTGGGACAACCCGCGGGCGATCGCCTATCGCCAAATAAACAACATCCCCGACGAATGGGGGACCGCGGCCAACGTCCAATCGATGGTCTTCGGCAACCTGGGCGAGGACTCGGGGTCGGGAGTGGCGTTCACGCGCAACCCCGCCACGGGCGAGGCGGGCCTTTACGGCGAATATCTCTTCAACGCTCAGGGCGAGGACGTCGTCGCGGGTATCCGAACGCCGGAGCCGATCGCGACGTTCGCCGAGACGCAGGCGAGGATATACCGGGAGCTGGCTGAGGCCGCGGAAAAGCTCGAGGCGCATTTCCGCGATTTGCAAGACCTCGAGTTCACTTTCGAGCGGGGGCGACTGTGGTTGCTTCAGACGCGCGCCGGAAAGCGGACCGCGCACGCCGCGCTCACTATAGCCATCGATATGGTAGCCGAGGGCTTGATGACCAAAGAGGAGGCCCTTCTCTCGATGGAGCCGGACCAGCTCAACCACCTGTTACGGCCCGTGTTCAATTTGAAACAGAAAGAGGCCGCGGTCAAGGCGGGCAAGGTTATCGCGCGCGGCTTGAACGCCGGCCCGGGCGCCGCGTCGGGCAAGGTCGTCTTCAACGCCGCCGACGCCGTTGAGTGGGCCGGCCGGGGCGAGAAAGTCATACTCGTACGGGTAGAGACGTCGCCGGAAGATATAAAAGGTATGTCCGCGTCTCAGGGTATTCTCACCGAGCGCGGCGGGATGACCTCGCACGCCGCCCTCGTCGGTCGGCAGATGGGTAAGGTCTGCGTCGTCGGGTGCAGCGAAATCCGGGTAGATTACAAGGACCGCCGATTCGTCGCGGGCGACGTCGCCGTCAAAGAGGGCGACGAGATTTCCATCGACGGCAATACGGGTGAGGTAATGGTGGGGGCGCTCGATACCGAACCCTCCGAGATAAAGCGCGTCCTCCTCGACGAGACGCTCACACCCGAGGAGTCGACCCTCTACCAGAAGTTCGACGAATTCATGTTCTGGGCCGACGAGGCGCGGCGGCTCGAGGTCTGGACGAACGCCGACCAGCCCGAGCAGGCGGCGACGGCGGCTAAGTTCGGCGCCCAGGGCATCGGCCTCTGTCGCACCGAGCATATGTTCTTCGCGGGCGACCGCATTACGTCGATGCGTAAGATGATCGTCGCCCGCGACGAGGCCGGACGCCGCGCGGCGCTGGAGGAGCTGCGGCCGATGCAACAGGAGGATTTCGCCGGCATCTTCCGAGCGATGGCCGGGCGCCCGGTCGTCATCCGCACCCTCGACCCGCCGCTGCACGAATTCCTGCCCACCGAAACGGCGCAAATAGAAAAGCTGGCAAAGCAAGTGGGGATTTCCGCGCGGGAGCTGGCGGACAAGGTGGAGACGCTGCGCGAGCTGAACCCGATGCTGGGCCTGCGCGGCTGCCGCCTGGGCATCATCTATCCCGAGATAACGGAGATGCAAGCACGCGCCATAGTCGGCGCCGCGGTTCAGTGCATCCGCGAGGGCGTCGAGGTCAAACCCGAGATAATGATACCGCTCGTCAGCCACGTAAATGAACTCTATAACCAGTTCCTCGTCGTGCGCCGGGCCGCGGACGACATTATGGACGCCGAGGGCTTAACGGTACCCTACAAAGTCGGCACGATGATCGAGGTCCCCCGCGCGGCGCTGACCGCGGACGAGATAGCGCTCGTGGCCGACTTCTTCTCCTTCGGCACCAACGACCTTACGCAAACGACCTTCGGCTTCAGCCGCGACGACGCCGGTCCTTTCCTACGCTACTACGTCGGCCATAACATCCTCAAGGACGACCCGTTCCAGACGGTGGACGTCAACGGCGTCGGCCTGTTGATGGAGATCGGCGTCGAGAAGGGCCGGGGCGCCAAGGCCGAGCTCGAGGTCGGCATCTGCGGCGAGCACGGCGGCGACCCGGCGACCATCGCGTTCTGCCACAAGGTCGGCTTGAACTACGTATCGTGTTCGCCCTATCGCGTGCCGGTGGCGCGGCTGGCCGCGGCGCAGGCGGCGATAAAGGCCGCCGAGTAATAACCTCCACGTTAACGTTTCGGGCGCGCCCGACGGCGCGCCCTTAAAATTTGGTTGCAAATAGAAATTTGGTATAGTATGTTGACACGTAGTTTTAACGGCACTTCATCTTAATCTTAACCATTTTTATCACGAAAGGAGAACGGCGATGAAAGGACTAATTTATCTACTTATCACCGTCGTTGCGTTCGGCCTCGCCGCGGGCATTATGGCCTGCAAGGCAAAAGAGGCGGAAGAGCCGATGGAAGGGGAAGAAACGGTGGCCGTGGAGCCGGCGCAAGAGCCGGATTATTATTGCGACGAGTGCGGGGTGCCACCCGAGGGTGAGGGATGGTATCTCGCCGAAGGCCATTACGAGGTTTACAAAACTCACATGGCCGACGAACACGGCAAAAATTACTTCTGCGAAGTAATCGTTGACAAGTCGCCTCCAGCAGGCGAAACCGGGGCGTGCGGGGCAGCGTTCGAGACCGAGGAGGAACTGGGCACCCATATGAGCGCCGAACACCCCGACGCCGAGTAGGCCCCGATAAAGGCCACAACGGTTTTTCCGAAAAGGGGGTGATAACGCCCTACCTATAGCTTTATACCCGGCGACCCGTACGTAAAGCTAAGAATTCGGGTTTTTCGTTTAAATTTATAAAGATGGGTCCAAACCCTTCTTGTATCATCGCGGGGTGGCCGTAAGGCCGTCGGCTGTGGGGCGGCTTCGTAGCAGCCGGGAAGACGGTGACGCGGTTGCCGGCGACTTTTATTTATGTTTCCCGTTTAAAATAATTGGCCTGATGTTTAACGCGAGTGAATTGAAATATAGGTCTTCGGCTGGGTTTATGGAAAACGCCCGTGCCGCGATAGTAATTACGTTTTTACTCGCGCTGGCGGCGGTCCCCGCGTTGGCTCAGGACCGGGAAGATGCCGCCGCGCCCGAACTCCCGGCCTACCGTTACGAAGACCTAAGGCGGGACGTTGAGGACTTGGAGCGCGAGGACGAACGTCTCCGGGAAGAGATCGAGAACGTTAATAAAAACGTAGAGGGACGGATCCACGACGTCGGCATTTCCATTAAGTCGTTGCACATCGTTGTAATAGTTTTCTCGGTCCTCGTGGCGAGCGTGGTCGCGATCTTGGGTTACCGGCAAGCCCAAAGCGCAAAAGATTTAAAAAAGGACTACGAGAAGAGCGAAGAACTTATAAGGAGAATAGAATTGGACGCGCGGCGTACCGTGGCCGAAATGAGGGCGTTCGTCGAGAAGGCGCGCGAGGACGTGAGAAGAGCCGCGGAAGAAGTCAACAAAGCGAAGGAGATATGTGGGAGGGCCGAAGAATTGATGGCGTGGCTCGAAACTAAGTCCGTACAGGCCGAAGAGTACGTAAAAAATATTGAAAGCATGAAGCGAGTTGTCCACGCCGCGGCGGACGAACTAACGGCTATTCCGGAAGTTGAAGGAAGGCCGAGCCCTGAGGTCATAGAAGAAACTTTGGCGAAATACCCTACGTTGAAAGAGTACACCGGTAAACTATACGAAGCGGTGATGCGGGAGGATATAACCGACGAAGATACGCTGAAAAACCTTTACAGCGGCCTTTTCTATAGCGGCGAGAAGGATAAGGCTCTGGAGATAACTAATATACTTATAGGAATTGACCCTTCGGACCCGGCTTACCGTTTTATCAAAGGCCGGGCCCTGGCCGGCTTAAGGCGGTACGACGAAGCGATAAAGGCTTTTGACGAAGCTATCGAGTTGAAGCCGGACTACGCGCGAGCTTACAATAACAAAGGGATCGCCCTTAAGAATATTCGAAGATTCGACGAGGCGATAAGCGCGTACGATAGGGCTATCGAACTTAAACCCGATTTGGTTCAAGCGTATAACAATAAGGGCGTAGCGCTGAGGATATTGGGAAAACATGACGAGGCGATAAAGGCGTACGAAAAAGCTATCGGGCTGAAACCGGACGACCCGTACGCGTACGTCAGTAAAGGCGTCGCTCTCGCGAGCCTTGGAAAATACAAAGAGGCGATAGCGTCGTACCGTAAATCTATCGAATTAAAACCTGATTTCGGGAGCGCCTATTTCAACCGGGCTTGCGCGTTTAGCCTTTCGGGTAAAAAAGACGAGATGGCCGCGGATTTAGAAAGGGCGATAGAACTGGACGAAGAATGCCGCGAAATGGCAAAAACCGACGCCGACTTCGACGCCTACCGCTACGACCCCGACTTCCGGCGGCTGGTTTATCCCGAGGAATTTGAAGGGGAGGAAGAAGCTTAGACTTTAGCCGGTGGGCGATTACGTCAAAGAAGGCAACGTCCTCCTGAAGCGCGGCGACTACGAGGCCGCGCTCGTTGCGTTTGAGAGGGCCGTAGCGGAGGACGCCGCCGACGCCGAGGCGCACCACGGCCGGGGCGTCGCGCTGCGCGGCCTCGAGCGCTACGACGAGGCCGCGGCCGCGTACGACGAGGCCATAAGGCTCGAGCCGGATTATGCCGCGGCCCACTTCAACAGGGCCTTCGTCCTCGACAAGCTCGGGAGGTACGACGAGGCCGCGGCCTCGTACGACAAGGCTATTGAGCTTGAACCGGACAACGCGAAAGCGTATAATAACCGGGGCGTAGCGTTGGCCCGGCTGCGGAATTACGACGAGGCGCTCAAAGCGTACGAAAAGGCCGTTGCGCTTAAGCCGAACGAAGCCAGGTTTTATTACAATCGTGCGTGCACCTTTAGCCTTTGTGGCAAGAGCGAAGAGATGCTCGCGGACCTCGCGAAGGCGGTGGGCCTGTCCGCGGCGGTGAGGAAGTTAATAAGGGCGGACGAAGATTTCCGCGCCTACGAAGACGACGCGGCGTTCCGGCGGTTGGCCTATCCCGAAGAGTTCGAAGGGGATAAAAAAGCTTAACGGCAACGCGCCGGCGCTCGCGGATAATATGGAGGTTTTGACTTGCCTACGATAAAAGGAATGCGCGAGGGTATGAAGCCCGTGATGTGGGCCGTCGCGGTGGCGTTCGTCGTGTCGTTGTTCTACTTGGGCGCGACGACGTTCCGAAAGGCCCTTCGCGGCGAAGGCCGCGGCGCCGTGGTGGTTGAGATAGACGGCAAGAAGATAGGCCAGGAGGATTTCGAGCGTATCTTCTACCGCGAGATGGGCCTCCGCTACCGGCGCTTCCAGCGCGAATCGAATCGGGCCCTCACCCAGGAGGAGGAACGCGCCCTACGCGTCGAGACGGCCAACGACGTAGTGAACCGAATCATCCTGGAGGAACTAGCGCTGCGCGAAGCCCGGCGGATGGGTCTGCGCGTTACGGACGAAGACGTGCGCACCCAGATCGAGAAGGCGCCCCTCTTCCAGACCGACGGCGAGTTCGATCGGCGCAAGTACGAAAACTTCACGGTGGAGGAGGCGGGTATGACGCCGGGCGAGTTCGAGGCCGAGCTGCGGAACGACGTCTTGATTAAGAAGGTCTTCGCGATGGTGGGCGCCGCGGGGCGGGTCTCCGAGGCCGAGGTTAAGGCCCGCTTCGACGAGGAGGGCGAGGAGGTCCGCGTGGCGTACGCGTTTCTCCCGGTTTCGCTCGAGCCGAAGGCAAAACCTTCGGAGGAGGCTTTAAAAGCTTATTACTCCGCTCACCTCGACAAGTATCACATGGGGCGCCGGGTAGGTATCAAATACGTGCTGGTGGATTTGGCGGAGCAGCGCAAGGGGGTTAAGGCGAGCGAAGCCGAGGTAAAGGAATACTACGAACGGAACAAAAACGTTTACGCGGACGCGGGCCAGATTCGGTGCCGCCATATCCTATTCGCCGTACCCCCGGGCGAGGACGACCGCGCGTGGGAGGAGGCCCGGGCGAAGGCGGAGAAAACCGCGGCCCGCGCCCGGGCAGGCGAGGACTTCGCGAAGTTGGCCCAGGAGTTGAGCGAGGACCCGGGAAGCGCGCGCGAGGGCGGCGACCTCGGCTACTTCCCCAAAGGGGGGATGGACCCCGATTTCGAGGCCGCGGCCTTTGCGTTGAAGGTGGGGGAGATGAGCGGGCCGGTCAAAAGTATTTACGGTTACCACGTCATCAAGCGCGAACCGGAATTCCTGCCGTACGAGGAGCAGGCCGACGAGATCAAAGAGATGCTCGAGACGCAGGCGGCGGAGAATCGGGCGGTGACGCTGGCGACGGGCCTGGCGCAGCGCGTGGGGGAGGGGGGCGACCTGGCCGCGGAAGCCGCGGCGTTGGGTTTAAAGGTTGAGGGTGCGGACCCCTTCGAGGCCACGGGCACGGTCGGCGATTTGGGTCGGCAACAACGCCTCGGCGCGGAGGCGTTTAAGCTGGACGTGGGCGCAACGGGTTCGGTGTTGCCGGTCGTCGATTTCGACCCCCGCGTCCCGGGCCGCGGCCGCTTACGGGGTTACGTCGTCTACGAGGTGACCGCGAGGCTCGAGCCGGGGCCGGCGCCGTTCAGCGAGGTTAAAGAGAAAGTGGCGAGGGAATGGCGGCGGGATGAAGCGCTCGCAAGCGTATCCGCGGCCGCGGGCGACCTTTACCGCCGGGCGAAGGAGGCGGGCGGCGTGGCGGCGGCGGCCAAGGCCGCGGGTGTAGATTACGGCGAGACCGCGGCGTTCAACCGCCTTGCGCCGGCGCCGGAGTTGGGCGGCGATTACGGCGTCGCGGCCGCGGCCTTCGACGCGCAAGTGGGCCAGGTCGTAGGGCCGCTGCGGGCCCCTTCCGGATACTACGTCGTAGAGGTACTTGAGAAAACGGCCGCGGACCCGACGCTCTACGCCACTCGCGCCGACGAATATAAGGCGAGATTGTTATACGAGCGGGGCCAGCGCATGTTGGTGGAATGGTACCGAGATCTCGAAGCGCGCGCGCGCATAAAGAACAACCTCAGCGCTTATCTCGGCGCCGAGGAGGAGGAAGAACCCGGCGAGCGGGAAAGCGGGTTCGATATGCCCTTTGGCGTGCTCGGCTACTGAGGAGTGGGCGTGGCGGAACGCGGCCGCATAGGAACGGACGAATCCGGGAAAGGTGACTACTTCGGCCCGTTGGTCGTCGCGGCCGTATACGTCCGCGACGGCGCCGACGAGGAATTTTTACGGGGGCTCGAGGTGCGCGACTCCAAGAGGATTTCGGACCGGCGCGTCGCCGTCCTCGCGGCCGGGGTCGCGAAGAAGCTTCCCCATTCCCGCGTCGCCATCGGCCCCGCGCGCTATAACGAGCTCTACGAGAGCCTGGGTAACCTCAACCGCATCCTCGCCTGGGCGCACGCCCGGGCGATAGAGAACCTGGCCGAGGCCTTTCCCGCGGCGACGCGCGCCGTGACGGACAAGTTCGGCGACGACGCCTACGTCGCCCGGGCGCTGATGAAGCGCGGGCGGGGGCTTGAGCTCGTGCAGAAGGTGCGCGCCGAGGCGGACGTCGCGGTGGCCGCGGCGTCGGTCGTCGCGCGCGCCGAATTCCTCGTGCGCCTCGAGCGCCTGTCGAAGAAAGTCGGTATGCCGCTGCCCAAAGGGGCCTCGGCCTCGGTGGAAGAGGCCGCGCGCCGGTTGGTTCAAAAAAAAGGAAAGGATTCCCTCAAAGAATTCGCGAAGGTTCATTTCAAGACGACGAGCCGCCTCTGTCTGGACGACGCTTAGGGGCCCGGCTTCAGGGGGATTCGTTATGGTTCGACGCATCGGGACTGCCCTTTCCGTGGCTGCGTTGTTGGCGTTGGCCTGCTACGAGCCGCCGCCGCCGGAGGAGCGGGAGCCTATGTGGTTCTGGCATAACGGCCCGACGGCCTCGGACTTGTACGACCTCGCGAGCACGGCGCGCGACGACGTTTGGGCCGTAGGCGTAAACGCCGAGGGCGCGGGCGAGGTTTTAAACTACGCCGGGTACCGCTGGGGGTTTGCGGAGCTGCCGCCGGTGACGGTTGGGCCGTTATACGCGGTGGATGCGGTGGCGAGCGGCGACGCCTGGGCCGCTGGGGGCGGCGACTACTTTCTCTACTGGGATGGCAATCTCTGGCGGGACTGGCCTCACCCGGCGCCGGGGAAGAACGTCTACGGCCTCGGCATGTTCGACGACCTCAACGGCTGGGCCGTGGGCGAGGGGGGCTTGATATTCCGGTTCGCGGGCGGCAAGTGGACGCCGCTCGAGTCGCCGACGAAGGCGACGCTCAGGCGGGTCCGCGTGCTCTCGAAGA
>CAZWAM010000032.1:0-12416 GCA_964631855.1 uncultured bacterium | reverse complement strand
TTCGCCGCGAGCGAGCTGGGCTGGGCCGGCGGCAACGAGATGCGCGTCGCCCGGTACGAGGACGGCGCCTGGAGCCTGGAGCAGAACATGCCGAGCGGCAATTGGCAGCTCGCCGCGATGCATATGGTATCGGCTGAGGAGGGTTGGGCCGTAGGCGACGGCGGGACGATGATGCATTATTACCGGCCGCGCTAAGCCCGCCTGAATTTTTGCGAAATCGAAACGCCGCCTCCCGCGAGGCGGCTTTTATTTTTTGGATAATTAAACCTTTACGCCGCGCCTACTCCGGCAGCCAGGGCGCCGCTTGGCTTATTTATTAACCGTATTTTTTGTGCTGAGCACCGGCTCCCCCCTGGAAGCCGTCTATAGTTTAAACCCTCGCTCGGTATTTGTCAAACCAAAAGTGGGCGCGCTAAGCGGCCGCGGCCTCGGCGCGGCCTCGGTCCCGCCGCAACCGGAACGAGAAGTGGTCCCCCACGTTCTCGGCCAAAAGCTGCCAGAAACCCTTGTCCAGGTACGAGCGTATGGCGACGTAGCACTCGTCGCACTTGTTGTTGGCGGTGAACTCCGCCACGAGCTTGCGCTGCTCGAGGTACTTGCAGAAGTGCATCGAGCAGGGTTGGAGGTAGCCGTCGGCGGTGACGACGAGGAAGCGCAGCCCCGCGGTGCAGTTCGGCGAGCCGCCGCGCTCGAAATATTTATAGGTGTCCTCGAGCGTCGTACACGAGTTTACGATGCGGCCTTGCGGGTCGTCCTCCTTGCGCGCGAGCAGGGCGTCGAATTGTCGCCGCAGCTCGGCCAATTCTTCGGGTTCGGTTATCATATACGACATGTCGCCGGTACGCCGCGGCGAGTACGCGCTGAAGGACACGTTGACGCCCCATTCGTCCGCGAGGTCCGTTATGTCGTTTATAAATTTATAATTCTCGCGCGTTATGGCGGTGTTGAGGACGACGTCGTCGAAGCCGAGCGCGCCGAGGCGGGGCAGGAGCGTCTCGAGGTGGGCGAAGAGGCCGGCGTGGCGGCGGAAGTCGTCGTGGCGCGCGTCCGGGAAGTCGAGCGATACCGAGAACTGGTCCACGCCGGCGCCGCGCAGCGCCAGGTACTTCTGCGGCGTCATCAGCGACGCGTTGGTGACGAAGACGGTGTAGGGAAGGCCGCCGGCGCGCTGGGCCGCCCGGACGCAATCCGTAATGTCATCCCTCAGGAGAGGCTCGCCGCCCGAGATCTGGATGCCCCCCGGGTGCAGGACCTTCATCCAGCGGCGGATGCCGTCGGGCGTGATGAGGTTGGGCTCGTCGACGGGGCCGCCGTGGTCGCAGTGGCGGCAGTTGCAGGTGCAGGCGTTCGTAACCTCGAACGAGACGGCGAGCGGCCGTCGCGCGAACCAGTTGACCGCGCACTGCCCGATGACGAGGCAGGATTCTACGAAAGGCGTCCTTTTCATCTCTATTTCACCTTGTAAGAGCGTTTTGAAGAACCAGCGTATTATACCAAAGACCGGCTGCTTAAATCAACCGGGGGTAGAGTTTCGCAGGTACCGACGGCAACGAAAAACCAGCCTCGAAAGGCTGGATGTTCTCGAAACGTTCGGCGCGTTCACTTCTTCGGCGGCAGCCAGTTTACGATAAAGACGTTCTCGAGCGCGGCCATGTTCTCGGCGGGCGTGACCTCTACCTCGGCGAACATCGAGTCGAAGGGCCGCTCGACGGCGCGGACGTAGCCGACGATGAGGCCCGGTGGGTAGAGGCGGCTCGTGCCCGCGGTGACGACCATATCGCCCACCTTGACCTCGGCGGTGCGGGCCAGGTGGGCCATGTGGCCCCGGCCGTCGGCGTCGGCGTAATATACGCCCACGGCGCCGGTGGGCGCGTGCGCCGCCGCCACGCGGACGCCCTCGCTGGTGATAAGCTCCACCTCGGCCGCGGTCGGCGTCACGCGCGTAACGCGACCCACGAGGCCGTCGGTGCCGATGACCGGCATGCCCGCGGCGACGCCGTCCCGCCGGCCGGCATCCACGACCGTCGTCGCGAGCCACGTCTCCGCCCGGCGCTCGAGAACGCGCGCGTACGTCAGCTCGTACGGCGTCTCTATTCTGTAGCCCAGCATAGCGCGGAGGGCGTCGTTCTCGCGTTTGTATTGTTCGGCGCGCCCCAACAGCATCGAACGCCGCGCGAGGCGTTCGGCGAGTTCGGCGCGCGTCTCTTGGCCTTGCTCGAGCTCTTTTATAAACGACGAAAGTTTATACGCCGGCGTATTGGCCCAGACGAGGAGCGCCCGCGCCTCAACGCGGCCCGTCGAGTCCAACACGACGAGCGCGGCTGAGGCGGCCGCTAACAGCAGCGTCGTCAACGCTTTGGAATTAAGGGGGACGCGCATATTTATTCCGTGGCGGTTACCGCGGCCCAATAACCCCGCGACGCAAGCTCGGCGACGGCCTTCTTCGCTTTTTCCTCGTCGTCGGCCGGCGTCACGAACGCCCCCCCCGAGCCGCTGAGGCGCGCGCCGTCGAAGCCGAGGTCGACGAGAGCGCTCTTAAGTTCGTTGAGGAAGCGGAAGGCGCGGCAGGCGGGCGCCTCGAGCGAGTTTTTCCCCGCGGCCCACCACGCCGCGGCAGGCTGCTCGAGGCGAGCAATTACCTCCCATAGGGCGGCGGCCTCAGGCGTGTATTCGTCGGGCGTCAGCGCGCCGTAGACGCGCGCGGTTGGAACGCTCCGCGGCGGCGCGGCGACCAATAGGCGCACGCCCGCGGGCCCGCGCAAGCGCGTGACGAGTTCGCCCCGGCCGGTCGCGAGGGCCCAGCTGTTTTTAAGGAAGAAAGGCACGTCGCTGCCGAGGCGACGCGCGAGCCGCCACAGGCCGTCTTCGCCCAGCGGCCTGCCGAAGTGCTCGTTCAAAGTTTTCAACGTGGCCGCGGCGTCGCTCGAGCCGCCGCCCAGGCCCGTGCCGACCGGGATTTTTTTCGCGATATGGATTCGGACCGCGGCCTTTATCTGCGTCGCCCCGAGTAGGGCCGAAGCCGCCTGGCCGGCAAGATTTCTCTCGCCTTCGGGTACGCCGGCGCCGTCGCAGCTGACGCGGACGCCGCCGCCGCTTTTAACGCGGATCGCAAGCGAGTCCGCGAGCGCGAGCGGCGCCAACACCGTCGCGACGTCGTGGTAGCCGTCGGCGCGGCGTCCCGCGACGAGAAGGCAGACGTTCACCTTGGCCGGCGCGCCGGTTTCGATTTCCGCTTCCTCAGTCGTCGCCATAGTCCCCCGGCCCCGCGGGCCACGTTTCCAGGACCGTGACGCCTTCGGGCGGCGTCGTCGAGAACGCCTCTTCTTCTATCGGGACGTTCGTTTCGAATTTTCTAAGCGAGACATCGGCGACTTGGTCTTCGGTCTTGATGCTTATTGCGAAGGGCGTCGGGAACCCGGCGTCGTCGCGCCAGTCGTCGTACGTAACGTCGAGTACGGCCTCGTCGTCTTCGTAGACGCGCGCGTTCACAACCCGGAGCGGGTCTTGCGCCAGCGTCAACTGCTGTAGCGGCGAGCCGTCCGACGCCCGGGACCACGTCAGCGCCACGGCCTCCGGGCCGGCGGGCGAGACGCTCAGCTCAAACGTGCCGGCGTCGACTTCCTCCGCGTGGAGCGGCGGCCACCCCGCCAGCCACTCCGGACATTCGCAGAGGGCGCAAACCCAATCCCCTTCGGGGGAGGCGGGAAAATGTCCGTCGATGGCCGTCCCCGTTACGGCGACTTCCTCGCGCGGGAAATATACGAGAAGGTCCCCGGCCTTAGCTGTAAACACCATCAACGTTCCCGCCAGCGGCGCCGAGAGCTCGAGGCGGGTCCGGTCGGGCAGGACGCGGCCGAAGGCTGCGTTGACGGCGCCCGCGCCCGAACCGTACAATTTGATGGTAGCGCTTCCGCGGAAGCTCGTAACCGCTTCGCGTTGGCCTTGCAGTACGGCCAGGTAATCGCCAGCGGTCACCGGCGCGTCGCCGGCGGACGCCGGCAGGGCCGCTAACGTCCAGGCGCACAAAGCCGCGAGGGCCCCGCGCGCCGGGCAAGGACGTGTAGGTTCCGCGCGCGGCATCGGCTTAGAGGTATTCAACGTCCACGTTTGCTATTTTAACCTCGACCAGGGCTATGCTCGCGCGGCCCGTGACCCAACCGCCCAACTCGCCCGGGCATATTACCAACGATTCGCCGTGTTCGACGCGGACGTGGTGGTCGTGGCCGAAGGCTATGAGGTCGTAACCGGCGCCGACCGCGGCTTCCCGGGCGAGGCGCGGTTTGTGCGTTATGAGCATAGAGAAGCCGTTGAAGGTGAAGCGGTAGGGGTCGGGGTTTATGTCGCCTACGACGGCGTACGCCTTTTTGAGAGCGGGGCGGTCGCCGTCGTTGTTGCCGAAGACGCCGCGGAGGGGGGCGTTGAGTTTGCGGAA
Organism: uncultured bacterium; assembly: GCA_964631855.1. Lineage (GTDB taxonomy): Bacteria > RBG-13-66-14 > B26-G2 > WVWN01 > WVWN01 > WVWN01. The sequence goes on along the minus strand of CAZWAM010000032.1, from coordinate 7,984 downwards.
CGACTCGGCCGTGAACGGCGCGACGTAATCGCCGCAGTGCACGACGAGGTCGGCGCCCCACCCGTTTATGACGGCGACGGCGCGCTCGATCATGCGGAGGTTATCGTGAGAGTCGGCTACGACCGCGATACGATCCATAGGAGAATCGTCAATATGATAATAGCGCGCGAGCCGTTAGTCAAGGGCCGTGCGCGAGGACGGGCGCGACGTTGTAAAGCAAATTGGCTTGCGAGAGCGCAACCCGTATGTTAGTATGGCCAAAAAATAGTCCTCACCGAAGGAGAGGTGGCCTTGAACGCTTTTTCAAAGGTTCAGCATTTCTTCTCTTCCGTAACGCCGGATATGGCGATGGACCTCGGCACGGCGAACACGCTCGTCTACGTTCGCGGCCGGGGCATCGTGATAAATGAGCCCTCGGTGGTCGCGCTGGACCACGCGAAGCGCGAGGTCCTTTCCGTAGGCCACGGCGCCAAGGAGATGTTGGGTAAAACGCCCGACTCCATCTTGGCGATTCGGCCTATGAAGGATGGCGTCATCGCGGATTTCCGTCTCGCCGAGGAGATGATAAAACATTTCATACGCGCGGCGAGAGGGCGGCGGGGCGTTTTCCGTCCGCGCGTGGCGATATGCGTTCCCAAGGGTATAACGGACGTGGAGAGACGCGCGGTGCGCGATTCCGCGCTTCACGCCGGCACGCGGGAGGTCATCCTCGTGGAGGAACCCATCGCCGCGGCCATCGGCGTGGGCCTCCCCATCCACGAGCCGCGCGGCAGCATGGTCGTAGACGTGGGCGGCGGCACGACCGAGGTTGCCGTCCTCGCGCTTGAGGACATCGTGACGAGTACCTCCATCCGCGTCGCGGGAGACGAGATCGACGAGGCGATAGATAATTACTTAAAAAAAGCTTACAACCTATTGGTGGGCGAGCAGACGGCCGAGAAGATAAAGAAGACGATATGTTCCGCTTACCCGCTTGAGCGCGAGGAGCACATGTCGGTGAAGGGGCGCGACCTCGTGGCCGGGATTCCCAAAACGTTGACCATCTCCTCGCGGGAAATGCGGGACGCCATCCGCGAGCCTTTGAGCCAGATCATCGGCGCGGTCAGGGATACCCTCGAGCAAACGCCGCCCGAGCTGGCCTCTGACATAATCGACGAGGGCGTGGTGCTCTGCGGGGGAGGGTCGCTGCTGCGTGGCCTCGACCTGGCCTTGAATAAGGAGACCAACCTTACGATGAGGCTCGCCGAGAACCCGTTGACGTGCATCGTGTTGGGGACGGGGAAAGTGTTGGAGGACCCGAAGAAGTACGATAAGGTCATAATCCGCGAAATATAACCGGCGATGCGCTGGACGTAAGAGAGAACCCGCCCTTCGCGAAGGGCGGGTTTTCGACGCGATTGCCGTTGCCGCTTTACTTCACGATCGCGGAAATGCGCTCGAGCAGTTCCTGTTTGCCGAAGGGTTTGGTGATGTAATCCGCGGCGCCCTGCTGGAGGGCGAACATCTTGTCGTAAATCTCGCCTTTGGCGGTGAGTATGACCACGGGGATGTCGGCGGTCTCGGGATTGGACCGCAAGAGCCTGAGTACTTCCCAGCCGTCGACCAGCGGCATCATCAGGTCCAACAGGATTAAATCGGGGCGGAAGGAATAGACCTTCTCCAAACAGTCGTCGCCGTCGGCGGAACTCTCGACCCCGTAACCGGCTTGCTCGAGGGTAAAGGAGACGACTTGCCGGACGCTCTCCTCGTCGTCAACTACGAGTATTTTTTTCTCCAAGGTCTTTTTCCTCCGGCGACCCGGCGGCGCGATTGTCGGGGCGGGGATATTCGAGGATATTCGCGGGTTCGCGCGGGAAGTGGGGCTCGATTTCCGGGCCCATCTTCGGCCTGGCCAGGAGATAGCCTTGGCCGAAATCCACGCCCGCGCGCGCGAGCGTCTCGAGTTCGCCCTTGGTCTCGACGCCCTCGGCTATTATCCGGGCGTTTACGCGGCGCCCCAATTCCTGGACCGTGGCGAGGAGTTCTTGTTTGACCCGGTCTTGGTCGATGTCGCGCACGAGCGCTATGTCGAACTTGAGGAAATCGGGTTTGAGGCGGGCGATGGTATTCAGGCTGGCGTAGCCCGCGCCGGTGTCGTCCACGGCCACGCGGATGCCGTGGTCGCGGAAGCGGTTGAGGGTGGCTTCGAAGGCCGCGGGGTTGCCGATGGCCGAGCGCTCCGTTATCTCCAGGACGACGCGCGTGGGCGCTACGCCCGCGTCTTGGAAGAGGTGGTGCAGCGCGTCCTCCCGCGTGCCGAGCTCCTCGACCGTCCGGGGGTCGGTATTGAGGAAGAGCAACGCGTCGCCGAGCCAACGTCGCGCGTTTGCGAAGGCCCGCCGGCGGCACGCGCGGTCGAGCTGCGTCGACAAGTCGACTTCGTCGGCGAGCGCGAATAACATCTCGGCCCCTTTAATGTCGGCGTATCCCGAGGTGGTGGAGAGCGCCTCGAAGCCGAGAATGGAGAAGTCGCGGAGCGAGACTATCGGTTGGTAGAGGACTTCCACTTCTTCGCGTACGATGATGCGTTTTAGGATTTCTTTCTGGCGCCGCGTTTCCGTTTCCGCGGCCGCGACGGCCGCGCGGTGGGCCTGGTCGACCGCGGCGAGGACGAGGCGCTCGGGGCGCGAAAATAGGTTGTGGATTATAAGGGCGGTTGCCGTGAGGAAGGTTACTTGTTTATGGCCGCGGAAAATGTCCGCGTTACGTTCCGCGGCGAGGTAGTTGACGAGTTGGGTCTTGAGCGTCTCGAGGCGGTCGGGGGCGACCTCTTCCGGTTTGTCCGCGGTCGAGGGCCTTACGAAGACCAGGAATTCCGAGGACTGCGCGTCGCGGGCCACTACCAAGTCGCCCGGTTTAAGGAAGGTCCGGGCGAATTTGGCGAGGACCGCGCCGAGGTCCGCCATAAATTCGTCGTAGTACTGCCAGCCGTAGAGCGCCTCGAGGTCGTCGGCGCGCGGTACGGTAACGTAAACCAAGCCGACGGCGCCGTGTTCTTCGAGGGCGCCCCGTACGTCCGACATCTTAGCGGGCAGCGTCGGCAGCGAGCTTATCTTGTCCGCTAAGAGCGTCTGGAGGCGGAGCCAGAGGGTACGGTTACTCGGCTGCTTGTCGGGCGAGGGACTATCCTTTTCGGCCATAGCAGCGGCCTTTTGTGAAGGTCCTAATTAGCGCAAAAATAATATAATAGCCGCGCAGGCCGGTGTCAACCGAAAACGCCGCGAGGGTATATAGTGCGGTCCTTGACGCGGGTGGGGGGTATTTGCCACAATTGCGGCGGTGTATAGGTGTATATTATGGATGAATAATTTCGGGACTTTGTAGGCGCAGGCCGTTGCCCCCGCGTACCTTCCCCGCGTGAGGGCGTTGTTTTTATAACAAGGGGCTTAAGCCCCTTGTCCGTCGCGAGGCCACCCGCGGGGCGGCTTTTTTTGTATTTAAACTCGTATCGCGCAAAATACGGCGGTCCGCGCCGTGGTTTTTAATTGCTTTTGCGAAGGCCGTTTATTATAATTAAAAAAAACGAACGCAGATTCCGCGAAAGAAGGTTAAAATAGCCATGAGGTTAATAAGATATCTGGCAATTATCGCCGTACTTGCGGCCGTAGCCGCGAACGCGGCGGAAGACGCGAAGGGGGTTGCGGTCCTGGATTTTCCGGCCTTCGGGACCGCGACGGCCGAGAGCGGCGTAGACGTCGCCGATAACGTGCGCCTTATGTTCGACGGCGCCGAGGGGTATGAGCTGGAGAAGTACGAGCGTATGCATCGGGCGACAGAGGCCGCGTTGAAAGCCGGCCTCGACCTCACCGCCGTGAAGGACATCGTGCGGCTGGGCAAGGCGCTGGGGGACGACTCCGTCGTCACCGGCCGCGTAACGTTCGACGGCGACTTGTACACGGTCCAAGTCTGGGTGTACGACGTTGGCAAGAAGGCGTTGGAGGGTTCGGCCGACGCCCAAGGCCGCGACTTGCGGCAGTTGACGGAGGACCTGATCAAGGGGATGAGCGGGGCCGAGCAGTTCGGCGTCCTTTTCCCGGACGAGGTGCGCGACCTGCCGCGGCCGACGGAGAAGGAAACCCGCCTCGCCTTGGCCCTTATCGCCACCGACGAGGAGCTCGCTCTGTTCGACATCCTCTCGCCGCGCGGTAAAAGTATGATGCTGGACAAGTTCTGGGTCCGCCGCGACCCGGACCCGTCGACGGCCGAGAACGAGTACGAGGCCGAGTTCTGGCGGCGGGTGGACTACGTCCAGACGCACTTCGCGGACCCCATCCGCGAGGGCCTGCGGACGGACCCCGGTAAAGTATATATCCTCTACGGGCCGCCGGACGATATCGAGGACCACGCGGGGGGTGTGGCTTCCATCGCCGGCCAGGAGAGGTCCACGTGGTCGACTAAGCCCTATTACGCGTGGAAGTATTATAGCGGCGGGCCCGGCGGCCGGCGGATGCTCTTCGTATTCGTAGACGACGTGGGCGACGGCGATTACAGCATCTTCGCCTCCACCGAGCCGGGTTTCGGCCGCCACATCGCGTCGTTCGCCGAGTTCGATATAAACCGGTTGGCGGTTGACGAGGAGGACTGGGGCGATACGGCCGAAACCACGTTCTGGGATTCGCCGGGCCGTTTCGAGGGCAAATAACCGCTTGAGGAAGAAGGTCCCATTCGTATACGCGGAGGTTTGGAAAGGATGAAGCTCTTTATCGACACCGCCAACTTGGAGGCCATAAAGCGGGTCGCGGCCTTGGGCCTGCTCGACGGCGTGACCACCAATCCCACGCTCGTTTCGCGCGAGAAAATGGCCGCCGACAAACTCTACGACGAGATAGCCAAGGTCTGTGCCGGGCCGATAAACGTCGAAGCCGTGAGCCAGGACGCCGACGGCATCGTTAAGGAGGCGCGCGATTTTCACAAACGCGCGCCCAACTTCGTCACCAAGGTCCCGTGTTTCGAGGAAGGTTTGAAGGCCGTTCGAAGGCTGGCGGACGAGGGCATAACTACCAACATGACGCTCGTCTTTTCGCCGGCCCAAGCCATTTTGATCGCTAAGGCGGGCGCCGGTTATTGCAGTCCTTTCATCGGGCGCCTCGACGATATAAGCCATACCGGCATGGACCTCATCGAGGACATCGTCACGATTTACGAGAACTACGATTACGACACCGAGGTCGTCGTCGCGAGCGTCCGCCATCCGCTCCACGTAGTCGAGGCCGCGCGCATCGGCGCCCACGTCGTGACGGTCCCGCCGGCGGTTATCGATAAGCTCGTGAAACATCCGCTCACCGACGTCGGCATGAAGAAGTTCCTCGACGACTACGCGAAGATCCCGAAGGGTTAACGCCCTCTTAACGTTGGGCCGCGGTAAGGAGGGAAGATGCTCGAGTTCAGGTTCAATTTCATAGATATCTTCAGAGCGCCCCGGCTCGCGTTCAGCGCCAAAAAGATTTGGACGCAGCTTAGGGCGTTGACGCTGGGCCTTATCCTTTACAACGTTTTCGTTTACGCGGCCTTCGCCGTATCCGGTACCGACGTCTACCGGATCTGGAGGTCCTATTACCTATTTCCGCCGGTGGCCGAGGCATTCGGCGCCTCCCCCGTGAACGCGGGCGGCGTCGTCCTGTGGGCGTTGGGCGCCCTCGCCTTCTTCGTGGTCAATTTTCTCGCGATGGCGGCGGTGGCCAAGATTACGATAGAGCAGCTCCGGGGGAACGACTTCTACTCTCGCCGCGAGGCCGGCGAGTACGTACGGCGGCGCTGGCGGGCCGTTGTCTTCACGCCGGTGGCGATTCTCATCTCGTTGGCGGCCCTCTTCGGCGGCGGCTTGCTCGTAGGGCTCGTCGGCAAGATACCCTGGTTCGGCGACGTCGTGGCGCCGCTTTTGTTCGTGGGATTGTACCTCGGGGCACTCCTTCTCGTCTTCCTCGTGCTGGTTTTCGCCGTGTCCCTCTGGCTCACGCCGGCGATCGTCGCTAGCACCGGCGACGATACTTTCGAGAGCTCGTTCGAGCTTTTTTCGACGTTGTCGGCTCAGCCCTGGCGGCTGGTATTGTACGAGCTCCTCTCGCGCGCGCTCACGTTGGTCGGCGGCGCGGTTTTCGCATTCTTCTCCGCGGTGGCGGTTGGGGCAGCGTACGCGGCGCTGCATATCCCGATGGGGCCGAAGTTCGGCGTGGCCTTTGCCGCGGCGTGGCGCGTCGTGCCGAGCTGGCTTCGGGGCGCTTATCCCGCGCCGTGCAGCGTGTTGGAGTGGCTTTCCGGCTTGGGTATTCCTTTCGTCTTCTCAGCCCCTGAGGTTTCGCTGCCGTTGCCTTGGCCGCAGGCTATCGCGGCGACGCTTATTTCTCTCGGGTTGCTCGTGACCATCGGCGTAGTCGTCGCCTACGCCGTCAACGTGCATACCGTAGGCCAGACGATCATCTACACGATATTGCGCAAGAAGAAGGACGACGAGAACCTGCTCGAGATGTACGACGAGGAGCTCGAGCAGGCGATGGTGGCGTTGGAACGGGAAAAGGAGGCCGCGGCTCCGCTCGAGGGCGAGGCGGCGGAGGGGGCGGATGAAGCGGGCGATTAAGGCCGACGGCGCGCCGGTGGCTATCGGCCCCTACGTCCAGGCGACCGCGGCCGGACGTTTCTTGTTCACCGCGGGGCAAATAGCCCTCGAGCCAAAAACGGGCGAGTTGGTGGGCGACGACGCCGCGGCGCAAGCGCGCCGGGTTATGGCCAATTTGAGCGCGGTGTTGGAGGCCGGCGGTGCCGCTTGGAAAGACGTCGTCAAAACGGAGATTTATCTCGTCGACCTCGCGGATTTCGCCGCGGTCAACGACGTTTACGCCGAATTCGTCGGGGGCGAACCGCCGGCACGGGTTACGGTGCAGGTGGCGGCGCTTCCCAAAGGCGCGCTCGTCGAGGTGGCCGCGGTAGCTTATCTGGGTGAATAGCTAAATGTTCAAGGCGCGTTTATTTTTAATAATATGCGTGGCGTTGTTGGTGGCCGGTTGCGAGGACGAACCTTTAGGCGAGCCGGAGTGGTTTTATATCACGGCGGAAGGGAGCGGCCTCCCCGGCAACAAAGTCTACGAAATATACGCCGGGCCGGCCGGCTCGTGGTTCGCGACCGACCGCGGCTTGGCCTACAACCGCGGCTCGGAATGGCAGGTATACGATTACGCGGGGGGTATGCCGGCGGAAGAGGTTTTCGGCGTGGCGGTGTGCCCGAACGGCGACGTGTGGGCTGGCACCTACCTCGGCGCGGCGCGCCTCCGGGGCGAAGAAATTCAAATCTTCACGCGCGGAGACGGTTTACCGTCCAACTGGATTTACGACGTCGAATTCGACGGGGCCAAAGTTTGGTTCGCCACCATGTTGGGCATCGCCCGCTTCGACGACCCCGGCTTCACCGTCGTTAAGGGTACCTCCGGCCTCCCCGGCGACGACGTCCGCGACATTTATGCCGTGGGCGTCAACCGGATATGGGTAGCGTGCATGGGGGGCGCGGCGTTCTACGACCGGGGTAAGATAACCGAATATACGCCCGCTAATTCGGAGCTGCCTTCGAGCAAAGTTTACGCCGTCGCGGGCCGCGGCGACGACGCTTGGATCGGGACCGATAACGGCCTTTGCTTACTGAGAGACGGGAAGTTCGTGAAAATTTATAACAGTTCTAACTCGGCTTTAAAATGCAACGTTATAAACGACCTCGGCTACGGCGCGGGCGGCGAGCTGTGGGTCGCCACGGCGGGGGGAGGCGCGTGCCGCAGCGTGGGCGAAGGTTTCGAGACCTTCGACAAGAACCGGGGCCTCCTGAGCGACTACGTCCTCTCGGTGTTCGGCGATAAGCTGGGGTACGTGTGGCTCGGGACCCTCGACAGCGGCGTGAGCCGATATCACGACTGAGGGGGATGACGGCGCGGAAGATACGCGGCTTGGGGAAGCCGCGTTTTTT
>CAZWAM010000031.1:5263-22509 GCA_964631855.1 uncultured bacterium | reverse complement strand
GCTGCCAGCGTCCGGCAACCACCGCGAGCTCGCCCGGATGGTACGCGTCGTCGCCCTCGCCCTCGACGGTGGCGAAGGGCGTCGGGCGCGGCCAGAGGTACAGCGGTATTTTATCGTGTTTTGGTGCCCCGGCCGCATTTAAGGCGGCCGTTAAGGCCGCCAGCGCGAGCGTTATCAGGTACGATTTTTTCTTTATTTTAACCTGATTCATAGCAGCATAGCCAAAAGCGCCTTTTGCGCGTGGAGGCGGTTTTCCGCCTCGTCCCATATCGCGCTTTGGGGGCCGCGGGCGACGTCTTCCGTTATCTCCTCGCCGTAGTGGGCGGGAAGGCAGTGCAGGACGATGGCGTGGGGTGCCGCGGCCGCGAGCATCTCCGCGTCGACGGTGAAACCCTGGAAGGCTTCTTTCTTTCGCGCGGCGGCCTCCTCTTGCCCCATGCTCGCCCACACGTCGGTATAGAGGATGTCCGCGCCGTTCGCGGCGGAGAGGTCGTTCGTTGCCGCTACCTTGGCGCCCGACCGTCGCGCCAGCTTTCGGGCCCGCGACACGATTTCCGCCGGCGGCTCGAAGCCGGCGGGCGTCACTACGGTCACGTTCAGGCCCACCGACGCGCCCCCCAGCATAAGCGAGTTCGCGACGTTGTTGCCGTCGCCCACGTAGACGAGGGTGAGCCCTTCGAATTTGCCGAACCGCTCGTGGACCGTCATAAGGTCGGCGAGGACCTGGCAGGGGTGCAGAAGGTCCGAGAGGCCGTTGATCACGGGCACCGTGCCGTATTCGACGAGGCTTTCGACTATCTCGTGGCCGAAGACGCGCGCCGCGACGCCGTGGACGTACCGGGAGAGGACCGTCGCGACGTCGGCGATCGACTCGCGCTTGCCGACGCCTATCTCATCCGGCCCCAGGTACAGCGCGTCGCCGCCTAGCTCGTGCATCGCGATGTCGAAGGAAACCCGCGTCCGGAGCGAAGGCTTTTGAAACAGGAGGGCGAGCGTTTTTCCGACGTGCGTCTCGCGCCGCATCCCCGCGGCGCGTTCCCGCTTGAGCTCGGCGGCCACCTCGAGGACGGCCGTTATTTCCTCGGCCGTAAAATCCGCGAGCGTTAAGAAGGACCTACCCTTGAGGTCCACCGTCATAGGTTATCGCTCCCGCGGTCTGTCTTTCGTGTTTCCGGGCGCCGTTTCTTCGGGCGCTACGGGCGTGAATACGTATCGCTTGTCGTCGTCCCTTCCCACCCGGCCCACCGGGTGGTCCGTTTCGTGGGGTAAGAACAGGAGTGCCTGCCGCCGGGCGGCCCGCCGGAGAAGCGTCTTCTTGGCCTCGAGCGTCGTCAGCGGGTGGATGTCGTAGGCCGTGGCGTAGGCCGGCTGCACGTAGGCCGCGGTGGGGATTATGTCGCCCGGGAAGTAGCCGACCTGGCGGCGCGAGGCGACGCGCACGACCTGGTGTGCGGTGGTGTGGCCGCCCGTAACGACGATTGAGACGTTTTTATTTACGAAGTGGTCACCGTCCAGGAGGCGGAGGCGCCCCGCTTCCCGGAGGGGTAGAAAATCCTCCGGCTGGTACCCGCCGCGCGTCCGCTCGTTGGGGTGGGTGGCGTCCGCCCAGTCGCGGCGCTGGACGAAGTAGGTGGCTTTGGGGAAGGTTATGCGGAGGACGCCTTCCTCGTCCGTCGTGGTCGCGCCGCCGGCGTGGTCGAAGTGAAGGTGAGTTAGGATGACGACGTCCACCTCGCGGGGCGCGAGGCCGATTTTGGCCAGCTCGTCGACCAGCACGCCGTCCTTTTTAACCGCGTAGATATCGCGCCATTTGGCGTTGAGCTTGTTGCCTAAGCCGGCGTCGGCGAGGATATTTTGCCGCTTGGTCTGGATGAGGTAACAGTTTACCGCGAGCGGCACGCGGCCTCGCCGGTCCGGCTTAGCGTGCCGCGACCATATCGGCTTGGGCACTATGCCGAAGATGGCCCCCGCGTCGGTCCAATATACCGAGTCGCGCAACAGGTAAACTTTTACGTCGCCGATTTGATACCACATAACGTTACGCCCGCAGGCCGGCGGCGGTTCGGTTCGCGAGGGTGCCGCAAGCCGCGTACACCGAGGTCCCTCGCGGCCGGCGGACCGTGAGCGCCATAGGCCCCTTCGCCACCTCGGCCAAAAACGCCGCGAGCCTTTCTTCGTTCGGCGCCTCGTACGGCGCGCCGGGCCAGTCGTTGAACGGAATTACGTTTATTTTGGACGGTATGCGCCGCGTGAAGGCGACGAGCGCGCGGGCGTGGCGCAGGTCGTCGTTGACGCCCGCGCATACGACGTATTCGAAGGTAAGGCGCCGCCGCGTCCGCCGCCCGTAGTAGCGACAGGCCTCCGCCAGGTCCTCGAGCCCGTACCCGGCCGCGCGCGGCATCAGCTCGTCGCGCGTTTTTTGGATCGCGCTGTTTAGCGAGATCGCCAGCTTTACCGCCGGCCCTTCGTCGGCCCATTTGACGATTTTACGGGGCAGGCCGATAGTGGACGCCGTTATCCGGCGACCGCCGACGTCGAAATGTCCCCGCAGCAGTTCGACCGCCCCGACGACGCCTTCGTAGTTCGCGAGCGGTTCTCCCTGGCCCATAAAGACGGCGTTGCGGATCCGCCCGCCGGCGTGGCGGTTCTGTACGATGGCAAATTGGATAAAGATCTCGTAGGCTTTCAGGTTGCGACGAAACGGGAGCGACGCCGTAGCGCAGATGCAGCAGTCGAATTGACAACCCACCTGACTCGAGACGCAAACGCCGTCGTGGTCGCCTCCCGGTATGTAGACGGCTTCGACGTGCGCGCCGTCCTCCAGCTCGAGCAGGTACTTGACGGTGCCGTCGTCGTCGGCCGCGGCGTCGACTACCGCGGCGCGCGGGATGTAGAACGTCCGCGCGAGCCTTTCGCGCAAGGCGGCCGACAGGTCCGTCATTTCGTCGAAGGTCGCCGCGGCCCGCGCGAAGAGCCACCGCTCGAGCTGACCCCCACGGTAAGAAGGTTCCCCCAAAGTTTCTATAAGCGTCGCTCGTTCCGCGGGGCTTAATGCCGTGATGTCCTTACGGCCCGGTTTCAACATGGCGACGTTCTCAAGCGATTCCCGCTAACTCGCCTTTGTCCATTATAACGGTCCCGTCGGCCGCGACCATCGGCTCGAAAACCAACATGTCCTGGTGGAACGAGCACGAGTTCGTGCCGCCTATAAAGCGGTTTTCGCCGAGCGCGAGGTGAACGGTCCCGACCATCTTTTCGTCGGTGAGGATCGAACCGTAAGCGTCGACGACCGCCGGGTTGAGGCCGACGCCGAACTCCCCCAAGCGCAGACAGTCGCCGTGCCCGGCCTCGATGAAGTCGTTGAAGACGTCGAACCCCGCCTTAGCCGCCACCGGTTGGGCGGCGCCGTTCTTGAATTCTAAGACGAGGTCGGCAACCTTTTTCCCTTGGATAAAGACGCGGTCGAGGACTACGCGGCCTCTTACGGAATCCTCCTGCGGCGCGCAGTACACCTCGCCCGCGGGGACGTTGGCGATGAGAGGGCCGTTTGCGTCGCCCGGGTACCCCAGGATGCCGTCGTCGACCAGTACGTCGCGGCCCGCGATGGAGAAGGTGAGGTCGGTTCCTTTCTTGGATTTTATGGATACGTCGCTCGCGTCGCGCAGTTTATCGCGGACGACGCGGCCGCGTTCTCTCAGCGTGGCCGGCGGGACCTCGACGGCGCGCCAGAAAAGCAGGTAGTATTCTTGGAAGTCTATGCCGTAGAAGCTCGCCTGCTCGGCGGTGGGGAAGTCGGTTACGATGACGCGACGTGCTTTCGTGGCGTACATAGCGTCCATGACCGGTTTGATCCGTTTTTGGACCAGCGTCGCGCGTTCGGGCAGTACCCGGCGGCTGAGGAGGGGGTCGCGCCAGTTGGTGTTTATCTTGATGACGACGTCGGAATTGTTTATAAGCCCGATCAGGTGGGGCGGCGCTTCGCCCAGGACGTCGGGCGGCGTCTCGTTTTCGACGTGTAGGCGGAACTCGTCGTTGGCGGCGACGATGAGCGGGTGGCCGCCGGCGCGTGCGGCCTCGATGCCGATGCGCTCGGCGTAGTTTTGCGCGTCGGCGCGGGCGCGGATGAGGACCGTCTCCCCGGCGCGGATGCGGACGTTTTCGTGCATTATGTGACGCGCGATAGTAGCGAAATCTGGTTCGTACATGGGGTCCTTTCTTCGAGTGGTTTTAGATATTTTGTTCGCCGTCGGCCGCACGGCTTAGGCCGTCGCGGGTTGCGCCGGCGGTTGCTTGTTCGGGGTCGCGGTCGAACGCATTATTTACTGAGCTCGAGAACGGTTACGTTGCCGTTCGAATACAGGTCGATGGCCGCCGAGGCGGCGAGGCTTTCGCGGCATATCTCGGCGGCGGAGAGTTCCGTGTGTTTGAGCAATACGCGGGCCGCGGCAAGGGCGTACGGGCCGCCGGAGCCCAGCGCGATTATGCCGTCGTCGGGCTCGAGGACGTCGCCCGCGCCGGTTATGACGTACGAATGTTCGGCGTCGACGGCGGCGATTAAGGCGTCGAGTTGGCGAAGCATTTTGTCCGTGCGCCAGGTCTTCGCGAGTTCGACCGCGGCTCGAGGCAGGTTGCGGGGGTAGGCTTTGAGTTTCTCCTCGAGCCGTTCGAAAAGGGCGAGCGCGTCCGCGGTGGCGCCGGCAAAGCCGCACAGGACTTTCCCGTCCAACAGCTCGCGGACCTTGACCGCGCCCGTTTTGAGGACCGTATCGCCGACGGTTACTTGGCCGTCAGCGCCCAACGCTACGGCGTCGTAGCGCCTGACGGAGAGAACGGCGGTGCCGTGAAATTTTTCCATGGTTGCCGGCGATTATAAGAAAAAAGTAATCCGCCCGAAAGTACTATTTTTCCTCGCGGCCGCGCGCTTTTCCTTTTCGCGCGGCGTGGGGGTGGCAACGGTCGTAGACCTCGCGCAGGCGACGGGTCGTCACGTGGGTATAGATGGCGGTCGTGGCGACGTTTTCGTGCCCGAGGAGTTCGCGGATGGTCTCGAGGTCGGCGCCGGCGTCGAGCATGTGGGTCGCGAAGGTATGACGCCAGGTGTGGGGCTTGGCGCCGGGGCCGCCGGTCCGGGCGACGAGGCGGTGGACGCTCCTCTCGCTGAGTGGTTTGCCGCGGTGGCTTAGGAATAACTTCTTTTCGGCCGCCGCGGGCTCGAGGGTGGCTCGCCTTTCGACGTATTTCGCGACCGCCGCGGCTGCCTTGGCGCCCGTCGGTACTACCCTCATCTTGTCGCCTTTGCCGACGACGGTTACGAGTTCTCTTTTTACGTCGACGTCGCCCACTTTCAAGGAGCAGAGTTCGCCGACGCGGATGCCGGCGCCGTAGAGGACCTCGAGGATGGCCCAGTCGCGGAGGGCGCGGGCGGCCGCACGCACGCGCGCCCGTTCGTTTTTAAACCTGGCCGCGGGCGGTAGTTGCGCTTGCGCCGCGGCCCGCTCGAGCATCGCCGCGGCCTCTTCCACTTTAAAATAAGTAGGTAAGCCGGGCGTGAACCTGGGGGTCCTCAGCGCCGCGGCCGGGTTATCTTTTATCCGCCCTTTTTGGCGTAAGTATTTATAGAAGCGGCGCAGGGCCGATAGTTTGCGGGCGAGGGACCGCGGCGAAACGCCGGCCTCGCGGAGGTAGACCAAAAAGTGTCGCAGGTCCAACGCGGTGAACGTCGTTATGTCGCGCCCCGGGTCGTACCGGGCCGCGAACGCGCTGAGCTGACTCAGGTCGCTCGCGTAACTGCGGACCGTGTGCCGCGACGCCCGCTCGACGCCGGCGAGGTACGCGAGGAAGGCGGCGATTTCTTCTTGGGCCATGCGTTTACTTTTTTATTTTTTTCCGTTTGGGCCAAAAGATGCGCCCCTCGGAAATACCAAAGAGCTCGAACATCCGATAAGCGTATTCGACGTCGAAGAGTTCCTCGCGGCGGTGGGCGTCGGAGCCGACGGCGAAGGTGACGCCCATCTCGAGGGCGAGTTCGATTTGCCTCGGCCCGGGGACGGACCACCGGCCGCTAATTTCCACCGCGACGCCGCGCTCGGCCGCCGCGCCCCAAAGTTCCCGGCAACGCCGCTCGTCCCATATCTCGTCGTATCGCTCGCTCAAAGGGGCCGGAAGGTACGTAGGGTGGGCGATTACGTCGAGGGGGTCGTTGGCGACGGCGGAGAGCATCGTCTCCAGGTAGCGGTCCACGAACGCGTCCGCGTCCTCCGGGGCCCCCGAGCCCCAGAAGAAATATTTTTTGTCGCCTAAGTTGACGGCGTGCAGGCCGCCCTCGAGGTAATCGAGCTCGGCCAGCCTGTCGTCGTCGACGGGGATGGTTTCGCCGATGCAATATTCGGCGCCGAGGAGGAGGCCATGCTCGCGGACGTCGGCTACGTAGTCGTCGAAGGCGCCCGCCTCGAACATTTTGTGGTAGGGCGATAGATGGTCGCAGATGCCGACCGTGACCTTCGCCCGGCGCGCCCGCCGCGCGACCTCGGCGACCGTCATCGCGCTGTCCGAGTGGACCGTATGTATATGTAAATCTATTTTTTGCATCCGGGTTTGAGAGGGGCGCCGCGCCTTTGTGGCCGCGGTTTACCTCGCGCCCGGGTCGCTGTAGAGGGCTACGGGTTCGGCGAAGCCCGCGCACGAGTTGTAGCCGTCCGGCTTGCCCGTGTTCCCTTTCAATTTCGCGACGACGAAGTTGTAGGCGTCGGCGACCCAGACGGAGGCGTCGGCGGCGTTGGCCGCGAGGGCCGCCGGCCGGCGGTACCCGTCGTTGGTCCAACGGAGCACGCCGTTGCCCGCGAGGGAGATGACTTTACCCGCTTCCACGTCCGCGGCGAAGCAGACGCCCGTGCCCGGGTTTACCGCGATCGCGGTGGGCGCCTTCAGTTCCCGGGATTCGACGACTTTTTCGCTCGAGGGTTTCATCTTGACGATGCGGCCGTTCCCGGTGTCGGCGACCCAGAGGTAGCCAAAGCCGCTGTCGAAGGCGATGGCTTGGGGGTTTTTAAAGCCGTAAAAGTTGAGTATGGGTTTTGCAGACCGGTTGCAGCGGACGATGCGGCCGGCGCGGGCGTCCGCGACGTAAACGTCGCCCTGGCGCACGTCGACGGCGACGGCCACCGGTTCTTTCAGGCCCCCGAGAGTGGCGCTGATGGTCCCGCGCTCCGTCAACTTGTAAACCTTTCCGTCGGCCCGGTCCGCGACCCAGACCGCGTTCTCCTTCGGGAAATAGGCCAGCGCCACCGGCTCGCCGAAACCGTAGAGCGTTTTCTCGACGACGCCCCGCGCGGTCAACCGAAAGACGCGGCCGCCTTCGGCGTCCGCCGCCCAGCAGTATCCCTTGTAGGAATCGAAGACGACGGCGACCGGCCGCCCCAGGTCGGGCGAGGTCGCGACCACGTCCGAGCAGGCTTTGTTTACTTTGAAGACGCGGCCGCCACCCGCGTCCGCGACCCAGGTAGTGCCGGGGTCGGCGTTTTCCGGGATTATGACGACGGGCGCACAGGCCAAACCGGCCAAGGCGGCAACCGCCGCAACTTTTGCGGCTTGACGTACTGTTTTCATTATCAAGTCCTATGAAAATAACATACCCGTCGGCCTATATCAACAACAACGGCCCGGTAACCTAACCTTCCCGCGGCTCGCTGTAGGCGCGGGGCAAGCGTGGTGTGGTTTTTGGGCCCGCGCGGCGCGTCTTTCGCTTGCTTTTCCGCCACGCCGGATGTATATTTGGCGGCGAGGGGCCGAGCGCCGGTTACGTTTAAATAAGTATAACGTCGAGCTTAGGCGCGGTGCCCGGACGCTTGCGGCGCGCGGCGTAGTTCGCTAAGTTAAATAAATACTTTTATAGGAGCAACGTTATGTCACGTTCGCTAAGCTCCGCACTCGCCGCGCTGGCTTTGTGCGCGGCCTGCGGCGAGGATATAGAGGGGCCGGCTGTGCCCAAGGGGTCCTATTGGCCCGCGCAAGACAAAACTTTTTGGCGTGGGGAGGGTCGCTGGCACGACCTTTCCGGTAAAAGACGCGGCGGCCTTTTCGCCCTCGAGACGGTAATAGCGGGGACGACGTACGACGCCCAGGGCCGCCCGGTGAAGATATGGCGCACGAAGGAGACGGACGGCGATTATTACTTCCGCCTCGAGGACGGCGAGGTTTGGGCCAATTGGGCCGAGAACGACCCCAAAGGGGAATACCACCTTTGGCTCAAGCTGCCGCCCGCCGACGGCCAGCGTTGGGAGGATGATAAGTACCGCGTCTTCGTTATGGGGCCGTTCGAGCTGAGCGTGCCGTTCGGCAATTTCGGCGACGTGTACTTGGCCCGCTACGATTACGTGGAAGACCCCGGGCACTACGAGAGCTGGTGGTACGCCGCGGGCGTCGGCTGCATAAGGTACGAACATTACTTCCCGGGAGAGAAATACGAGTGGGTCGAGCTGGTGGAATTTACGCCGGGAGAATAAAGAGTAAAAAACTAATCTTAAGAGGGAGCGCTCCTTAGACGCTCTCCCAACCATTCGGTCGAATTAAACCTGAAGAAGTATTTACCCTCCATCGCCATCTCATTCTTGGTCGCGGCCGCGGCCGCGTTCGTGCTCTGGGCCAACTTACGCGAAGACGACGGTAGCACGCCCGCGAAGAGTTATATCCCCCCCGTCGAGAGGAAAATTTACGTCGTCCCTATAGGGGACGTTCCCGAGGGCGACTTGGCCTTCGCGTGCCGCGTCCTCGAGGCGTCGCTGGGCCGCGAAGCCGTCGTCGCGGAAGCCTTGCCCCTTCCGGAGGCGTACTACTACCCGGGCCGGGGCCAATATGGCGCCGCGGGCTTGCTGAGGCACTTGGAGGCGAACGCGCCCCCGGACCCCTACCGCGTCGTCGGCGTCACCGCGCAGGACATTTTCACCGGCGACTTGAACTTCTTGTTCGGCATGGGCCGGTGCCCCGGCGGGTTCGCGGTGATCTCGACGCACCGTATGGGCTTCTATTGCGATAGCTCCCAACGGCGGCTTGTCCGTTTCGCGAAATTAATTATCCACGAGTTGGGCCATACCTTTGGCCTTATGCACTGCCGCCAGCCGCGGTGCGCGATGAAGTTCGCAATTGGATACAAGACGCTGGACCGTACGAGTATCGCGTTGTGCGAGCGATGCGAGGGAAACCTCTGCCGGCTCGGCGGCACGGACGCCGCGGCGCGCCGCGCGAAACTCGAGGCGGTAATAACGACGGACGGCCTTTTGGAGGAGGTGGGGGGCAAGGACGGCCTCGAGCCGCCGGCCGCGCCCGCGGACCTGTCGCCCGAGAAGACCGTGGGGGGCTGACGACGAACTCGGCTTTGGCGCGCGACCCTGCTTTAGCCCGCGTCGTCGCCGTTAACGCCGCAAAAATTTTTAATATTGAATAAATATATGGATGAGTAGGCGTTCTTCGTTCAGTTTGAATTTCGCGTCGTCGAAGGCGGGCTGGCTCAAAGTGCTCGGGACGTTGTTCGAGAAGCCGCACCCTTCCGTCGGAACCTTGAAGAAATTTAAATCCATCTCGCCGTTGGAGTTCTCGTCGTGGAGGACGGCGACGGCGTAGGTGCCGTACGGGATATCCGTGAAGACGGCGCGGGCCTCGTAATTTTTAATTTTGACGAATTCGACCTTGCGGGCTTTTTCCGTTTCGTAGGGGAAGCCCTCCTTCGCGTCGAATAACGCGACGCGCGCGTAACCGGCGTCGGTGCGGAAGTCATCCATAATTACGGTTATCTCGCCGCGCGATGCCGTAAGCTGTCCCGACGTCGTAGCGGCCGCGAGCAGGAGCGCGGCGCCGATATGTATCGCCTTTCTCATCTTCGGTTTCCTCCCCTTATTTTTCTGTTCCCGGCTGAGGTTTGTACTTCTTTTTTTTTAATCCTACGGCGCATTTTTTGGTATAATTAAAGTGAAACGAGGGTCACGAAGGAGGTAGTGAGGTGCGGAAAATTCTAACGATGGCCGCCGCGTTGGCGTTTGCAGCCGCGGCGTTTGCAGGCCAGGTTGTCGTCGGTACGAAGGGTTTCAACTTGAACATCCCCTTTTGCGGTACTTGAGGGCCGCAGTACCGGGTCCAGTTTTTGGTCCTCAAGAGCGAACTAAATTTCGGCGCGCCCATAACGCGCGTCGAGTACCAATCTTACGATACGTACCCCGCGGGCAATTTCTACGAGTTCGAGATGCGGCTGTGCCATACGCCCCTTTCCGAGCTGACGACTAATTTCAACCAAAATTACGGCGGCAATACGCCGGTCCTCGTCGCCCGGGCGAGCCCGTTCACGATAAACGGCGTCAAGGACCAGTGGTTCGGCGCGAAATTTACGACGCCCTTCGAGTACAACAACCGCGACAACCTCATAGTCGAGCTGCGGTGGCGCAACCAACAGCTCACGACGAAAATCGAGGTGTGGGCGTACGTCGCCGGCTCGAACCGCCTCCTCATAAACAAAGGTTACAACCCCACCGAAGGGCAGGTCTCGCCCAAGACGGACCGCCTGCGTATATCCTTCGGCGACGTGGCCTTGGCGCCGACGTCGCTGGGCCGAATCAAAGCTCTCCTCCGCTAAGGGCGCTTAGAACAGCTCGTAGGGGTCGACGTCGACGCGTACTCTCGCCGGCCCTTTGCGGCTTGCGAGCGCGGCGAGCTCAGCCCCCGCGTTTTCTATTTCCCTTAAATCTGTTTTAATCAATATCTGCCAGCGGCGCCTGCCCCGCGAGCGAGCGACGGGCGCGGGAACGGGCCCCAAGATATCCGCCCGCGGGCCGAATATATCCTCGAGGCGCGTTGCGATTTCGGATGCTTTCTTTTCGCCCCTGGCCTTTTCGCGCTCGGCGACGACGACATTGACGAGGTGCGTGAAGGGCGGCAGCTCGAGGCGGCGGCGGAACGCGAGTTCTTGTTTCGCGAAGGCGTCGTAGTCGCCGGCCGCGGCGGTCGCTACGGCGTAGTGGTCGGGGTAGAAGGTTTGTATCAGGACGCGGCGGCGACGGCTCGAGGGCTCGAGCATGCGCCTTACGGTTCGAAAGGTTTGCTCCGAGGCGCGGAAGTCGGGCAGGTTCATCGCGGTATCGGCGCTGGCGAGCGCCGCGAGGGCGACCTCGTCGTCGTCGAGGGCGCGGAGTGCCATCTGCGTTCCCACGACGAGGTCGTAGGCGCCGGCGGCGACGTCTTCCCAGAATGACCGCGCGCGGGCCGGCGTCGGCAGCGCGTCCGAGTCGGCGCGGCCGACGCGCGCGCCCCCGAAGAGCAATTCGACCTCCGCGGCCAGCTTTTCCGTTCCGAAGCCGACGCCCGTAAGCTTTTCTTTTCCGCAATAGGGACAGCGCCGCGGCATAGGCTCCCGCCGCATACAGTAGTGGCAACGTAGGACGCGTTCCTCTTTGTGATAGGTGAAGGCGACGTCGCAGCGGCCGCACGTCAGCGACCTGCCGCACGCGCCGCAGTAGATATGGGGTATATACCCGCGCCGGTTGACGACCACTAACGCGCGCTTAGCCGCGGCGAGCGTTTCCTGCAGGCCCCGGACCAGCGCCGCGGAGAGGATAACCGGCCCCTCCGCCGCGACGACTTTCGCCATATCCACTATCGTCAGCTCTGGTCTTCGGCCGGCCTCGGGTACGGGCCGCAACGCGGCGTCGCCCGACGATGCGCGGGCGTACGCCTCGAGGGAGGGCGCCGCCGCGGCCATTACGAGGGCCGTGTTCGCGGTCCGGGCCGCGCCCACGTCGCGCGCGTGGTAGTAGGGCGGCATCTCCCACTGCTTGTACGCGCCGTCGGCCTCGTCCGTGATTACGACCGCGGCCTCGGGCGGCAGCGGCAGGAAAAGCGCGGACCGCGAACCGACCACGCGCTTCGCCGTGCGCCGCCGGCAACGGCTGAAGACGCGCCACCGCGCCCCCGGCGACATTTCCGAATAGTAGGGTTCGAAAGAATTTCCCCAGAAGTCCTCGCACCGCCGCCGAACCGCGGGGACGCGGTACATCTCCGGGACGAGTACGAGCGCGCTCTCCGCGCCGGCATCCCGCGCGGCCGCGAGCGCCTCCTCCAGCCGGCGGCGGGCGTCGCCCCCCGTTACCAGCGTCGCGCCGGCTCGAGGTGGGGCGCCGACGGGAGGTTCGTTTGAGACGAGGCCAAGCGCCACCTGTCGGCCCCGCAGGAGGCGCCGGAGCGCATCTCTTGTCTTCGGCTCGAGCAAGTATCGCTTCGCCGGTTGCGGGCCCTCCGCCAACGCGGCGACGACGGCTTGCCCAACTTTGCCGAGCCTCTTGGCCGAGGTCGCGACCGCGTATACGAGAAGGTCTTCGAGGGCCGGCCTCGTCGCGTACGGTTCCACTGCGATTATTTTTTTATCTTGAAGATCCCGGACGGCGTCGCCGAGGCCGGCCGCCCTGGCGCCGAGCCACCCGGCCTCCCAAACTTCGCCCACGAGCCTGCGTTCTTCTTCCCTCAACCCCTCCAGCGCGGGGTCGGCGGCAAATTCCGCCGTCAACACGAGGACGTCGTCGCGTTTCAAGTCGAGCGATATCGGCAAGGCGAGCCTCGCCGCTTCGCCCGGGGAAGTCGCGTAGCGCCGGGAAACGTACTCGAGGAGTTCCCAAATAAAGGGCGGGAAGACGGGCTTGTAGTCTATTATCCTCGTTATTTTTTTAACCTTGACGGAGCGCGAAGGCGGGCGCGCCGGCCGACCCCCGAGCCCTACCGCGGCGCGCTTGCCTAAC
The DNA here is from genome assembly GCA_964631855.1 of uncultured bacterium. Lineage (GTDB taxonomy): Bacteria > RBG-13-66-14 > B26-G2 > WVWN01 > WVWN01 > WVWN01. The sequence continues at coordinate 9,739 of CAZWAM010000031.1, read as the reverse complement.
TCTACCTCGAGCCGGCAGCCGGGCGATGGCGGCGTTTCGCCGTCGACGGCGTACGTGAACGGGCCGAAGGGAGGCCGCGCAAAGTGAACGTCGACGTATTTTTCGTCCGCCACGGCCGTATAATAACATAAAGCCGGACGGCGTGTCGGCAACCGTCCGGCGTTACCTCGTCGAGGGGGTTCTCAATCTTCGTCGGTCTTTATTTTACTCGTTTCCACGTCGAACGTGAAGTCCCCGTCCATATATTCTCGGAGCGCGATCAACGTGGCTTTCTCGTTCTCGAGCAGCTCCTCGTATTTCGGGTACTCGTCGAGGATTTGGCGGGCCCTTCGCGCGATAGCGAGCACCGTAACGTAATCGTTGGGGGAGTTCACGAATGCCTTCTCGACCGTGGTCTGCTCGTTCGTTTCCATCCCGCGTAAACCTCCGCTGCCGATATTGGAACGTCGAGACGGCGTTTATCGTTCTTCAACTTCGCGTGCCGGGGGTTCGGCCGCTTTTTCTTCGGACGTTTCCGCGCCCTCTTCTTCGCCGGCTTTCAACCCCGCCAAATCGGGAGGCCAGCTTAGGTCCTCCTCGCCCATATGCTCTATCATCCACGTCGCGGAAGCGGCGTAGTCGGAGTCGGGGTAAGCGGCGAGCAGAGCTCGGAATTTATCCTTGGCGGTTGCGTAGTCCTTTAGTTCCTCCGAATTCAAGAAGCCGGACATAAAGAGCGCCTTGTCGGCGTCGGCGTGGTTAGGAAAGCGCTCGTAGGACTTATCGTAGGCCTGGATCGCTACGAGGGGCGTGGCGGCTCTTTCGGCCTCGGCCATCAATTCTTCCGGTCTCATGTCGTCGTACGTCCGGGCCCAGCCGAAGCGCTCGACCTTGTACTCGCGTTCCAGTTCGGCAAAGGCTTGTTCGAAGTAATCGCGCCGCCGCTCGTCGAGGAGCTTCGAGAGGATGCGGCTTCGCACTTCGTCGAATTCCATTTGCCGGAATTCGCGCCGCCGGTCGATCTTGAATATATGGAACCCGTCGCCGAGCTCGAGCGGGCCGACGACGTCGTTTTCGGCCGCCGCGAAAAGCGCTTTCTCGACCTCCTCGTTTTGGCCTATCCCTTGGATGTAACCGCCGGGCCTGATCCAACCGAGCAGGCCGCCGTTGTTCTTGGTGGGCAAATCGGTCGAGTGCAGCTTGGCCAGCGCCTCGAAGTCCTCGCCCGCGCGGGCCTGCGTCAATATCTTACGCGCCTCGGGGGCCGTCTCCACCACGACCTGGCGCGCGAGGACCCCCTCCTCGACGACGTACTCGTCGCGGTGGGCGTTGAAGTAGTCGACGACGTCGCTCTCCGGGAGAAGTATCCGCTCGCGTACGCGGCCCTTTACCTGCTCGAGCGGCGTGTACGTCTCCTCCGTCTTCTCGTCTACGAGGAAGATATGGTAGCCCCGGTCGCTGGCCGTAACGGCCGAGGGCTTAGCCGGCTCGAGGTTGAATACGACGTCGCGGAAGTTCTCGCAGTTGCCGACCTGGAACGGCGTGTGGCCGTCCTTGACCTCGCCGATAAGGCCCCCTTGGTGCGAGGTATATTCGTCTTGCGATACCTCGGCGGCCACCGCGCCGAAGTCCTCGCCGGCCTCCAGCCGTTTGAGTACTTCCGCGGCCACGTCGGTGCTCTCCACGAGTATATGACGCAGCGTGACGCGCGCCGGCTCTCGGAAGTCGCTCTTGTGTTTCTCGTAGTAGCGGGAGACCTCCTCGTCGGATATGCCGAGCGTTTCGGCGATGTAGCGTTGGAAATAGGTTGAGGCGAGGATGCGGGTTCGCGCGTCCGCGATGTCGCGCTTGACCTGCGGGTCCTTGTGGAGCTTGTGCCGCTCGGCCTCGTCTACGAGCAATTTATTTTTTATCCAAATGTCGAGGAGCATCTTGCGGCCTTCGGGCGCCTCGTACGAGCGCCGTTCCAGCGGGTTCATAAGCTCGAGCATCTCGTCCAGGTCGCCTTCGGTTATCTTCTCGCCGCCGACGATCGCCACTACCGTATCCGGCGACCGCTCCTCCTCGTCGCCGTCGCCCATCCTGCCCGCGGCGATAGTCGCGAACGCGGCGAGCGCGAATACGACAAGCCTTTTCCAATTCCTTCCGCGCGCCATATCGTCACCACCGGTAGACTACAACGGCTTAGTCTTTCTCCTCACCCTTCGAATCGCTGCCGCCGGTCTCGCCTTCGCTCCGGCCTTCTTTTTCGGCGGCCTTTTTATAGGACGCGTCGCGGTAGTCGGTGGCGTAGAAGCCGGGGCCTTTGAAGATGATACCCGCGCCCGCGCCGATCAAACGTCGGCATTTCGCGCCGCATTCCGGACACTTGGCCTTCGGTTTGGCGGTCATAGGTTCGAACTTTTCGAACTTACACCCGCACGCAGGACATTCGTATTCGTACGTGGGCATAGTTTTTCGGTGGGGGTTATCCCCAGGGGTCGGGTCGCGTGGACTCGGCGAGCTTTTCGGGGGGCACGAGCTTTTTAGATGCCGCGACCCAGTAGCGGTTGGGGATTAGAATTAGCGCCGCGGTCAGTAGCAACAGGACCGCGACGACGAGGCGGTATATTAGCTTAGTTTCGTTTGCGGTTCGCAAGGCGGCGATACCCGAAATTTGATAATAGTAATTTTAACATAAATAATTCGAACGCGCAATAACTACCTGCCCGAGCGTCGTCTCGCGTCGCAACGGCCCGGGCCGTAAGACCTTTATTTTCAAGGGTTTGGCTTTACGCGCGCCCGTCGTAAGTCGGGCCCGTACGCCTTTATAAATTAAAGTGGCTGTGCGCCCTTATTAGTATATTTTCCCGCTTAGCGGGTACGGCAGTAAATTAAAATCTGGGTCCGGATTCCGCTTAGAGGAGAAAACGCGTGAAAATTTTCGGCGCGCCCGGGCCGACCCTTCCCGGGAAAGTTAGCGCGTCGTTCCGCGAGAAGGGTTATATTTTTTGGGAAGGCCGGCCCTGAGGGCCGGCCTTTTTAGTTTGCGATCCGGGCGACGCGTTAACGGTAGAGCGCCCGTATGCGGCCGAGGGAGGTCGGCTCGACGCCGATGCCCTCGAGCGTTATGCGCATATGGTGCCAATAGTCGACGAGCGAGAACGTGCCGTTGACGTCGTAAAGGCCGCGGGCGGTCCCCGCGGTCGCGTACGTGCTTGTCTGGCCCTGTTTATCGGAGTCCTTCCAATAGACCTCTATTATGAGGTTGCGCCGGCCGTCGTATTGGAAGCTGGAGTCGAAGGCCCAACCGAACCAGGCGCCGCGTTCGGCGTAAATGCGCTGTTGGCTCCGACTGTAAACCTCGACCGGCGTATTGCCGTCGTAGTTAGCCTTGAAGTCCTTGGTCAATTGCGCCAGCGACGTGTGGCATACGAGGAGTTTAAAATTGTGATACGTTCCCGGTTTGTTCTCGACACCCGAGAGGTGACACTGCCACTCCCACTTCGTTATCGTGCCCGCGGGGACCGCGTCGCTCTGAAGAACCAGGTCCTGGTTCCTAACCCAAGTTTGGCCTCAACAACAGCGAAACGGGTATAACGACTGTTTCTCTTTCCCGCCGACGGTTACCGTATCGGCCCGTGCGGCCGCAATGGCCAAAAGAACGGCGCACGCGACTAAAAAACCTTTCATCGTGGGACCTCCCTTCGCGGCGTGTTCGCCGGTAGCTTCGACGCTTTTACGTAGGGCTTTCCGTTTATATTACCGGTACAACGTTTTAACGCGGCCGAGAGAAGTCGGCTCGAGGCCGGTCCCGCTGATGGTAATGCGCATGTGGTGGAGGTAGTTCATAAGTTCGCCCTGGTTCGGGTAGCCGTGTTGCGGCTTGCCGTACCGGATCGACGAGTAGAGGCCCCGCGACATGATTTTGGTAATGTACGTGGGCGCGGCCCCTTCGCCGACGTCCTCCTCCCACCAGACCTCTATGATGAAATTATCCTTGGCGTTGTATTCGAAGGGCGTGTCGAAGGCCCAGCCGAACCACGACTCCGCGGGCGGGTTGACGTAGTGCGAGCTCCGGTAGAAAACGCGGACGGGGGTGTTGCCGGCGTAGTTGTTTTGAAAAGTGTCCGTTAGCGCGGCGAGGTTCGTGTGGCATAATTTTATCCGGAAATCTTTATAAGAGCCCTCTACTATTTTGCCGTTCGCGTGCCACTCCAACTTCGTGATCGGCCCGGCGGGTACAACGTCGCTCTGAAGAACCAGATCCTGGATCCTCACGGCGCTGTAGTCTCAACACCCGTAGAACGGGAACCCCTCCGCGCTTTGGGTCCCGCCGACGATAACCTGGACCGCGAAAGCCGGAGCGACAACCATAAGCCAAGGCGCGACAAACGCAATTATCCTCATCTCGATACCCCTTTCGGGCGTTGGCGCGGTAAGTTTAGAAACGTTTTTTTGATAATTTAATTATAAAACGAACCGCCCCGCGAGTCAAGCCGTTTCGCGATAATAAAA
>CAZWAM010000031.1:0-5163 GCA_964631855.1 uncultured bacterium | reverse complement strand
AGCCGCCCGACGAACGCGAGGTCGTGGCCCGCTATTATTTTAGTACGGTTCAGGGAAGTTAGCAACTCACCCAGTTCGCGGCGGCCGCGGCCGTCGAGGTTCGCTGTCGGCTCGTCGAGCGCGAGGATGTCGGGCCGGTGGGCCAGCGCCGCGGCGATGGAGGCGCGCCGCCGCTCGCCCAAAGACAAATGGTGCGGCGAACGTCTCTCGAGACCTTCCAGGCCGGTGGCGGCTAAGGCGTCGCGGACGCGCGCCGCCACTTCGTCATCGGGCAATCCCAGGTTCCTCGGGCCGAAGGCGACGTCGTCTTCGAGGCGCGGCATAAAGAGCATGTCGTCCGGGTTTTGAAAGACCAGGCCCACGCGGCGGCGAATTTTTTTTACGTTCCCTTTCGTTACGGCCTCTCCAAATATCTCCACCGTGCCGTTTCCGCTTAGGAGGCCGTTGAGGTGGAGGAGCAGCGTCGATTTGCCGGCGCCGTTGGCGCCCACGAGGCCGAAGGTGGTGCCGGCCTTCACGGTTAAATCTACGCCCGCGAGGGCCGCGGTGCCGTCCGGGTAGGTGTAATCCAAATTTTGTATTTTGACGGCGACGGTCATATCGCGCTTGCGTCGTACCCCCGGCTCAGCATCGCGGCCCAAATCCGCTCGGCCCGTTCGTAGCTGCGGACGAAGAGCGCGCCGACCGCGGGGCCCAGCGCGAGGAGCTGCGCGAGGCGCCGACGGCCGAAGTAGCGCGCGGCCCACGCCCGCCGGAGCCGTTCGCACTCGTCCACTAAGACGAATATGTAACGGTAGGTGAACGAAAGCAGCGCCAAGAAGAAGGCCGGGACGCGGAACCAGGCCAGCGCCTTTATTAACATCCCGAACGGCGTCGTCGCGAGCAGGAGCGTAACGAACGCCAACGATAGATACGCCTTCGCGACGAGCGTCGCGTAGAGCGTGGCGCCGGCGTACGACATCTCGACTTTATAACCCGCGACGTCGAACGTTAAGAGCGTCTCGCCTTCGGTCGTAAAGGGCAGAAAGATGCCTATGACCAGCGCGAAGGGTAGTACTACGGCGGCCCGGCGGAATACGTAAAAGAGAGGCAGCCGCGCCACCGCTACCGCGGCGACGAGGATGGTCGCCGCCGCGGCGGGGATATACCACGGCGGCGATCGAAGGACATTTAGGCCTACGAGTACCGCCCCCACCGCGACTATCTTAACCCGGGCGTCGCCCCGGTGAAGGAAGCCGTCGGCGTCGCTGAACTTATCGAGGAAGCCGTGCCTCATTTTATTTTCCGCGTCTGCGGAGCGCCGCGGCCAAGGCGAACGCGACGGCGAACGACAGGAGCGTCCCCGCGGCGCCGGCCAAGGCCGTTGCTATGCGTTCGTTAGTGATGCCGGGGAATAAGTAATCGGGTACGGGCGACGCAATTAAGGATCCACCTTCACTTTTTTCTAAAAAACCCTTGTCTTCGGCGACGCGCTCCAGGCCGTCGAGCCAGCTCGAGGCTAAAGGCGAGATTAGGACGCCGAGGAAAAGAGCGACTATCAGCGCGAGCCAGGTGAACGTCTTCATCGCGCCGTCCCCCCGCGAGCGAGCTCCAACAGGTCCGGCCTGCTCGCGCGGATCGCGCCGAGCGCAAGCGCCGTTATCAACCCTTCGCCGACGCCGATAAGGGCGTGCACCGCGACCATCGCCGGGAATACGACCTCGAGCGGAATCGTTCCGGAAATCGCGAGCTGGGCGGCGCAGGCCGATGCCGCGGCCACCACCGCGACCCAACCGGCGACGAAGGCGCCGACGAAACTCCCGACGCCGGAACGAATGATGCCGCGCGTTAGGTAGTAGATGCCGTAACCGACGAACGGCGCGACGACGGCCATGTTGAAGACGTTGGCGCCCAGCACGAGGATGCCGCCGTCGCCGAACGCGAACGCCTGGATGACGAGCACGAGCGTCATCACCAGGACCGCGGCCCAAGGGCCGAGTAGGATGGCGGCCAGCGCGCCGCCCGCGAAGTGGCCCGAGGTCCCTCCCGCGACGGGGAAGTTCAACATCTGCGCCGCGAAGATGAAGGCCGCGAGCACGGCCATGAGGGGCACGGCGCGCTCGTTCAAAACGCGGCGTACGCGCGCGGCCGCGGCCGCGACTAAGCCGGCGCCTACCACGTCGAGGGTGATAAACGTTTTGGCGTCCAGGAAGCCGTCGGGTATGTGCACGTACGCTCCTTTAGAATACGCCCCACGTTGCGCCTATAGTAGTGCTTATTTCGCCGTCCGCGGCGCCGAGGCCGCACGTAATACCCGCGTCCAGGGCTAAGTTTTCGGAAACCGCTAAGCTAAATCCGCCGCCGACCGATATCGGGTATTTATCGGTCTTTTCGTCCCGGGCGAAGTCGGCCAGAAACTCGGCCGCTGCGGCGACGCGTTCGAACGGAGACAACTCTGTCGCCGCGGCCGCGAAGAAGCAACCCTCCGCTTCGCCCTCCTTGGGGAACGCGCGATTGTACCCCACGTTGCCGTGAAGGGTCGTTATACCGAAGGCGCAACTTGCGGCCGCTAGGGCGGCGACGTCGCTCGAGCCGCTTCCGAGCCCCCTGTTCTCGTCGCCCGAAGCGAACTTTACCTCCGGTACGAGCGCGAACGTTAGACGCCCGCCCTCGGCCAGCCTGAATTTGGCGCGGGCCGCTACGTCGCCGACGCCGAAGGCTTTTTCGCTATCTTTGGTCCTCGAGAAAATTATTGGGACTTCCAGCGCGACGTCGACGACGTCGGCTAGGCCGTACGTGGCGACGAGGCCGTGGCCGTATTGCCGACAATCTCCCGGGATGTCCGCGTATTCCAGGCCGAATTCCAGCTCCAACGACCGGCGGCCTACCGTATACGCGTCTTCCGTGGCCAATGGCCGGGCGGCCCAAACGGACGTAGCCGCAGTTAATATTATTAGGGCAAGGTAATGCACGTTTAAATGTAACACGAAAAAAATAATAGTGTTACGTAAATTTAATAAAAAAACCCTTCTCCTGTCAAGGCAATTCTTTGCCCGCGGCCACGAGCGTGAGCTTGCCGTGTTTGACGCCGCGCGCGCCGATTAGGCGGTCCGCCAGCTTCCGGATTCGACGGGCGTTGCCCCTTACGACGAGGACCTCGAGGCAGTGGTGCCGGTCGAGGTGGACGTGAAGCGACGATACGACAAGTTGCGCCCTTTGGTGTTGGATGTCGGTGAGTTTCTCCTGAAGGTCGCCGGCGCGGTGGTCGTATACGAGCGTCACCGTTCCCACCGCGCGCCCGGCGCCGGCGCGCCACGCTTCCTCGGCCAGGTAGTCGCGAATGAGGTCCCGTATCGCCTCCGAACGGGAGGCGTAACCTTTGCGGTCGATCAAGCCGTCGAAGGCGGCCAGCAGCTCTTCCGCTATCGAGACGCCGAAACGTTCGATTTTAGTCATAGGTCTAATAAGCTCCAAGTTTACGAGAACGCGGGCCGCGGCTCGAGAAAAGTGCGCCCGCGGCGGCGAACGTCGTTACGGCTTAGCGCACGGCCTTCGTCGAAGGCCGGCCCGTACGTTAAAAGGCGGTCAAAGCTAAAATATTATAAACGAGCGACTGCGCCGCGGTAAGGCCGACGACGACGGCGGGAATCGCCGCGCTCCCGGTCCTTCGGCTCAGGCACGCCAGTTGTACGCCGGCCGGTATCAGGAACATAGGAACCAGGAACAGCCATACCCTCTCTACTTCGGCTAAGGTCAATCCGGAAAAATTATAGAATAAGAAGACGACGAGGAACGATATCATCGTTATGCCGTAGAACGAACGGCGTACCTGTTTTTGGGTGACGATCCGGAACATCTCGCGGGAGTAAAGCACCGCGGCGGGTATGCCCATAATAAAAAACAAAGAATAAAGATTTCCGAATACAAAGATGCGGTAAGAACGTTCGCTGGCTTTGGCTAAGTTTACGCCGCCGCACCCTAACGTCCTCGCCACGAACTTGAAGACGTTGTCGCCCCCCGAGGCGAGCTCTTGCGCCGCGCGGTACGCTCTCTTGAATACCGCGATGTGTTCGTATCCCGTCGCGAGTTGGAAGACGGCGAGGGCCGCGAGGGCCGTGAGAACCGCCAAGAGCCAAACGGCCAAGGGGTGCTTCCATCCCCGCCCGGACAGGCCGGCGGCGAACGCGAAGGCCGCGAGAAAGGCCGCGAGCACGGCCAGGGCGTAGGAAGAGGTGACCGCGAATGCAAGGACAAGGCCCGCGGCGAGGGCCGTGAGCCACGGTCGCTCCGCGGACGCCGCACGTAAACCCAGCGCCAATACCGACGTGCCGAGGAGGCAGTAGAAGCCGTCGGGCCCTGAGCCGAAAATTAATAACGCCGGCGCGCAAGCGAACAGGGCGGCCGCGGTGAGGCTCTCTTCCTTTGTAATGAGTGCCCGCGCGCCGAAGTAAAGTACCGGGACGCTCGCGCAAGCGAGGACGATGAATATAAGCTCGATGGCGTAGACGTTGCCGGCGAACATCCGGTCGAACGCGCCGAGGAGCCAATACAACGTACCCGGCCTGACGCGGCAGTGGCAGCTGACGCCTTTCGTCGCCTCGACGTAATCCGCGAACACGTTCGGTGCCTGGAATAGGACCCGCGCGTCCGCGAGGAACCGCTCGAGCCAATTGAAGGGGAATCTGCGGCCGCCGGCGGGGCCGAGGTTTACGGCGACCACGTTGACGAAGGCGGCCGGCGCGAGGAGCCAGCGTTTACGCGCGCGCGCGGCGCGTATTATCAAGAACGTCGCCAGCACCACCGCCGCGGCCGCCGGGACGGCCCACCACGTAACCCTCGGGTCCCAATACGAATAGAGCGGCGTTAGCCAGATTTTACCGATGTATTTCGAGCGGAAGGGGAAGGCCCGTACGTAAGTGGCCGCGGCGACGACCACGTACGCGGCGCCGAGTTGTACGTAAAAATTCTCCGCAAGCCGCCGCCAAACCGGCCGCGCGCCGCCTTTTCCGTTTGGGGGAGCCTCCATTACGTTTAATATAAAGGCCGCGGCGCGACGCCGCAACCGAAAACGGAGCCGCGGCGGCTCGGGTCGACCGAACCTAGCCGCGGGCGAGCAACGCGGCGCCGAAGGCGCCCACGAGCTGTGGCTCGGGGAGGACTTCTACGGGCCCGGGGAGCGCCGAG